>NZ_JBWKUH010000029.1:0-69638 GCF_059420745.1 Sphingobacterium sp. GW821-FHT03E03
AATTTTTTCAAGTAAAGTATCTCTTGAGGCAATTTAGTTAAAAAAAATTTGCATTACTCAAAAAATGATTTTAACTTTAAGATATTGCAATTATAAACTTTTACAAAATAGATGTTTCTGCTTATTTGAAACTAAAAATAGTTATTTAATATCGAGGATATTTGCCATTTTTTTTAGCCAATACTGATTTTTTTCGCGCGAAGTAAGATCTTATAAAGATAAAAACTTAATTGAACTTCAGTTATTATGATCAGAAAAAAAAAGTTAACCTTCACTCGGCAAGACATTGCCAATTTAACAAAAGAAGAACAGAAAAAGGTAATTGGGGGTCAGACCCCAACCATCATCTGCGGTGAGTCTGAAAACTGTGGTACTATAACCTGTGTAGCGTATGGAGAATGCTTTAATATTACCGCTCCAACTGGATGTGATCCCTATCCATGTGCTCCCGAAACAGAAAATGGGTATCAATGTATGACATTCAAATGCTATTGAACCGATTAATTTTTTCAAAAATCTTCTAAAATTCATTAGAAGGCATGATTTTATTTTTTTTGGGAATTCATTTAGTATAAACAGAATGATATTGTTAACACTTTAAATTAATAATCATTTACAAACATGAAATCAAAAAAAGTCTTAAAATTCAATAAGCAAGACATTGCTGATTTGACAAATGAGGAGCAGAAAAAAGTAATAGGCGGACTTGCTCCAACAATAGGTCCCAATTGTACCAATACTTGCGAGGGGCCCAACGAATGCTGGACAGTTGATTATGTCACTGATGGTTGCCTAAGTCGCTATGGTGGATTCGAATGTGATCCCGCTTCACATTATAAGAATATTACCTGCGGGATGTCAGCTCTTCAACAGTGCCATACGGATCAGGAATGCACCTATGGATTATGCACTGATACATGCCCCAATACGTATCGTGATGCCTCATGTGCGTGTTAACCGACCAAATTTATTATAATAAATATGAAAGCAAAAAAAATTTTAAAGTTCAACAAGCAAGATATTGCTGATTTAACAAAGGAAGAGCAAAAACAAGTAATTGGTGGAGATGGTGGAACTGTAGGAGGTAATTGTACTATTACATGCAAAGGCAAAGATACCTGTGATGATCTGACATTTGTATTGTGTTATGGTGTCACAGATTGGTGTCCCAGTTTTTATGGCGGAACGGGTCCTTGCTCACCTGAATCAGAACCGGACGCCGCAACCTGTGTTCCAAGTATTCAAAAATGGTGCCATACAGATCGCGAATGCACCTATGCAAACTGTACTGAATTTGGGTGCCCGAGATCGTATCACGAAGTGACATGCACATGCTAATACTCAGCTATTAATGAATAGCTTTAATTATTTACCATTTCTAAATCAAAAAAAAATGAAATCAAAAAAAATCTTAAAATTCACTAAGCAAGATATTGCTGATTTGACCAAAGAAGAGCAAAGAAGATTGGTTGGTGGACTTGCCCCCACAGTAGGGCCCAATTGTACGGTGACCTGTCAAGGTAAAGATACATGTGAAGACACCTACGGAGATACAGGTTCAGATTGTCTTTCTTTTTATAGGGGAGGTTGTAATCCAGAATCAAATCCTGCGGTAGCCACCTGCTATATGACTGCTATGGAAATGTGTCATACCGATCATGAGTGTACGTTCGGCAATTGTACTGATACATGTGTAGTTAAAACATACGGAGATCAAACCTGTCTGAAAGCCACCTGCGGCTGTCCTAAGTAAGTTATATCTATAATGCATATTTGTGAAAAGCATAAAGCCTATTCTTCAGTTAAATTCCAGTGATTGCGGACAAACCTGTATTCGGATAATTGCAAATTATTTCGGAAAAAATTACGATCTGTCATTCTTAAAAGAGAAATCAGGGTATACAAAGTCTGGAACTTCCTTTTTTTCATTATGTCATTTAGCAGAAGAACTACATTTAAAAGCAAGAGCGGTACGAATTTCTTTTGATGCCTTAAAATCGATTACTCAACCTACCATATTACACTGGAAGGGCAATCATTATGTTGTGCTTGAAAAAATATCAAATTCAGATAGGATTAAGGTTATAGACCCTGCTGTAGGGCGGCTAGTGTACTCAAAAGATGAATTTTTAGAGGGATGGGCTATTTCTGAAGAATTTAATGGCCATGCTATTTTGATAGAAACCACGCCAAAATTCTATGAAACACAGGTATTAGAGAATGACCGAAAGGTGAAACTTGCTTTTTATTTTCAGTATCTAAGAAATTGTAAGAAACAGATTTACACGATATTGACATCGTTCGTATTCGCTCTTTTTGTACAAGGGGTTACCCCTTTTATTATGAAAAGTACAGTAGATATTGGTATTGAAGGTCGCGATTTCAATTTCATAATATTAATCACAATAGCCCAAATTGTCTTAACCATTAGTTCTACTATCGTAGGATTCATCAATACCAGGATATCGACCAGAATGTCCAACATTTTAAATATCTCCATTTTATCTGACTTCTGGAAAAAGTTGACTCTTTTGCCGATATCATATTTTGACAAATACCATACCGGCGATACACTAAAAAGATTGGGGGACCATAGTGTCATCCAATCTTTTATTACCAATACATCGTTAAACTTAGTTACCTCAATCGTAACATTCTGTTTGTATACAGTTATACTTCTCTCCTTTAACTATACATTGTTCATCATCTTTATCATCGGGCATGCATTTTATCTACTTTGGATATGGGCATTCATGGGGATAAGAAGAAAGTTGAATTATCAGAGTTTCGAAATTGGCTCTAGAAATCAGAACAACATCATCCAATTCATTGAAGGGATGCAGGACATCAAACTGAATAATGCAGAACTTTCGAAAAGATGGCAATGGGAAAAATTACAGATTGACACATTCAACTTTGTTTTTAAAACAATTGACTATAACCAGATCCAATCCAGTGGAGCATTACTTATAACACATATCAAGAATATCACAATAAGCTTACTTGTCGCTAAGCAAGTGATAGATGGGGAAATATCATTCGGAACAATGATATCTGTTCAATTTATAATCGGTCAGCTTAGTGGTCCTTTATCCGCTTTTCTAGGATTTGTCCAACAAACGCAAGATACTAAAATCAGCTTAGAACGTTTAAATGACATACATACGATAAAAGAAGAATATAATTTTTCACCTATAACCATTGAAAATCAATTAATACGTACCGATGGCCACATTAAAATAAAAGATTTACATTTTAAATACCCTGGACAAGATAAATGCGTATTAAAAAATATCAGCCTTGAAATACCTTTAAGGAAGACTACAGCCATAATTGGGTCGAGCGGCTGTGGAAAGTCTACTCTACTCAAAATATTAATGAGATCATACTCTGAGTACGAAGGAGAAATCTATTTAGAGGACATCCCATTTCATAAAATCTCTCCGATGTTATGGAGAGATTATTCAGGTTTCGTTACACACAATGGCTTCATCTTTAACGAGACCATACTCAATAATATTGCATTGGGTGATATTGACCCAAATATTGAAAGAGCAATGGACTGTTGCAAAATTGCAAATATACATGATTTTGTAATGGACCAACCAAAAGGGATACATTCTACCATTGGAACTGAGGGTATCGGATTGAGTCAAGGTCAAAGGCAAAGGATCTTAATAGCTCGTTCGCTATACAAAGATCCTCAGTTTCTATTTTTAGATGAACCCACAAACTCTCTTGATTCTAAAAATGAGAATGAAATAATACAGAATATCAAGACATACTCCTACAATAAAACAACGATCATTATTTCGCATAGGCTAAGTACGATCAAAAATGCAGATTTAATAATTGTTTTAGATGATGGGGAGATAATGGAATCTGGCACACACAATGAACTATTGCAAAAGAAAGCCAAATATTGGCATCTTATAAAGGAACAATTGGAAGTATCAAATGAAGAAAAAGTTTCATCATAATCAAGCATCAGACGAAGTATTGGAATTTGTCCATAGGAGCCCTGGATTCTTGGAAAGAAACGGCATTTATATAATCGTTACCATTTGTATAATATTGCTTTTTTCGTCCATATTTGTTCGATATCCAGATAAAATAGTACAACAGGCTCATTTGTCAAATCAAAACTCCATTAAACCTATAACCTCAGACAAAGATGGCATCATTTATCAATTTGTTAAAAAAGATAATGACACTGTAACAGTAGGTGATCCATTGATATGGCTTCAATCCCCTATCCATAAGGACACAATATTAGCAATTGACCGAACCCTAAGATTTACTATAGGCCGAAAGATAATGGAAAAGAGAATTACAATTGCAGACTATAATTTGTTGTATTCATATTTGGAACAAATAGAAGGAAGTGAAATTTTCCAAGATTATAAATTATTCTTGAACGATTTAGGGAAGTATCAACAGACAAATTATTACAATGAGAAAGCGAAAAAAATCACAGCTTTAGAGCAGAATATCTCTACTAAAAGAAGGAATATAGTTAAAAGTGAACTACAAGAACTTCAGGCCGATAGTACAAATAAAAATGAAGACGAAGAATTTTTATACCGTAATAGACTTATCACTTACGATCAATATGTGTCATACAAAAGCCAAAAAACAGCTAAAAACATATCGGTGAGTACGGCGAAAGACAGGCTATTAAACTCCGATCTATCGGAAACCTCGGCAGCGAGTAGACTATCCGATCTCCAAAACAACGATGAGCAAGCCTATTTAAACCTAGTCAATTCATTTATCACTGTGAAAAATGCTATCAAAAAATGGATTATTAGCAGCACAGTCCCTGCCTCACAAAATGGTATAGTTGAACTCAATCCTTTGCTTCAAGTTGGCGATCGAATAATGAAAAATAGTAATATTGGCTACATCATTCCAAAACAATCTGGTTTTTTACTTAAGTGCTACTTCAAACAGACCTCTCTTACGAAAATCAAGAAAAATACACCAGTAGAGATTCGATTGGATGCCTACCCTTATAAGGAGTATGGGGTACTTTCTGGGAAAATAGTCAGTTTATCTGAAGTCGTAACTGACAGCGGAGCCATGAGTAGCGTGTATATTGCTAATGGCTTAACTACCAGCTTAGGTAAAAAATTACAATACAAAGAAAACTTAAGGGCGGAGGTGGTCGTCACTTCGGATAATAAAAGTCTATTTGAAAGAATAATAACAAGTCTAGTAAAAGGCCAAGATGAAAAATAAAGTAATAAAGACAATAAACCAGTTAGTAACAAATGTTTTTTTAGAGAACAATATAAAATCAAAATTACATGTTTGTCATTTCTTATTTTCTTCATATATTCTGACGGAGAACATCCAAAGCTTGGATTTTGCAATCGCACTACTTAAAGAAACTCTTAAGTTCTCATATGCAAGAAAAAAATACTCTGAACTATATTTCATAATAGACTATTCAATCTGTATTACATCTCTAACAGATATCGATCTAGAGATAGATGAATTAGTAAGCACATTAGGCACCATACCTTCTAAATCTAAAGGGCAAACTTATTTGTATGAACATCAAAATTTAGATTTTCTGGTTGACGCGACCTACACTAAAGGACCCATCGTTATAGAAAATCATAAACCATGTCTACTTCTATTATTGATTCAATTGAAGAATGAAACAATAAATTCGACCAACTATGTTCATTACATTCAAACATTCAATGATAAGTACAACACGTTCAATGATAGCATTTACCTTATTTTCATCAGCATCATTGCCTACAAACGGAACCGTAAAGATATCTTGCTTTCCACATTTAGTAAGTTAAAGAGTAAAAAGTTAAAATCAATTCCGAATGACATATTCAATTTTATCTATGGAGAGAAAAATAAAATTATAAAAAATGAAGATGATCTAAGCATCATCATGCAAAAATTAAGCAATAAAAAAATGGATCTAGATATCATGCTTTTACAAAAATTATTAATAAACGGACATGCAAAATATCATATTGGTTAACTCGCAAGGTATTAGCAAAGCATATGGAATAGGTGCTTATGTAGAGTATTTAACAAAAGCGCTAGCCAAACAAAATTGTATCAATTTGATATATGTAGAAGTGGGATATGCAGATAAAGGTGAAATTGAGGTTACAAAAAACCATTTTACAACTATTAAAATCACTTTAAAAGGATCCTACTCCAATATCAATTCTTCATCTGCACAAATAATTTTCAATTCAATTCTTTTGAACTCAAATATTGAAAGCGGGATATTTCATCTAAATCTAACTTGTGACATAGATCTGGCCAGAATAGCAAAGCAGTCGGGTTTTAAGATTGTATTAACACAACATACGAGTTTAACGACAGCATCGTCTGATCAGAACTATACATTAAATTACTTAGGAAAGATTGACAGAGAGATGTATTCTATAATAGACGGTTGTATTTTTTTATCAGAGGAGACAAAAAAAATTGCAAATACATACTTTTTGTTCCCAAGTTCAAAATCCACTGTCATATATAATGGTATACAATGGAAACCCAGCAGGAAATCAAAACATATTTTAAAAAAGCAACTGGGTTTCCATCGAGACGATTTCATAGCAATTTTTGTTGGACGACTGGAAAAATCGAAAGGAATCTATGATCTAGTTGAGGCTTTTATAAAATTTGCCAAAGGTGATCCATCGAAGAAACTTATTGTTGTTGGATCTGGCAATTTCCATGAAATTCTTAAAAAATCAAAAAAAAGCCTAAACAATGTACTCTTTACTGGTTATGTGAATAGAGACGAATTGGCCGAATATTATAAAATTGCAGATATCGGAATTCTTCCCTCATTTTCAGAGCAATCAAGTCTTGCAGTAGTTGAAATGATCCATAATGATATTCCACTTATTCTAACAGATATTAATGGCTTCAAAGTTTTCAAAGATGATCAAGTGTTAAAAACACCAATAAACGATGATAATAATACGAGAACAATTGATATGGGTAAGTTAACCAGCAATATACAAACCCTTTTTAAAAACGAAAATATCAGAAAGGAATTGGTGGAAAAAACTTATGATTACAAGAACGAATTAATGAATATAAATTTTACAACCCTTAAAACAATAGAGTTTTATGACTACATCAGCACATCGAAAACTTCTTGAAAAATCAATCTTAGACGTAAAAAAGATAATTATTTCTAATCTTCATAATATTCCTTTGGATAATGGAGCTTTATTAAATAGTGCTGGTATATCCATTTTTTTACTTCACTATGGGAGCTTATTTCATGACAAACAGGCATTACTTCTTTCTAAGGAAATAATGGATAGGCTTACTCAAAAAAATATATCGTATTCTGAGGAAATAACATCCACTGTATCGTTCTGTTCAGGAATTTTGGGTACAGGATGGTTGTATACCTATATGGATAACAAAGGATTATGGATAAATGAATTTGATTTGAGTGATTTAGATGAAATCGCCCTTAACTTTTTCAATAGAACCATCAGTATAGACTATCATGATTTCTTGCATGGTGCTTCTGGTGCACTCTACTATATGTCGCATAGAGAAGGAAAGCGATCAGCAACTATACAAAAAAAGATGATGTCCTCCCTTTTTGAAAAAGCTTATTACGATGATGATCGTTTTTTTTGGGAACACTATCAATTTGAGGAAAAAAAGATTGAGCCACAGACTATAAATCTGGGTTTGTCTCATGGGACACCTGCCATACTCTCAGTATTATGCAAGATAAATTCTGAAAAAGATCAAAAACATCAAGCCGAAATAATAAGTAAAATCGCAAAAACGCTATTGCAATATAAAAATAATGATAACTATACCTCTATTTTTCCATACACAGCGAACTTAAATTCTAACAACTATTCAACTAATAGTCGTCTAGGATGGTGTTATGGAGATCTGGGGGTTGCAATCTCTATATGGAATGCAGCTGTCAGATTGAAGGATGAGAATCTACGGAAGGAAGCTTTGAATATTTTAAAGCACTCGACAGATAGAACCATTGAAAACTCATCTATTAGAGATGCGGGGATATGTCATGGCGCAGCTGGCATTGCCCATATTTTCTATATTTTCTATCAAAGAACAATGGAAAATAGCTTCCTAGAATGTTCAAACAAATGGTTAAAAATAGGTTTAAGTATGATGAATCAAAAATCCAGTTTAATTACTGGAGAAACAAAATGGACAAATGACAACGGATACGTAGATAGCTTCTCTCTATTGGATGGAATCTCTGGAGTGGGCCTAAGCTTACTTAGCAGATTTGACAAAGGGAAATTGAATTGGGAATCCTCTATACTTATCTAAACTATGTTACAACATAATTATATTACACCGTTCTTCATACTAAGAACGCCTTTACTTCCCATCTCCTTTATAGAGAAAACTGATTTTTCTTATGGAGGTGACATAAATAAAATAGTAGATTCTCTAAGTGATACTTTTCTAGAGGCTTTATACCTAGCATCTCCCCCTCTTTATAACGAATTAATGAGAATAAAAAAGGACGATGTAAAGTTATCGAGAGATAAGCATGAAAAATTGCTGATTTCACTATTTAAATATATAAATAGAGCTTCAAATAGATGTACACCATTTGGATTATTTTCGTCCTGTTCGATCGGTACGATATCTGATGCGAAAGATCTAAATATAGATAAGCAGAAATACATTAAGCATCTAAGATTGGATATGGATATATTATGCAGGCTTTCAAAGAAAATATCCTTATTACCTTCAATAAGACTAAATTTAAAATACAGGTCGAACTCATCCATTTATAAAGCCAATGGCAGTTTAAAATATTTTGAATATAAATATTCACCGAATGGACATAGAACATTTCACTTAAGTGGAACAGAAAACAATCAGATTATTTTAAAAATCATATCATTCTGTCGAGACCATAAGTCAATAGATCAAATCATTGAATATGTATTGTCTTTACATGATTTCGATAAGGAAGAAGTTGTAGTGTATATCAATGATTTAATAGATAATAGCATTTTACTCTCTAACATTGAACCCAATGTCACCGGAAACGAATTTTTTTATATATTGAAAGATATCATAGGAAAGATAAAGCCTTCAACCGATGAAATAAGAAATCTACAACAGCTCATCCTAAATATAGACCAAAAATTACAATTGTCGCGTGATTCTATTGATCCAATCGAACATTATTTAACAATACATAGACTGATTAAGTCATTTCTAGAAACGGACGATTTAACTAAAGACAGTGTTTTATTTCAGGTTGATACAATTGAAAAGAATGAAAACTTATCATTACCACATGATTTAGTAAATAGCATTATTGACAATATTCAAATTGTCAATAATTTCACCAAGCATGAGACTTATGAATCACAATACTTAAAATCTTTCAAACGAGCTTTTTACGAAAAGTATGATAAGCAAGCTGTGCGATTAGTGGATGTGTTTGATAAAGAAAATGGTCTCGGATACAGGGATTTACACCATGATACAAGGCATTTCTCCGAGAAAAACATTCAAAATAATCTTTCAGAAATTGAGAAATTAGCCTTCAAACATTATAAACAATATTTAATTAATGAAAATAAAGAGATTGTACTCACGAAAGATGATTTTCAGTCACATAGGATGAACCCTCTTCCGGATAATTTCTCCTTAATGGGCAACTTGCACGGTGAGAAATTCAATATTATCAGTTTACCTATCTCGACAACGAACTTAATTGGTCGATTCTGCCATGCCGACCAAGATCTCGAAAACTTGGTGAAGGATAAATTATCTCCTCATGAGCAAGAAGGTACTATCTACGCCGAAATTGCTCACTTACCCGAATCCAGAATAGGTAATGTTTTATCTCGTCCACATCTATTAGATTGGGAAATAGAATTCTTAGCCAATAGCAGCATCAATCTAGAAAAAAGGATTTCCATTACTGATCTCTATATCTGTATGGAAAAAAATGAAGTAATCTTGTTCTCGAAAAGACATAATAAGAGAGTGATTCCCAGGCTTTCTTCCGCACATAATTTTACAAATAAAAGTTTGGAGATATATCATTTTCTTTGTGAAATACAAAATCAAAACTCCCCAATGATTAACCTTTGGAAGTGGCCACGACTGCTAATGGAGGAAACCTTTTTACCTAGAGTTACTTATGAAAATTTAATCCTCTCCTCAGCAAGATGGTTGATAACGCAAGAGGAAATAACCAATCAACAGAAAGAACTAAATTTAGATTTTAAAGATAGCTTTATCCTATTGATGGAAAAATATTGCATTTCCAATGTATTTCTATTGAAAAAACACGATAATTTCCTAGTCATAAATACTGATATCGAAATTTGCTTCAATGTACTGGAAAAAGAATTCAAAAAGAATCGAACAGTAGAACTCACTGAATATGTCTTTGATTCTTTGGGCACAGAGATATTGGATGACGGAAATAACATATATACCAACGAAATAATTATTCCTGTTTTAAAGAGAAAAGATACTAATGAGGTTCCGCTGAACATGCCAAAAGCAGTCAGCGCGAAAAGGGACTATCTTTTGGGTGAAGATTGGCTGTATGTAAAAGTATATTGCAGAACTAAAATATCAAACCAAGTGCTTACAAAAATCTATTCAAAAGTTAAAAACTACCTAAAAGCTGATGAGACCTTCTTCTTCATCAGATATAATGATCCTCTGCCTCATATTAGGATAAGATTTCAATCTAAAAACCGTCAGTTTGAATTTTTGTCGATATTATCTGGTGCTCTTAAATATTTCATTAAAAATAATAAGATTGATAACATTATGACAGATAAGTATGTGAGAGAGATCGAACGATATGAAAGTCAAGATATAGACTTAAGTGAGAAAATATTCCATCTAAATAGCATAATCGTATTGGAGTATCTAAAGCATAATGAAAGCATAGATCCTTATGTTTTTGCATTTACAGTCATCGAATCGACTTTAGATGCTATGCAACTCAGGAAAGATGAAAAATTTGAGATTTATAGGACCGGCTTCAACAATTTCGCTCATGAATTTTCATTTAAAAAAAACAAGATTGTACAAAATCATCTAAAAAATTTATTTAAAGAAAAGTTAAATAGCCTGCAAACATGCGATTCGCACTCAGCGATTACGTCATATCAAAAAAACTTAGCTATTTTATTAGATGGAAAATCCAATAATTACAATTCTTCGTTCGTTTTAAGTCATATTCATATGTTTATAAATAGGCTTTTCAATCAGAATCAGAGGTTCGAAGAACTTGCTATATTTTATATAACTGAAAAATATTATTTATTTAGAAAAAACACAATATGAGATTGTCCATTACACTCCTATTTATATTTATCTACAATATAAATTTTGCGCAAGAAGTCATATATTCATCAGACTGGGCAACCGGTATAAAACAACAGGTAGTACTCAAAAACCGCAATCTAGTCTTAGACAATGGAAATATACAGGATAGCGTTATGTATTCGAAATATTACAAATTGAGAAAAGTAGACAAAGGCCAACTGACGCTGGATATAATGTTAAAAAAAGTGCGCCCTCTCTCTGTAAATCCTGCAAAATTTGAAATCATCGTTATCGGTGGAAATAAAGGATACACGTCGCTCTATTATAAAAATTCTATACCATTTGACAAAATTTCTTCGAAACTATATATTCCCTTTGACTCGGAGGTCGATTCCCTATCCGTCTTTTTTATTGCTTCAGGAAGCTCAAGTTTTTCAAAAATCGAGGTCCATCCGGAAATACAATTTGGGAAAACATTGAGAAAATGGGAAGATAGATTTTCGGCGAAGATCAAAAATCGGGAAATGGTATCTAATCTTGCAGAGTTGGCCCAAACCTGGGGCGCTATTAAATATAACGAACCGTCAATTTCAGAAAAGAATATCGATTGGGATGAGATCCTATTTGATCGACTGTACAATATATTTGATGATATAGAAACACCTAAGCAGAGTATAGATATCTTGTTGAGTTATGCTTCTTCGGAAACCAACCGGGATTCCACGGCTCTAAAATCAGACAGTCTTATATGGGACAATCTTGACAACTCATGGATCAAGAAGGCTTCATTGCTTACCTCCGCACAAAAAGAAAGGTTACAAGCGATAGTGGACAATCCTCCTGCTTTTAAGAACAAATATATAGATCGATCTGATAATTTCGTCTATACAAAACTCCAAGAGAAAACACTACACAAAAATGTATTGCCCAATGTATACGAACGACTTTTAAACCTATTCAGATATTGCAATATCATAAAATATCTATATCCATATAAGTACACACTATCAGGGCAATTTGATAACGGATCCATTTTAGAAGAACTGATACCACAATTTGTCAAGGCAACGGCATCAATGGAATATAACAAGAATCTGCTCGCATTGAATGCATCTATTGAAGATGGGCATAGCGCCATACCAACATCGCCAATAGAATTTGCGCACAGCATATATGGGAATTTTGTTATAGGCCTTCCGATGTATATAAAAAAATTCAAGCAAGATTTTATAGTGACAAATGTTGATAAATCATTCTCAAGAACAACAGGGATAGAAATAGGCAGCACCATACATAAAATAAATGGCATAGCAATAAATGATTTATACAAAAAAATAGCATCATATATAGGTAGCCCTCGGTCAGACGTACATGAGTACTTCGTCAATAAAGAAAAATTCTTGAGCCTCGTACCCATATCGGACTCCATCGATATCGTCTATGCCACGGATAAAATCGAAAAAAACATAAAAATAAAGGGCGATATTAGTCTTTCTCGACTCTTTAGTAAACTTAAAGACAACAATACAACCCTTCAAAAGTCGATTGAACATCATGGAATCTACATTATCGAAGATAGTATTACCTATCTGAATCCAGCACATATTGACACATCAGCCGCTGTCAATGCATTGATTAGTCAAAGTGAAAAAATAATACTGGATCTACGAAATTATCCAAACGGTAAATTTGATATACAATCATTCATTTCTTCGGATCTGTTGTTTGCAAAAACACAAAAGCTCTCTCATTATCCTCAACGTCTAATTGAGTCTGATATGACCACAACGGATGGGAGCAATCACCGTCCCAACAGAAAGATCGTGGCGTTGATTTCGGAGGCATCAAGAAGTAATCCAGAATTTCTAGCTATGGCATTGAGAGCTGCTCAGAGAGCAGATGATATCACAATAATAGGACGGAATTCGATGGGGGCAGATGGTAACGTTGTGAAAATCCCATTAATAGGGAGCCCTACGTTTAGCTTATGGTACACTGGAATTCGAATACTTTACCCAGATCATGGAGAAACCCAAGGTATCGGAATTAAACCTGACGTCTATGTTCCACTTACCGAAGAGGAAGTGACCAAGGGAGTAGATAACATACTTAATAACGCTATTGATATTATTAGGAAGTGAAAACATCAGTACTTTTAATTTTAATATTTTTACCCGGCTTTGCTACTGGTCAAACAACAATTACTTTAGATAATTTTTTAAGGATGACCACTGAAGTTCTAACTTTAAAAAGCTCGAACTACGATAAATTAATTTATAAAATTAAGCTGAAAGGAGAAAAGGCGAAAAGGATTCCGACTTTAAATTTCAATATGTCAGGAGGTCTCTTAACGGGACGATCAATAAATCCAACAACAAATGCATATGATATAAATAGTCTAGCATATCAAAACATAGGATTGCAATCAAATATACCCATATATGATTGGGGACAAACCAGTAATAATATAAAAAGACTGACTCACGAGGCCAACGATAAAGATTTTGTCAGCAAAAATGAATTATTAAAGGCAAAGGAGACAGTTATCAATCTATATTGTGACTTACTTATAGATCAAAAAAAAATTGAAAATCAGCTCATTACGTTAGAAAAGTTATCCGAGGGAAAGCGTATTGTAATTGAGCTTCTAAAGAAAAATAGACGCACAATACTAGATTCGCTTGAGGTTGAGAATCAAATTTTTGCGGATAGTACATTGATGCTAAATCTAAGAAATTCATTTAATCAGAAAAAAAGAGATCTCTTTGATTTCTTCAACCTTTCAGTACATGATTCGATTAAATTTTCATTCGACTCTATACCTGTACCTTATGAAATATTTGACAATGAAGCAAAAATAACGGAATATGCCATTGCTAGAAATCCATCCTATTTATCTGAATTAGAAAAGCTAAGGGCTATTGAATATAACATCAAGAATATTAAAAAAGCAAGATATCCAAAGATTTCACTTAGTTTTAATGTCAATACAAACTATTCTAGACCTTTAAATGGATCTGAATCTCCTGACTATTTTAACACCTTATACAATAATATTGGTAATACAATTTTTTTAGGACTTAGCTTGCCAATATTGGATCAGAGTCAGACCAGATACAGTCGTCAAATTTTGGCGCTTGAAGAAGAGCGACAAAAAGATAATATTGAAATTAAAAATAATTCAATAAATACATATCTCACAAATATGATCGAATCTATCAAATATCATCAACAACAAATTTTATTAATTAAAAATCACATAGACAATGAAGCCACTATCCTTGAACAAAAGAAGATATTATATAAATATGGTAGAATTACGACATTAGAGATGGTGAATGCGATACAGAGACAAAAAGAGTTGATTAACAATGAAATAGAGATAAAATATACATTATCTAAACAATTAAAAATTCTTCAACTTTATATGGAATAACTATGTCTAAAATAAGTGTGATCTTGCCAGCATACAATGCAAGTAAATATATCAAAGAAAGTATCTCTTCTATATTGAATCAAACATTTGCGGATTTTGAATTAATAATTATTGATGATGGTTCAACGGACTCAACTCAGGATATCATAACGTCTTTTCGAGACTCACGCATAAAAAATATACAAGTAAAAAAAAATCGAGGAATAGTACGTTCTCTCAATTATGGGCTGTATATTTCGCAAGCCCCGATTATAGCTAGAATGGATGCTGATGATATATCGCTACCGAATCGACTAGAAGAACAATACTCCTATCTAAAAGAAAACAAAGACATTGATATCCTTAGCTCAGCTGTATTCACAAAACAAAAGGGGAAAATGGGTGGGGTACTATACGACTCTCACATTACATTGTTATTACTTTTCTTTAACCCGATTGCACACCCAACAGTCATGCTTAGAAAAGATAATTTACAAAGTATGAAATTGTACTATGATAAAAATGCAACACATTGTGAAGATTATAAACTATGGATAGATTGTAAAATCAACAACTTTAAGTTTCACAAACTGGATGATATACACCTTAATTATAATTTTGATAATGAAAGAATATCATATAAATATAGAGATATGCAAATCCAATCTTTTGCCGAATATGCCTACCAATACAACTTGGTTTTCTTTAAAGAAATAATTGGTGGACACAAAAATGCTTTTATTTCTTTTCTAAGGGAGAGATGTGTACCCGAGGAAGTACAGGTAATTTTTGCTTTGTGTAATCGATTAAAAGAGTATAACAAGAAGTATAGGCTTTTTGATCCTGAAGCGTATGATAGTATAATAGACATGAAACTAAGATCCGTTGAAATCATCTGAAAGGAAGATATTATCTTGCTCCTCATATAAAGCAATACAGATATAACCTAATTTATCATTTTATCTTAAATACTTAAGTTATGAATGTACCCAAAATAATTCATCACATCATACTAGGTGAGATACCTTCTAATACAATACATTATTGTCTGAAATCATGGTTGGAAATGGAAAATCATGGTTTTGAAATATGTTATTGGGACGAGGAACAACTTGAGGATTTTTTAAATGCTAACTATAAGTTCGCAGTAGATACATATCTGACAGCCCGAAATCACGCAGAGCGAGCAGATATAGCACGTTATCTATTAGTTTACCATTATGGCGGCTACTATGTAGACTGGGATATCAGTTTGAATAATCCAAACCGGTTTTTACATATAGTACAAAAGGAAGAAAAAGGGTATTTTGTAATTGATCCGACAAATGGTACTTTAGCTTCAGAACACTTTTCTTCAAATAAGTATAATCCTTATTTATTTCAGCTAGTAAAAGATATCGTAGCAACTTTTGAACGGGGAGAACGGGAACTAATGGGTACACCGCAGTACTCTGGGCCTTTTCGGATGCGAGCTACCCTACAAAAAATCAAGCATTTGGAACAGACCAAAATTTCTGTCAAAGACATCTTTGAATACTCCTATGACGAGATAAGAGGAAAAAGAGAATATTGCAAATCAGGAATACTTACTCATTTTTGGGAGCACTCATGGCTAAAATAACAAAATGTCTTATCCGTCTGTAGTGTCAACACCGGAGCGGCTGAGTTCCTGTTGAAAATAAGAAAGTCGCTCTTTGAAATCCTCAAAATGGGCATCATGGTAGGCTGGATTTTCTGCATTAAGAAGTCCACTACCGAAAAATTGAAATACAAGCAATAACATGAAACTGATCGATCAATAAATATACTAAGTTTAAAGGTTGAAAAGCTCCTAAACAAAATTAAGAAAGAAACAGTTGTGTATTGATGAAAGAGATGTTCAGTGATAAGTAATAGAGCAATGAGACAATTAATTACGGCTATAGTACAAAAACACGAGAAGGATTGAATTGACATCTATCCTGGAACTATGCAGTCGGATACCAATACGGATTGAGGGTATAACTTCCTTGGTAATCCATTTTCTGAATTTTAACGCAGAATCCTTCCTACTTTTGAACACCAGTGCATATAAGCCGCTTTCACTTACCAGCTTGGCCTCCAAAGAAGTCTACATAGACTGCTCCGATATCGCTAAAGATATGGGTGCCGATGACAACATTGGCAGCTATTGGATCATTATATCGTGAAATCTCCCTCCCTTCGATGGAATTGGTAGTGGTTACTATCATGGCTTTACTCTTTTCAATCGGGCAAGGTTAATACCCAAGCCTAATATAATTATTTATTTTGAATTAATATGTTTGTCAATATTAACTATCTAGATTATTACACACTTTGTAAGGCTAAGCTAGTGGCTTATAAAGCTGATTGCTTACGGGAAACCGTAGAAAAGTTTAAAGGTTGTGTAAAGTGTCCGCTTTTAGAGAGCAATTGTCCGGTATTGAACAGTTGTGTTAATTCAAAGTTTTTATTTTCAGCATGATAGCTTTTTGGCAAGTACCTTGTCTGTCTAGCGAAGATATTAATTGACTTGATGAATATATGTCGGATAGTTAACAACGGATTTAATAGATTATGAATAAAACGATATTTAACTAAAAACCTCCAATGAAACCATTATTTAACCTTCTTTTGTTCGTATTCCTGACAGCCACTGCATTTGCGCAAACAAATTCGGCGACATGGAATAAGTTCCTTTTCAGACTTTAAGAAATTAGAACAGGATTATAATTCCTATTATCCGGCAAAGGATTATCAAAAAGCCACTACAGTATTAAATTCCATTGCGGCAAAAATGGACAGCTTACAGCTGTCTGAAAAAGAAAAGCAGGAATTCCAAGCAACTATCAAGGGAATTAATGCGAATATTTACTACAACCTTGCTTGCTTACACTCATTGCTTGATCAAAAAAAACAGGCCATTACAAGTTTTGAAAAGGCTATTTTGTGGGGATATACGGACTATAATAATGTGCTAAATGATACTAGTTTAGACAATATCCGTCAGGAAAATAAATTTGTAAAAGCATTCGGTCAATTGAAGCAATATGATAAATTGGTCTTATTACAGCGGTCAGGAGAATATGTTAAGGAAAGTAATGCCGCTTTGCCTCCATTTACCTACCAAGCAGCAAGCAATGGTAATTTAGTAGCGGTCAAAAATTTTTTCAAACTAGACTCGATAGCTGGTCATGGTGATGAAATTTCTAAAATCCGTAATATTATGTTTTTTGTTGCCAATAATATCAAATATGATGGCAGCAATTGGGCGCTATGTGAATTTGACGCGATTGATTTTTACAACTACCATAAAGCAACAGGAAAAGGTATAAACTGTCGGCATAAAGCGATGACGTTGAATGAAATGTACCTCGCAATGGGATTTAAGTCGCGCTACGTTACATGCATGCCAAAAGACGACAAAGATACTGACTGCCATGTGATCAATAGTGTCTATTCTGAAACCTTAAAAAAATGGCTATGGATGGACCCCTCCCATGGTACATTTGTGATGGACGACAACAACAATTTACTGAGTATTGAAGAAGTCAGGGCACATTTGATAAATAATCAACCTCTCCGGCTAAACGCCGAGTCCAAAGTAAGTAAACCTTGGTACCTGGACTATTATATGGCCAAGAATTTATATTGGATTCAATGCACGAATAAGAGCCAGTTTAACACAGAGAGTAGATATAGGTCTGTCGATGCTGATCTGCAGTACATTTCTTTAATTCCGAGCGGATTTGACAAAAGCAGCAATAAATATTTAAAAAACAATGTTATTACGCTTGATCCTGCCAACTTCTGGACATCCCCCGAAAAAAATACAGCACAATAATCGTGAAATAAATGGGATGTTTACTTGGTGTGATTCAGTATGAAAATCAGCCAGATAACTTAAGTTATCTGGCTGAAGAGTGGTAAGCAATTTTATTATAAGGAGAAATTGACTATTAATTAGCTATTTAGTTGACACTTTGTATACATATACTGGTATTTCCCCTTGTTTGCCGACAGGCAATTCAAGTTCAAGTGAATTGCTATCCTGTTTCCATTTTAATTTTTAGAACTGCCCAATAATTTGACATTTTCAATTTCGATCTTGCCTTTTGCCATATTTGCAATACTGAAACTTGAAGTATTGGGGCTCCTCACAAATACATAGATGTATTTATCTTTTGTTGTAAACCTTACATCAGATACAATTTCCTTTGGCGTCGCATCATTGACAGCATCTTTCATGGTGCCATTGTCATTTTGATTCCCTTTGGTCACCTGCTTCGGAGATGGATCCTCCCCAGCTACTTTCCACGGAAAGGTACCATAAAGTGCTTCGCCATTAACTTTCATCCAGTTACCTATTGCCCGTAGATTGTTAAGACTTTCCTGAGGCCAGGTACCATCACCCTTAGAGCCAATATTAAGCAATAGATTACCGCCTTTACTAACGACTTCTACCAAATTTCGAACCAATAATTCGGGGCTTTTCCATTCTTTATCATGTCTGTTATACCCCCAATTTTCACTCATGGTGATGCAGGCCTCCCAGTTTTTCCGTGCCTGTGATACCAAGGACTGTTCTACCACTGTATAATCTCCCAGACCATTGCCCAAACGTCTATTAATGATACATTCCGGTTGAAGGGAATGTATCAAATCGCGAATTTCGGTGCTCTGTTTCTTGGTCACCATCTCAGGAGTATCTGACCTTAAAAACATGCCATCCATCCAGACAATCAGATATACGTTGTCCAGCGGGCGGTTTTGCCAGGCGATCACATCACCCGCCACACGGTCGGTAATCCGGGAAATCGTCGATTCAGAAAGGTCAAATCCATACACATCGCGCATCATATTTTCTTTATCCGAAACACTCATGCCTTTGGCATACAGCGAAACGATCACGTTCTCCACTCCGTCAATCATGTTCTTGTGTTTAGGGACAATGATCGGATTGAATGAACCATCGCGATCTCGGGGAACCTGAATTTCCAGATCTCCCTGATCGCCACGGACCTTTTTGCTCGTATGTCCGTTGCGTGAATTACCCTGACCACTGCGTTCATGCTTTTCATAGCCAAGGTGGCCGTCCATTTCTCCTTCAAGCATTTGCGATACTGCACGTGCCTGTAACTCGCGGAAAAACGATTGCAGCTCCAAACCGTCCTTAAAACTCTTTAAGAACTCCTTGTCGTTTAATAGTGAATCCTTGTCAATCACACTCTTATAAAGTTAAGTAAATAAAAAATGCGAAGTCCTTTCCAACTCCGCATTTTTATAACTTACACACTTTATGAGACAGTGTCATAAGTTTTTTTAATACAATGACACAGTTGGTGTTACACTCCCCTTTTAATAAGAAAATCACTAAAGCTTGTAAATCAAAATTGCCTTAAAAATTTCTCTATTTCTTGACTTACTGGTTCATTATAGTATCTTTCTAAATCAGCACGAGCTCTTCCTAAGGCCCCGACTAACTTCTGTTTAAATTTAGGTGTACCTGAGAAGTCTAATTTCCCTAAAAAGCTAATAAAAATTGCATTTTGCACCTTCTCATCAACCAAAGGTAAATTTTCTACAAAAAAAACTATCATAGAATCAAATATATCTGAGTTATTCTCATCTATAGCATTCTGAATATACCGTTTAAGACGTCCCATTTGTAATGTAATAGAAAAGCTATAATCTTCATCCAGCATTTCTTCCTTCACTTCTGGGAATACTTTGATCAAATCATCAATAAATAAATCTTTATTTTTCATTACACAATATTAAAACATATTATTCATTTCTCTTCTGGCTCTATTTAAAACATCTTGAACTCGATCTTTTTCTTTTTGAAGATGCTTTCGTAAATTTTTTGCCTCTTTTAAAACATCACCTGTAAATTCATCTGTACTTATTGATTTATTGAGCTTCTGAATTTGATTCTTAATTCCAGTAAGAGCATCGGAAACTTCACCTAAGTGATTATACGGTGTTTGAGGTAGCATAGTAAGCCTGCTGATCGGTTTTCGCCGCAGGCTTGAAAGATCCATCTCCCACCTGATTTTTAACATGTGGAAGATACTTGGTACTCTCCCTGTCAAATCCGTCGTACTCGATATGCTGCACGATATCCTTATAGCTCGGGCTGGCCATCAGCTGCACCGTCTGACTCGGCCTTCCGAGCCCGTCGAAGTACTGAATGACCTGGTTTTCCTCGCCGATGGTACGCTGGGCATTCAGCGTGGCCAGCGTCACCCCGGGTGTTCGAAATGTTTTGGTCAAGATATAGTTCTGCCCTGCTGTGGGCGTGCTGACAATGTTCTGAAAGCCTGCAATGCTGATCGTGACGGTCTTGCCAGCAGGCTGCACCGGGATGTAAAAACCGTTGCTCAGCGTAATGCTCTTGAGGGCATGAATGCTGGTCTGGTTGCCATAGGTTACAAGGGAAAGGTTATCCACCAGGGCCTGTCCTTGTACAGATCCCAATGTGGCTAATGACAGTAAAGTTAAAAAGTTCTTTTTCATAACTGTTAGGCTTAATTGGGTCTATAATGATAATCAAAGGACTTGCTCACATAATTCAGATGATCAAGGATCGCCTGCAGCCGTTGCATACCGTCGTACGTATACGTCTCTTTTATTCCCCTAGGATCGGTCTTGCTGGTCATACCAACCAACGGTTTATAGGTGTAGCTGGTCACCATAGCCTTGGCCAGTCTCGGGTCGCTACGGAGCTTATCCGCAGCATTCTTGATCAGCGTCTCTATCGTTGTTTCAGTGTGCGTTGATATGTTGAGGTTATCGATCGCTGCTTGAGTAAGCACGGTGGAAACCTCTGCATAGGTCGCATTTTTTATTTCAACAACAGGGTATTGGCCTCCATAGCCCCAAAGGTAGACTGATGGGGAATTTATTAGATCCTTAAACTCTCTGGGATTTCCGTAAGTATCGTATAAAGAGATTTCCAGCAATGAATATTCATCGGCTCCGCCATTTTTTTGATAAACCTTATTTAACCTGATGTTATTGCTTCCATAGTTCTTGAACTCCAATCGTTGATCTATCTTTGAATTCAATCCTGTACTATCAGAAGATAAAACTAACTGTTCCATTCGGTGTTGGCTTTTTAGCAAGGCTGTTTCGGCTGTTTTCAGATTATCTGGGATACTAGAGGTATAATATAGCAGCTTACTCTGTACCTTGCCTTCGCTATTGGTGATCTTGATTCGAGTTGGCTTAAAATTATAGAGGTCTCCATAACTCATGATTGATTCTGTTTTGGCATTATGCGGTATATTGAAAATGGTTGTAATAACAGAATCCTGACGGAGCCATTTCGAAATCATTCGATATTCGTTGACAAAAAAAGTCGCATTTTTTTTAATTAAGCCATTTATATAAGGAGGCGAAGCATAAGCTATTACGTATCCTATTCCTCGGATAGCATCAAATGATGGTTTGGTATTAGGTGAAAAATGGTAATTCCAAAAGCTGTCTTCATTTTGAATCGAATAGGTATTTCTAAGTTCTTTTACAGCTGAAAATGTACCATTATTATCAACATAAGAGGTTTCTTTCAATAATAATCCATTTGCCCAATCCATGCTGATTACGGGAGGTAGAGGGTAAGAATATCGTCCGCCATAATCCTTATAATAAGAAAATTCGGAATCTATCCTTATTTTTTTAGAAGCATTTGATTGTACTTTAGACACAAAAGTATAACCTACATTACCGCCTTGCAAGGTGTTTAAAGGATCAATACTGTTCGAGTTTTGAATATAAAACTTATGAGGAACAAAATTGTCCGTATTGGCGACTAGAAAATACTTTTCCATCAGATAGGTATACTTCGGTTTATAATTTATTTGACCGGTAGATTTCCCGTCAATGGAATATATATAGCTTTCCACCAATGGTGTCGGATCCGAAGCGCTGGCATAACTGGTCTGGCTTTTTAACCGAAGACCTCCTGCATATCTGTTCCCTTCAAAATACTGTTTTGTTGTCACATCATAACTCAGTGTCACATTGGTATTTCTAGTGCCGATACTGGAAAACCGCATGCTATAATTCCCAGGTGTCAGAGTCAATCCAAGCGTCTGATTCTGATAGGCTGTATAATCCGCCTGGAAGCCATTGTTTCCCTCAATAGAAACAATGTAATTCTGCGGATCTTCGGGCTCGTTACCTATCCCTCCTCCAGAACTCGACCCACTTACCTGAATCTTGAGCAAAGATTGGTTAACTGTAGCTCCCGGAGGAATCGAGAAATTTATTGTTTGTGTACTTGGACTATTTAAATAATGATCAGAGTGTGATACAGTACTTGTCGTATCTTTCGTGTAGTAATCATTTGGTTCATAGACGAAATCGGTATATCCTTTGGTCGGATAAACAATTCTGGTTAAAATATTTGCCTGTAAATATATTGGATCAACATCGCGATTTGCTCCCGCTGTAAATCCAAATTCTGGTTCAATAGGCAACAAGGTAGCGTTATTCTTGCCATTGTAGTATCCCCAATGATCCTGAGAAAATGAATATCGACTTGGCAGGTTCACCTGTTCATTATACTTAAAACTGTAGGTTCCGCCTTGATGATTTTTTACACTATCCAATTTCAGCCGCATAGACTCGCCGCCAGAACCAAAATAGCTATAATAAAAGTATGTATTCTGGGCCACATCAGCTTTTTTTGTTTCTATCCTATCCAATACTTTTGTCCCTACGAGATCATTACGGTTTGCTCCATAATAGAATTTGACCTCTGCCCCATCCGAACTAATGATCCGACTGATTACCTTTGAATTGACTGTCATATCGGTATTGGTATTGATACAATCTAAACCGAAATTTTGCGTGCCCAAAGGCCTGTTTCGGCTCAATGGCTGCTGAATTCTCTGTGTATAGGTTAACGCAACATATTCAAACTGAATAGTTGATCCAGTTGGTAGAGCAATTTTAGTCAGTAACATCGTCTGACTCGGAAATGATGGCCCGGCCCCACAATTACTTTCCAGAACAGAAAATTCGGATTCGGCAAAGGTATATTTCACTCCTTTTAGGTCCGTAATGGAGATGTTATTTCCGAAGCCCGATTGTTCGATCTTAAAGCCATTAAAGGGAATGGTGTGAGGTTGGCCAAATTGGTCAAAATAAAATTTTCCGCTATAACCATTTATTGCGTACGAGTAGGTATCTGGCTGCGTGTCTATAGTCCCTTCTGCGCTCCCCATCCCCAAACGATACATAACACCTCCTTGATACTCTTCAGGTTTATAAGAAAGTACGTTTGTTAAATAGTTGTCAGGCAGCTTAAACTCTGTGGAGGCCAGTGTCGCAAAACCGTTGTTCTGGAAGTCTCCAAATCCATTTACCCCAACCGATATATTGCCGTAAGCATTTAAGGACCAGCCCAATCCAACACTGGCGGCTACTTCTTCCACTTTAATTCCACTGGCATTATAATTTATCGAAATTGGAAATTCATAATCCCGCAGTTTCAAACTTGAAATAGGAATGTTAATATTCGGCTTTCCTGTATACAGACCTACTGGTATATGGCTTACCCTATTAAATGCCATGACATCTGGACTTGAGGGCAGATATTGCTTGGGATGAACATAATTGGGTTCAGCGGACTGTCCATAAATGTTCGAAAAGGATAGTGCTAAAATTCCGAGTAATAATATTTTGATTAGTCTACTTTTCATTAATTTGCGAGTTTATAATATTATTCAATTGCTTAAGTAAAATGATTCATATTATCAATAATAGCCTTTAGCTCAGCATATCGTCATATTTGTAGTAGCTACAGTGGTCAAGGATGGCCTGCAAAAGTTGCATGCGATTGCTACAGAAATCGAGCAAGGTTAATACCTAAGTCTAATATACATTATTTATTTTGAATTAATATATTTGTTAATATTAATTTTAAAGATTATTACAAATTATTTATGACTAAGGTATCTGTTTAAATGGGGGCTGGTTACGGGAAACCGTATTAAGATACAGGAAGCTAGAAATCCGTTGAATGAGAATAAGTTCCGCAAAACAGATTTATAACGCTCTTTATTAAAACTAAGGAGACAGAGTTTCTCGAATGTTTTTATTGGGTCAAAAGTAGAAGTAAACACCTGTTTTCCTTGACCTCGCTTCTTGGAATAAATAAATCATTTTTTTTAGTAGTTTTCTGGCAACTTCGTCCTTTACATTTATAGCATTTAGGTAGTTTAAGCCCATCTCAAGCTGTCTCTCATCGGTGATCGACTCGTCCTCAAAATCATCAATGCTACATCCTAGAATTTCATTTAAGGTGGAAAAAACATTACGGTAATTTAATGTGTTAAATTGCTCCTCTGTCAAGGTCAATTCAATTAAGTCGTTATCAGTAGCCTTATTATAATCCAATAATTCTTCAGCTTCTTTATTTTTTGGAGTGACTATATAACGGTTTTTCATATGATAACTATTTCTATTCATCTAAGTTATTAAAATTGATAAGTTTACTAGATCCCCTTAGACTTTTACCAACCCCAACTCTAAATATTCATCATATCATATAAGAATCTATCTCAGATGCGATCTCAGCTAAAAGATCCTCATCAATATTTGGAGGATCTATTGCTTCAAGGCCTTTAGGATTTTCCAAAATTCTAATTGATCTCGCTTAATCATATTTTTATTAGCAATTAATAGTCCTTTTTTATATTTTTATTTTTAGTATTTAGAGAAATAACCACTCAGTTTTAACGATGAAAAGTATCACTAATTCAGTCACATCTTCTCATTATATTAAGGACTTAGCATTTGACTACTTTGAAACCTACTCTCTTCAAAGAGGAGATGCATATGAAGCTTCGTCTAAAGTGCTAAAACCGGAACTACATAATTTAAAAGTAAGAAAAGAGAAACGCAATAATCTGACCGACACCGAAGAAATTCGGTTGAAAGAACTGGACGCGCTATTAAGTGTAACCCAGTACTTATTTGATGATACAGGTCGATTTCATTTTTCTAGTCAAAGAACCAATACTTTTCAGTATGGTAATGAGGCAATCAGTCTACTAAAGAATATTTTGCTTACAAAAACAACTGATGTGTCCAATTGGATGTGTGCCCCTATTTACAGGGATGCTATCGTGTTCTATAAAAGCTCGGGCGAAATTGTATCTGCGATGAATATCTGTTTAAGTTGTGAAGTAATGGCGATAGATAGTTCCTGCCAGGTTGTCGCTGATTGCAGCACATATGAAATGCTCAGAAAGTTCTTTAAGGATATTGGTCATCCTGTAGAGTCATGAATTAAAGAAGAAGAATTATTCCATATGTACAATAGAACAATAGCAATATGTATGATGGCCGTGATGCTATTTTCATGTACTTCGAAGAACAAAGTTACAAGTAACGCTAAAAACATCCTTGGACCAACAAACGAATTTGACCTCGCAGATAGCATACCGAAAATAACCATTCAGGATATATCGCTGACATTCCCACAGCTGTTTGAAGGCAGTTTCGTGAAGGGAACAAAAGTAACGCAATTCGGCGCGGAAATTACTTTTGATAAGATAGCTGTAGGAAATCTAAAGGTATCGTCAGGCCAGATTATCGCTACCGACCCCGTTATGCTAAGCGATGCGATAGCTTTTAATGAAAAGTTTCCTGTTGGTGAGTTTCCGGTGGAATTGGCAATGGCAAATATCAACGCTAATAAGGATAGAAGGATCGCATTTGCACGAATAAAATTCTCAGATAAGCCTATCCGTAAATGGGAGTTTGCGTTATTACCGGGACAGACTCCAATTCCCATCAAATCCAAAGAAATATATGGATATGGAGTAGATGCAGGAATAGGTCTTTTCGTTGATCAGGAAGCAAAGAATAGTCTGAACACGCTGCTCGACAAAAACTGGGACAATATATTCTCCGAAAAACTCAAGGATTATTTAAATTACAGTTTTCAGAATCAAAATGCCGTCTTTTTCTCCACGGGCTATGGAGATGGTTTTTATGCTACTTACATCGGAAGGGACAGTGAGGGTAAAATTTGTCAGCTATTGACTGACTTTGATATTGTACTGTGGCGGAATGTTGCAAGGTAGCATTCATACCTGTCAAGAATCTTCAAAACTTCTAACCTCATCTTTACTAAGCCATCGAAAGGTGGCTGGCTCATCTGATAGTACCTCAATTGCATTGTCTAAATTGTAAATAACAAAATGTTCGATATTTTTCCTTTCTAAAATGTCATAACTTCCCTCAATGATTGAGTTTAAATAACTCGAAGAAGTGGATCGGGCAAAACCTCTAAAATCTGCATTATCGTTAACCATTTTCATTAAGGCCAAGTCTACTGTGACTTTATAGGAAAGAAAATACTCAAATTTTATCTCAACTATTTGTGTATGGTCAACCAAACTCTTCAACAGGATAGTTATCTCATAATACTCCACATTCATTTTATAAAAAAATAGATCTTGTGGCAGGGGTAAATCAATGTCCCAATTTTCGTATTTATCTATCATTTCCAGAAATAACTTAAGTAATTATTTATCTTATTTCGGTTTCTCAAATCGATTAATTCCATCCTATTCCAATCGACCAAAATCATTTCACATTCTTCACCTAAACTATATAAAACTGACTTGATCAATTCAAATTTTTCTACCGAAATTTCCGCTAATGAAACTAGCGTGCTAATCGAAATCCAAATGTGTTTGACGAACTCCCCTTCTGTTTCAAAGAAAAGAGTGAAGTTTGAGAAACCATACGCTTTAGTCTGTCCTGTTGTGCAGTCAATAATTTTATCGCAATTATAATCTATGTGCGTTGCTCTTTCAAATCCAAAACCTTTTAATAGCCACGTTAAATACTCTTCTCGGATTTCTTTTGAAATGGTGGTTATAGGCATTTCTCCATGTTCAAATATTTCAGTAAATCCAAAATCCGTTCGTGACGCTTCAGACAGTGGTTCTATTTCTGCGATCGATTTTAATACATATGCTGTATTTTCTAATGGAACAATTACAACTTGACAATAATCGTCTTCCCAGAGAAGTGGTAAATAGCCGTCTGCCTCAAGGTTCCTTCTTGCTGTTGTCTTTCGTTTAAATATTTTGAAAAAGTCTAATAATTTCATTCAAGCGCATTTGTTAATTATTTTCATATTTGATATTATCAATCATAAACTCTTTTAATTGCGTTAAAAATGAAAGTCTCTTGGCCATTTCCCTATTGTCAAACCGAAAATAAGCAATTTCAAATGTTTTAAGTTTTGCTAGGTTTTCGATTCCTGATAAATCGTCAAGGCTTACTTTTTTGTTACTTTCTGTTGTTGATGCAAAGAGCGATAAGTGTTCAAGGTTTTCGAACTTATCAATCCCATTCAAACTTTTAAGATTTGATGTATAAGTTAACGAAAGGTTTTTAATTCTAGATTTTGTAGCGTTTGGCAAGAAATTGAAGTCTGCTACTTTGTTTAGACTTAAAAGACAAAGCGTGTTCAAATTCGTTAGCTCGTCTAAGCGGTTAAATGAAAAGTCAGCTTTTTTGACATGTGAAATTAATAAATGTGTCAAATTTGGAAACAATGAAATTAAATCCAGATCATTTTGTTTGATGTTCCAAATATGTAAATGGCTAACATTTATTAAATTATCCTTATACTTTTTTAATGCATCAAGATTTTTACTATCAATCTTATAGTTATTGATGGTGATAAACTTCAGACTGTCATAGAACCTGATATTTTCCAATGTTTCAGTCGATGGTAAAACATACAGAATTTCAGATCTGAAATCTGTTCCGCAAATTGTTTTTGAATAATTGGAATCATCAGATTGAACAAAATTTTCATTCTTTTGTTGAAACAGAAATCTCTGGAAATCTTGTATATTTTTTATTTCATTTAATTCCATAGGTGCTGGTTAGCGTTATGTTTATTTATCCAATAATTATGTCAATCGAAGGTTTATCAAAGTTTAATGCTTTCAAAATTTTTATTGCTTTTGCCTTATCTTCAATTAAAGCCTTCTCATACTCAAATACAAGTCCGGTGGTAAATAATCTCTGGTCACCTGTAAGTCCGTCAAAACTTATACATTTCTCTGGTATTTCATAGTCAACCCACTGTCCTCTAACAAATCGTTGTAGATGTCCAAAAACAGGCTTTCCGACTTCCCTACCTTTTATCCTTGTTGGAATAATAAAGTCCTGTTGACAATGTATAGGTTGGTCTGCAATTATTATCCAATCCTCTTCATTAATAGCATACTCTTCAATGCAACATTCACTCGCGTCTTCCATAGTGCAAAAGAAGTGATCCCAATCTGCAGAACTGTCCTGTAAGCTGTAATATCCAAAAAGATAAACTCCGCCTTTTGCCTGGCAAAGCATAAGTTTTTTTGTTTTGCCGTCTATGTCTTTAAATACTACTTTTCTCATTATATTTTTAAAAGTGAATGTCTTACTATGGGAAAAAGTAATTCTACCAGATATTTTTTTGGTTCGTTTGTTACAATATAATTACCTGTAATATTTTGACCAGGCTTCAAAATAAGGCTGTAACTTCTCGCTCAGATTCATCTTGACCCATTCCCAATCAACTCCCTCCTCCGTGTATAATATTTCGAGGATACCGACATG
This sequence comes from Sphingobacterium sp. GW821-FHT03E03, assembly GCF_059420745.1. Classification (NCBI taxonomy): domain Bacteria; kingdom Pseudomonadati; phylum Bacteroidota; class Sphingobacteriia; order Sphingobacteriales; family Sphingobacteriaceae; genus Sphingobacterium; species Sphingobacterium sp. GW821-FHT03E03. The sequence continues at coordinate 29,378 of NZ_JBWKUH010000029.1, forward strand.
TACGATATTGATGATTTCACAGTTGTGGCTTTGCCCAATATAATTGATATAATCAAAGGAACTTTCAACAAAAGAGCTTGTGCGATCAGCTATGATCTGGCCACCAAGATATACCGTAAATTCGTTCATAAACAGATATGTTGATCGATCTGAGAAAAAACTATTCTCTCCCATATCAACAACTTCCTTATACTCCGGTACTTTATCAAATAAAATACCTGTTAATGTATCAAAAATAAAAATATCTATTTCTTCTAATGGCTTCATGTGGAGCTTTAAATATAAGTAAACATATGAATTTGCTTTAAACCTGGTATATCTCCCAAACTACACCACCCAATACCAATTTGACAAGAGTCCCATCTTCAACCAACGGATGTAGCAGCTCATGCAATTCCGATTCCTCTAATTTATCTATTCCATATGCTTTACTGGTCAAAATAAATTCCCTCATTTCCCATGTCGAAAACTTAATGGGGTATTCATTGGTAGGCATAAAATCAAATTCACATACAATAGCGTCTTTCTCTAAACGGCAGCCCGCACCATGAAACTGGTAATTGAATCCACCAATATGTCCCGAACGATTCCGGTTGCTCCTTTGTTCAAATTCATCCATATTTGGAGAGAACTGATATCTGAAGTCATCTATGAAAGCGACATAATCATTCAATACTTTCCTTATAACTAGATTAACCATATTGTTTCAAGATACAAAATAGTCATGGAAATTATAGCTACGGAGTTATATATTTTGTCTATTTAAAACCTCTTTTGTAAATTCAGCAAGTAGTTAGCCAAATCCCATATAAAGTTAAGAGATGGCCTTTAAAAAAGACTATTATTTGATGCTTCAATATGGGAGAGATTTATTTTTTATGAGATGGAAATGATCATTTATTGTGGGATCCAGGCTAGCGGAAAGAGCTCTTTCTACAAAGAAAATCACTTTAATAGCCATGTTCGGATTTCGATGGATCTCCTGAATACACGCAATAAGGAAAGTCGGTTCATCAAAACGTGTTTGGAAACACAGCAAGCCTTTGTAGTAGATAATACAAATCCAACAAAGGTAGAACGGACAAAGTATATTGAAATAGCTAAAGCTTATAAATACAAAGTTATCGGCTACTATTTTAGCTCTAGCCTGGAGTCCTCGCTGGAAAGAAATAGCATGAGGATAAATAAAGAAAGAATTCCTGATATCGGCATCCGGGGAACGCATAAGAAGTTACAGATACCTGCTCTTGAGGAGGGTTTTCACGAATTATATTATGTGACATTACATGCAGAAGGATTTATAATTAAAGACTGGCAAAATGAAGTTTGATGATTTAGATAAGAAATTACGTATTTATGAGACTTATCAGGACAGGCAAGTCTTACCTGGGATGTATATCGTAGCACGGATAGATGGTCGGAATTTTACGAAACTGACAAAAGAAAAACATGCTTTCCAGGCACCATTTGATGAGAAGTTTAGGGATATGATGGTCGAAACCGCCAAGCACCTCATGTGCTGCGGGTTTAATATGATATATGGGTTTACAGAAAGTGATGAAATCTCTTTGCTATTCCACTTGCATGAGAATACATTCGGGCGAAAAACCAGAAAATTGATTTCTATATTGGCAGGTGAAGCAAGTGCCAAATTCTCATCTATGCTGGGTGATGTCGCTGCTTTCGATTGTAGAATCTCCGAATTGCCAAATGCGCTACTTGTGGAGGACTATTTCAGATGGCGGAATGAAGATGCTCACCGGAATGCATTAAATGCACATTGTTACTGGAATCTAAGGCGAGATGGACTTAATAAAAATGAAGCTACCAAACAAATTGAAGGTCTCAATGTTTCGATGAAGAACGAATTGCTACATACCTTTGGTATAAATTTCAACGACCTGCCTAACTGGCAAAAAAGAGGGATCGGGATATACTGGGAAAATGTAAAATCAACAGGTGTCAATCCACTTTCGAATGAAACAGTTGAGGTGGTCCGTAGACAATTGACCGTGGACATGGAGCTGCCCATGGGAGACGCTTATAATCGTTATATCGCTGAGCTGATTCAAAAGAATGAAACGCTATGACGGGGAATATAGCTATTTAAATAACAGGAGGGGATTATCAATTACTCATAGGATGAAAATTTTCTGGGTCCATAAGTTATCATTTATATGTATTTTATCAATAGGCCTGTTATCTCAGGCTGTCTGCCAATCCCCTATTTTGGACTCCATACGTAATAACTTAGTTTTAATCAATCATGAAGCATTGATTGACTTCTTGCACGCTGATCCAAAGACAGCATTTGTCATAGACGGGATCGGCTATCCAATCAATCACGGAGATAAACTCAATAAAAAATTGGCTGCCATAGAAAGCCAGATTGTTTCTTTTGATTATATAAAAAATGAAGGACAAATCGGTTGTAATCCAAATGATATCCTTGTTATCTGCACAAAGGATTACTTTAAAAAGCAACAAGAAAAATCGAAAATAGTACAGCAGGACACAATCACGGATTCTCTTCCAGAAATGAACGAGGTATTTCCTGAGCCCCCCGATGGCCCAGTTGGGTTCAAAAATTGGGTTATTAGTAATTATAAAGTGCCAACGGCTGCCAAGAAGGCAAAAGTAAACGGTAAACTGATCATCAATTTTACGGTTGGAGAAGATGGTAAGCTCAGTAATTTCCGGATAGCCAAAGATATTGGTTATCAAACTGGTGAAGCGTTAATAGAATTGATCAAGAGATCCAGTCCCTGGAAACCGGGGTATCAAAATGGACGTGCTGTAAAATGTGGATACACCTACCCGCTATCTTTTAGTAATGGTGATTTAAAATTAGAATCTGAGACAAAAAGACAAAGATGAAAATTCATATCGTTAGCGACCTGCATAGAGAATTTGGATACAATGATTTCGACCTGAGCGTAGCAGATGTGCTTGTACTGGCGGGAGATACTGATTTAGGAGTAAAAGGGATCAGCTGGCTCATATCACTTTCATTGGATATACCGATCATTTATGTGCTGGGCAATCATGAGTATTATAAAGGAACCTATCCGAAAACACTAATTAAGATCAAGGACGCTGCAAGCAATTCCAATATCCATGTGTTGGAAAATGAATCTTTGGAGATTGATAATGTCTGTTTCCACGGTTGTACATTATGGACTGATTTTTCCTTAAAGGGCAATCCTGCAGTATATGGATCGCTATGCCAAAGCCATATGAATGATTATAAGAAGATCAGACTAGGTGACAATTATGCCAAATTGAGAAGTATTGATACGTTTAAGATCCATCAAACTTCCAGACAATGGCTCGAGAAAAGTCTTAGCACCAGCCAAGCGAAACATAATATCGTAGTAACACACCATGCGCCAAGTATAAGATCCCTTCCTAAGAGATATTTAGACGATCCCATTAGCTCCGCATACGCCTCGGATATGGAAGAATTTATCTTAAAGCATCAACCCTCCTACTGGATCCATGGTCATATACATGATCCAGCACGCTATACAATAGGTGACACCGAAATCATTTGCAACCCGCATGGTTATATTAATGAAGCTTATAACGGATTTAATAACAGTCTTATTATTGAGATATAAATCACCTTCCTAAATCAATAACTTCTTGTAGTCTTCAGCCGGATTTTGTAGATTCAAAGCATAAGCCATAGCATGAAACAGATCATAAAATTATTCCACATTTCTACCCTTACGATCCTCGTTGTTGGGTGCAAAGATCCATCTCGCACAAAGACAATGGATTTTGGTCTATTTACCATTGATGTCCCTTATAAATGGCAGCAGGTCACACAAAACGGAATAGACAGTTATGTAGGCGCTATTGCTGTAGATAAAACAGATACGCTTTACTTTGATCTGGGCATGTATTCAAATAGTTTGACAGAGCATAACATAGAGGTCATTACGAGACAAATGATGGAGGAAAGCGCAACAGACTCTTCGGACTATATTATTGTAAAAGATATGCCGATACTGGATTTTGATCTCGATGCCGATATGTACAGAAAACAAAATGTATCCTGGGATACCATCGATAACAGAAGAGCCAAAATCGTATTTCCTAGGATATCCGGGAAAGGTACGACTGGGATATACATCGGCAGCCTATGGGGAGATTCTCCAAAAGTCCGATTTAATCTTTACGGAGCAAACCTAAAAGCGCAAACAGAAGAGGATCTTCTCAAAGCGATAAAAACATTGAAATTCTACAAACGTAATATAGATAATGAAGAGAATTAACGCTCCCCTATTTTTGCATCTCTGTTTTATGGCTTTGACATTTTATGCATTATTAACAGACGGTGATTGGCTGAGGTATTTTACGGAGAGTTTAGATTTTAACTTGATTATTTTTGGATTGCAAGTTGCCGGACTTATTTATGCAGGATACTTACAGTCGCAAAGAAATAGAAAGGTAATCTCAATATTCTGGCCAGCATTGATTGGGTTGATCATACTTGTATCGTGTGTACTCATCACGGGAAATTATCAGTTTAATAAAAATATCGGAATTACAATCGTGTGGATTATCTTAGAAGCTTATTATATATGCTATGAAATTTTAATCGATGATCTTATTGAGAAAATACCTTTTTTATTAAATCTCAACTACGGTTTCCAAGCTCAATGCATTTATGTTATTCTTTCCGGCGTATTTCCATTGATTGGCTATACTGGCTTTAAATTGAAGAGAGTACTTTCAACACCTAAATAGGAATCTATGGAAGATAATTGCGATAAATATGGATTTTCATGTACTATGGGACCAAAGTTAAGGGAACTAGTGCAAATCCAACTTGTTGATGAACTAAATAGTTTATTGGGCATGAGCATCAAATTTGATTTCGACTGGTCGAAATCCTGTATCGAGGGACATAATGGAATGTTTCTGGATGGTAGTCCGGAAAATTATTCAGGTATTATATTGATCGACAAACAAGCATCAATTAAAGCAGATGGTTGGATGGACTTTATTCAGGAAGGAGATTTCTTCCTGGCTTATTGGGATCAAATAACAGTTTGGCATAATAATAAGGAGCTATTCTCAAAAGATTTTGAGATCTCTCACTTTGCCTTTGATTTAGTTCCTGAGGAATTGCACTGGCATCTGAAAGAGGTCAGAAAACACTAAAGAAATGGAAAACTTAAACGAAAAAGTTTGGTATGCATGTTATGACTCCAACCTACTGCAAGATAGATTTCATTTATAGACATGCCGGCCCTGATGTACTAGAGCTTTTCGACCTCTTCGACAGAAAGTCCTGTGCCCCTAGCAATATCAGCTATAGGCAGCCCCATTTCCTTAAATGCTCTAGCAGTCTCAAGAGCTTTTTTACGCTCTCCTTCCGCTAGACCTTTAGCGTGACCTAAAGCTTCTCCGGATTTCTTGGCCGAATTGAATACGCTCTCAGCATCACGCTTATGTTTTAAACTTGCCTCGTATGACATTAGTTCCTCCTCCGTTAATTTACCTATCTCTCCTATCTCAAAGATAAGACCAAATATTCTTTTATCCAAAAATGTTGGCAATCTATCCATGGTACTCAAGTGTTTAAGTAAGTACAACCACTGATCCATAACTGTCTTTAGTTGCTCTGGCTGTTTATTGAACAATGGAAGCGAAATCATCTTGTACCCCAATTTATCATAAAATATTTCTTTGGTCAATTTGTCACAAAGCGCGACATCATAAAAATAAGGACGCTCTGTGACACGGGATACACCAGAACTTCCATTTCCATCCATGTTAAACTCCAGAATACCGATAAAGTAAACTTCCGGCAGGTAATAATCACTGCCCTTCTTTCCTCGCGCTAATTGCTTATTGATGAGACGCGAGGTATAATACACGGCGCGATCTTTAAAAAACTCCTGGAAGAGCTGCTGCATCTCGATGATGAAAACCTCGCCATCGCTGCTCATACAATGTAAATCAAATACAACGCGACGCATTTCTTCATAATCGCCATCATGCTCTACAGGCTTGTATCTCAGATCTGAAATTATCTTCTCTCCCTGAAACAAGCTATTGAGAAATTCAATTAGTAAGACTTTGTTCTCCTCTCTACCGAAGTAAAATTTCCAACCGAAATCGGTACGCGGATCTACATACTTACCAAGGTGTTTTTTTGATCTTGCCATAATTTTTATCAATTGGTTATCAGTCAAATATACAACAATAAATCAAAAAACTAAAATAATTAGCAGAATAAATATTAGGGGAAATCAATAATTGGGTTTCATGTGTCTAACTAATAACTAGAAAGATTACAATCAATTTCGGACATGCTTATTCATAATATTCGATTTTTCTTTTTATTAAAAGTCCACCTTCAAATTCGTCCTTAAGATTTCTTTTAATCATTTGTTTTTGTTCAATCCAATTTCCGTAATTATCGTATGAGCCTGTTTTATTTTTTTTGATTACATTATTCCGAATTACAGTTTTAAATCTACGTGGTCATGATAGCTCTTTAACACGAATAGATCAATACGTGATAGCTCCAAATGCACCTTTATAAATAAGGATAAGTGTAACAGTGTCAAATAACGCATGGGAAATTATAGGAATCCAAAGGTTGCCAAACTTCTTAGATAAAATAGCCCAATACATCCCTCCCATAAATGCCGCTATAACTGCGAAGATGTCTTGCTGCACATGGTAAATACCAAAAAGTAAACTTGTTAAAAGCATACTGATTAAAGGATTGAAACCTTTAAAAATCCTCTTCTCAAACACGCTTTGTATATAGCCACGAAATACGATCTCTTCATAAAATCCGCCAATAACGATAGCTGCGAATACCGTCATTATCAGCATAGTCATATTGCTTTTGATAAAATTATATTCCGTATAATCTGAAACTTCAAAAAAGTATTTAATACTTGGAATATATACGAATTGCATAAAAGCAACCCAGGTTAATCCTGTAAAAACTCCTAAGATAATTGCTCTTGAAGTAAATTTTCCCTTTATAAGCCCAATATCCCTAAAGGTCTTTCCTTCTTTTCTTAGCATCAGGAAAATTGCTCCAAAACAAACAAGAGCATAAGAATAAAAAGGTAATGGTACAAAGTGCGGAAATATAACAAGAAATACAACAAATCCTAGTTTTCCAATTGCTGAAACTATCTTTTTCTCCATAAGCTGGTAAAATGAAATGTTTTATTTAATGTGCAGATTTTTGAACAGTTACCAATTTTGATAAAATAAAGTTATACAATTTATGGGCTATTTGTATTTTTGCTGGCTTTTGAAATTGTCTTTTGCATGACTAAGTTCTTTATATTCACTTTTTCCAAAGAGATAATATGATTTCCTTATTGATTGAAATCATATTTTAACAAACTTGTTGGACAGAAATGAAGACCTATCAATTTCATTTTAATAACAGTAGCCCCTCCCCCTGCTTTTCTCTTTTGTTTTTTTCCCACATTGCTTTGTATTACATTAACGATCATCATTCTTCCTATGGTTACTGATCATCTCATTCCCGTTTATGTTAATATCGCTGAACAGTTTTTTAAGGTTATATGTTCCCGTCAGTATGTAATCTCACGGTAGCTAGGGTGAGATTACACAAATCAAATATTTTTTAACGAATTTTAAACCAAACCCAGCGAATTGTAAACTGCTTGTTTTGCAATGCCCAATATTTTTACATTTGAAAAATTGGAATAAAGTTCGCCAACACATCTTAAAATGGTATATATACGAAAGTTTATCGCATATAAATTAAGTTAGCAAGTAATGCTACAGAACTGAAATACAGACTACACGAATGGACGAAATAATTCAAAAATTAGACAACTATTTATCGACATTAAGACCTGAATTTTATCGACAGCTTAATGAGCCTTTGGACAATTCTCAATTAAACAAATTAGAAGAATATTATAAGATTAAAATACCAAAGGATTTACGAATACTATACAAATGGAAGAACGGACAACAACCGAACTGTTATGAACCTTTTGTAAACAATTCTTGTTTTATTCCTTTGCATCAAGCACTTTATGACGCTTCCGAACTTACACCAATGATTGGGTTTGATTTCGAAATCGAAAATTGGTGGAACGAAAACTGGATACCAATTTTTCAAAATGGAGGTGGCGACAGTATTTGCTTCGACTTGAAAGGAATTTTCACTGAACAAAAAGGACAATTAATAGAATTTTGGCACGCCGACAACGACCGAAATGTAATTGCACCGACACTTGAGATGTTTTTTGGAAAAATAATCGACTTTTATGAAACCAAACAAATGGAAGAATTTGACGAATATTTTAAAGTTGAAAAAATTGACAATTATCCCCAAAAATTTATATTGAAATAACCAGAAAAAGATCTCACCAATAATACAAAGCAATGTTACTTAAGATTTTATAAACTCTGTAATCAATTGTATTTCAATACCAAAATTTACATACTATATTAGTAAGCGTCCTATATTCAATAAATAAAAAAATGAAATTACTTTCCTTGCTCCTATCTTTACTCGTGTTTTCATCTGGTTGCAGTCAGACCAAACAGGAAATCACTATAGAAAAATATCTAAAGAACGGTGCTTACAGATATCATTATACCTTACAGGGATGGGAAGATAATATTAACAAAGGAATTCAAAAGGATTCGACAATTGCTATATTATGGCAAAGTAAGGCTCTTCCTTATTGGAAAATGAAGAAATATGATCTGGCATTACAATGCTATAATAAAGCCGTTATCTATGACCGTGAAAGCTATCTTGGAAGAAGAGGTTATTTAAAATGTATCTTTCAAAAAGACTATAAAAGCGCTATTGTGGATATGGAAACGGCCGAAAAAGAGTTTGGGTACGGTTATCAAAACGATCATTCTTATCAGTTTTACATTTCACTGTGTCGCTTGCAACAGAACGATTTTGCTAAAGCGGAGCAAATTTTGGAAAGAGACTTCGAAAAAACTATAAAAGAGCGCGGAGAGAATTGGATCCACTTTTTGGAATTATTTTATATGGGAATCATCCAATATGAATTAAGGGATTATGACAAGGCTATTTTATATTTTGACAAATCTATGGCTGACTATTCCAATTTTTCTGACGCCAAATATTACAAGGGACTATGTCTATTACAAAAAAAAGATATCGTCAATGCAGAAACGATAATGAGAGAAGCCAAAACAAATTTTGAACAGGGATTTACGATAACGGAAGATGATTCATTTTATGAACCATATCCATATCAGGTAAATTGGCATATGGCAAAATGGACCATACCAAATTACGTAGAGGATTAACTGTGTGACTTATAAAGATCCTTTCAATACATTGAAATAGATGAGTATTATATTCTGAAATTTCGTGGATATCTATAATCGTAATAATCATTTGTGACAATGCCAAGTGAACTCCTCTTATTTTTTACGATCTATATCCTATAAATTGACAACTGTATCCACACGACATCACTTCTCATCATTGAATTGTTCGTAATTCTTCTGCGCATATTTCGTTCGAAGTTGTGACGCCTATTTCCAATTTTCAGATCTCTCCGAAATTACATATATTGGATTTGAAATAAAGGCTATTCATATTTAATCAATATCTTATGGGAAACATATTTGACGATGAAAAGTTATACCCCTACCAAGGGGCAATAAAAGAGCATTTCAAAGACCATTATGACGCCGTTTTCATCGCATTGCTCCCCTTCTTTCAACTTGACAGAGAGGAAACTGATAAAACTAATCTAAAAAAGTCTAAGCTACTATCTCATGAAGAAGCGTTGAAGAAAATTGATTTTTTAAAAAACCTTCCCGAGGCGAATAGGGATATCTATAGTTACGACAATGAACGATATCCTGCCGATGAAGAAATTTTTAGGGGAGCTAAAGCAATACCTTGGAAAAATATCGTGAATGGCTCAACCCTGACGTGCTATGCGGAACTTAATACAGCTCTAAGGACTTCAATAGGTGCGCTAAACCGAAATTTTACTAGACCGGAGCTCATGGAGCAGCTTAACAATTATACAGACAGCGAAAGTATCTACCACCCGACTGAAGGGTCGTTTGGTATGCTTTCAAAGATAACTATCCATAAAGCTTTCAAACTCATGGGAAAGAATCAGATCATGATAACGGACGAGTTTTATGAAAATACCACAACTGTGGATCTTGATCAATTAACCGAATATGAATTCTGCGATGAGATTGGCGGTAAAGATTATTACCTATACTCGGCTGATAAAGAAGCTCTGTTTACCATTGAGTGGGATAGCTTCTTCTTTTTAATTGCAACTGATCAAAATAAAATAGACCAGCTTATCGCAAGCAATTTGTTTGAAGGTTTTCTCTGTAATGACGATACAGATCATTATTGGGAATACACCACTTAGATATAAAATAAAGTTATAATCCGAAAAAAGGTCTATGCCTGCCCTATCGTTTGATATTCATTCTTGAGTATATAGCTCAAAACCTTTACAATATCAACTAATGTCCTGAATTTGTTATCAGCCAGTTCAAGCTGTCGATCAGCAAACCTGATGCAAGATCTATTTCCATAATAATTATTCTTCTCGCCATTCAATCCCGGGATACATTCCTCCTGCTAATAAGTAAAATTGCAGTATTTCTAAACCATCTTTATTATCAACAAGCAATGCCGTAGGGTACTCATCCCTTTGTCCATTTGTCAACATAAAGTCTTTCATTTCAATAGTTGTCCCTTTTGGATTATGCGTAGTGCAACCTGCATCGCCATTGAATCGGAGATATATTGCAAATGAATGAGTTGAATTTCTCAATAATATAATTGTAGTTTCATCATGTCCGCTAAGGGTATATTCAACAACTGTGGTTTCATTAAACTGTGCAACCACAGTTTTCAATTCTGCCAACTTAGTAACGATAAACTCCTTTCCATTGGCAACCAAGCTTAGCGCTGTAGGATTTGAGTGAACTTCAATTCCATTGAAGACACTTGAAACATTTTCCATTTGTAATACAAAATTTTGGACAGCAATTTTTTCGTCCTCATTGTCAGTGATGCCACTTATTGAAATCGCATGGTCTGCTGTAGCAGAAACACTCAGATTACAAATATGAAATGAGCCCGAAATCTTATCGCTGATTTCTCGTGCTTGAAGAAAAGCCTGTCTGGATTTTATAATTTTTTCCTTAAGTTCATCAGGTAAATGGTCGAATTCTGTTGTATCCATAGTGTCAATATTATTTTTCCGCAATTTCTTTTAAAAAGGTTAGGAAGTTGTCTGCATATAATTCAAATTCCCACTCACCACTCCCGTGTATACTTGTATAAATTGGTGCATCATTTTCTGTTATTTCATTAATGTCTATGCAATACGGGTCAGCTCCTGCATCTGCAATTACAACAAAATTATTTGGCCAATCCTCAATTGACTTGTTAGTTACCGAATTAAATGAATAGCCTTCCTGTCTATTTATCAGGTCAGAAGCTCCATACAAATGTAAACCTTGAAAGTATTTTTCGTTGTCAATAAATACGTTTAAAGGCGAGAAGTGTTTAAGGAACAACAAATAATTTTCCGGTAATTTCCATTTTTTCTCTATGTTTAAAATGTCGGTTTCGTCTGCAATAACGAGCCAGTTTGTCGGGTTTGATAAGTCTAGGTTTTTAGCTCTTTGTGCTTCGAGTTTTTTGTTAAGTTTTGAAGCAATTTTTTCAAGTTCTGTTTTTGTGTTTTCTAGCGAAATATGCGTTTTCGGTTTAGGATAGCCACCACCGTCTTGAAAGCCGTTTTTCTGCCAGATTTCTATTTCTTCTATTCTTAAATCTGCTACTTTCCAATGTCCTGGATCTTTAGGTAGTTCTCGGTCAAAAGGTTGTTTACTAAATAATGAGATACTTTTAATTGCTTTTGCACGGATTGAAGTATTAAAACTTTCGTTTTTTAGAATTTCGATTAGTGCCGGAAATGATTTTTTGCCGCTGGTTTTTAATAGTCCGTCAATGCCCCAATACGTTAATTCAGACTGAGTGATGCACCATTCGAAAAAGTCAGCGTAGTTAGCTTCATCTTCGTTTACAAGTTCTATAATATCAGTCAGTAGAAAATTTCGCCAATGCAAAATTTGTCCATTCCTTGCGTAATCTGTTAAGATATTCAAAACATATTCTCTGTCAGTTGATGAATATTTTTTCAATAATTTTTCTGCCAGTTTGGAAAATCTACCCCCATCTGTTTCATCAACTATTTGTTGTCTTAATTTTTGTAAGTTTTTGTCTGTCATAAAATTACTATCAAACTTTGGGAGATTTTTTATAAGTTGTAAATTATATCTGTCTCGTCGTCTTTAAAGATAATTTGTATAGGATTTTTTGAATTTGATTTCTAGGCAGCTAATTCATTTGCTTTATCCAGAAATTCGCTCTCTATGAATATTATAAAGGTCAAATTTAGGATTTTTCCAAAATTTCTCTAATCCAAGTGTGGAGATAACATAATATTTATGCACGCTATTTAGTTTGGAAAAATTGGGGAGTGTATCCTCCCCGCTTCAATACGCACTTTATTTAACTTCTAAAGAGCCGCCACAATCACAAGGTGGACAGGTGTCGACTGGAATTAAACACCGGCATTTGCCCTACAGGCCCTGAAAAAATCTCCACAACTGCCATTTGTATAGGTCTCTGAAACAATTGTGCCTACCACACTAAGATCATCATAACTTAATAAGGTCAATACAAAGCGACAGCGTGTAAGTCCGTTCTTCATTTCAGTTGCCTCTTCGGTAACCTTCGCAATAGTGTTTGTTTTGGGAAGGCGATAAGTACTTGTTTTTACCGTAGCATTTTTGTGGGACGCATTTTCCGTTGTCTTAGCCGAGGCAGCGGATGATAGTATCACAAGGGCTACCAGACTCATCATTATTTTTTTCATTGTTTTGTTATTTATTTGTGTTAAACCATCGCATGATTTTGAAGCATGCCTTTATTCTACGACAGTAAAAGTAAAAACAACAATAATTAATCATATAATGATTAATTATCCGTGGTTGATCATTTGGTATTCGTAGCAGGTAGGTGATTATTCGTTATGTCAATGGCGATTACTAAACAACATTGCTGGGCATCTCCTTAAAAAAACGCCTTTGCGATCCAGGTATATCACTGGGTTTACTATGTAGATTAAAGGCTTTGTGTTATCAATTCTTATTTATTAAATTCGTGAATTATTTAATTTATAACACTAATTATGCGAAATTCTAATTTCACTAAAATTTTCACAATCATTTTCTTGGTCCTTTTTCAATTTTTTTCTGTCTCCGCTCAGCAGAAAATAAAAGTTATTTTATTGGGAACCTATCATTTCAATAATCCCGGAAACGATATCATTAAAACACAGGATAGAAATATATTATCTAAAGAAAATCAGCAGGATTTGGATAATATAGTGGAAAAAATTTATTCATCTGATTATAAACCTGACCAGATATTTGTTGAAAGCAATTTTAATGAAAAGAAACAATTGGATGCAAATTACCAGACATATTTAAAGAATCAATATCACGAGTTCACCGATACAATAAAAAACAAAAGGATGAAAAGATTTTTTAAGGAAGGTGAAACGGCCCAACTGGGATTTCGATTGGCAAAAAAATTGAAACATCAGGAATTATATCCCATTGATAGCCTGATAGAAATGAGATTCGATATTTTGATGAAAGAGATTAATTCCAATCCTACCCTAAAAAAAGAATTTGATGAACTAAAATTATCATTATCGGATAACTGTTTGGAAGGAAAGAATTTGACTCAAATTTTTTTATGCATGAATGAAAAATCGAAATTGGACAACAATATTGGCTTTTATTTTTCATTCGCAAACAAAATTATGATCGGGCAGGATTATTTTGGTGCTAGACTCGTTACCGACTGGTATAAAAGAAATTTAATCATGTACGCCAATATTCAAAATCAAATAAAACCTGGTACCAAAACCATCTTTATTTTGGTTGGGACCGGGCATGCTGCAATCTTTAGAACATTTTTTGAGGTTGATAAAAGCTTTGAATTGGTAGATCTAACAAAAGTCCTCAATTGAAATTAGGAAATCAGTGTTTACAATTTTAAACTTCTTCCATGGTGAAATCATCTATAGTTTTAACTTCACCATGGAGTTACGTGCCTTTCTACTCTTAAGATTGAGTAGTAACCCGGGAAATATTAAAGCTCTGTAATGCCTGGTAAAATAATATCACAGCCCAGTTTATTCAATTCTACACAAGCTTCATAGACGTATTCCAGCGCAAGTCCATCAAAATAGCCGTTTTTGATGCCTTGTTCTCCGTAAATAGTTTCCATCAGTTGTTCTTGTTGCGTTGGAAATAATAGGTCGTAATCCTTAAAACAACTGTTCAACAGTTGATTAGCCTTAACATAGCCAGTCCGCCAGTCAAGATAAATAAACTTGCCTACTTTAGTCGATTTGCCTTACATCGTTTTTTTCATTTTTAGAATAGGTTTTGTTGAACATATAATCTTTCCCTACTTTCCTTTAAAAACTTTTACTTCGGCAGTCTTTGGCTGATACGCAAAATCACCTTGCCATTTCATAAAAAATAGATTCATCCACCGATTTCACCATTCTTTGTTCTCATATATGGCATAATTGTAATCCTCTCCAAAAGACATTATGAAGAAAGGCGCATCTACCTTAGCACGATCCCATGTAACGAATTGCCGCGCGTTAAAAATGTTTGTAAGGGCCGTCTATGGTAAAAAGTCCCAAACATCTTTGAGATGGACTTGATCATATCCATAAATGCAAGTTCTAGTACTACCGCAAATGATAAAAATCCTATTATCCATTTGTTCGTGAGATATTCAGTCCGCCAATTTTTCAATTAAAGGATTTACGAAATTCCATAGGGGAAATATTGGTTTTGGCCTTAAATAGTTTGTTGAATGATTGAGAGTGTTCAAAGCCTAGCTCGTAAGCGATCACACTTATGGTAAGTTCCGTTGTAGAAAGCCTCTCTTTGGCTTTTTCGATTACCTTCTCGTGGATGATCTGTTGCGTGGTTTGCCCTGTCAGCGATTTGAGCAAACCCCGCATATATTGGGTTGACATATTTAGCTTTTCTGACAGCAGCTGTACCGTCGGCAACCCATTCCGTAGGATATATTCTCCTTCAAAATATTCATTAAGAAAGATCTCCAGCGTTTCCAAAAACTGATGACTAGCTTTCTTGCGTGTTATAAACTGGCGTTGATAAAATCGTTGCGAATAATTTAGCAGTGTCTCCAATTGCGAGACAATAATGTCCTGGCTGAACTGATCTATATTGTTCTGATATTCCTGCTTGATGTTTTCGATAATCTGCTGCATTTTCAGTTCCTCGTCCTCAGATAGAAACAGGGCTTCATTCACCGAATAATCAAAGAACTCATATTTTTTAATCGATTTGGACAGCGGGGTATTCCAGAGAAAATCCGGATGGATCATCAGCATCCATCCGGAGGGATTTTTGCCCTGTTCTTCACGTATTACACTTAAAACCTGGTGCGGTGCCATACAAAACATCACACCTTCATCAAAATCATAATCCTTCTGCCCGTACCCGTACTTGTGGTCCATATCACGTTTTACCGAAATCATATAAAAATCGAACAGCAGGCTCTGTTTTCCGACCTTGGTATGCTCGGTCATATCTTCAAAATTGATCACGCTGATCAGCGGATGCTTTGGCGTCGGCAATCCTCGTAGCTTATGGAACTCGGAAATAGTCTTTAATCTTAACGGTTTGCTATAGGACATGATGTTACGGATTAAACGTATAAATACAAAAATACAAATTATTGATGCTCAGAAAAATAATACGGACCTTTTAAATCTTCCAGTAAAGTTGGATGAACCGGGTTCCAGTCCAAAGCTTTCTTTGTCTGCGCACCAGAGCTTTGATTATCCAGCTTTGCAAAATGTGTAAACCAGGAAAAGTGCTGTTCGGCGTCCTGAGAGGTTAAGGAAGCTAAAGGTATATTGAGACGTTCGGCAATCTCAGCAGCCACCTTTTTGAGCTGAATCCCCTCTTCGGCTACAGCATGATATCTGGTTCCTTTTTCAAATGGATTTTCCAAAGCCAAACGGTAAAGCCTTACAGCATCCAAACGGTGAACAGCTGGCCAGTGGTTATTTCCATCATTGATGATGGCTGAAATACCTTTTTCCCTTGCTATTTTTATGAACAATGGAACAAAACCTATTTTATCGCCATCACCGTGCACGGAAGGTGATAATCTGATAACGGCAACATTGATGCCTCTGGCAACCTGTTCGTCTGCTGCATTTTCGGTAGCAATCCTTGGATGCGGGTGATTAACACGGCAATCTTTCTCGGTAGTAATTCCATCTTTTGAAAACAGCGCAGTGCCAGAAGTGATCAGAAAGGGTTTTTCAGTTCCGCTCAGCGCATCACCGATAACTCCGATCACCTCACCATCTAAAATGCACATTTCCTGAAAACGCCCAAAATCGTGTACAAATCCCAGATGGATAACAGCGTCAGAAAGTCTGGCTCCTGACTTTAAGCTTTCAAAATCTGTCAGATCGCCGCGGTGGGCCTCTGCTCCTGCCTCAATTAATTTCTTTACTGATTCTTCCGATCTTGCCAGTCCCAAAACCTGATAACCGGCACTCAATAATTCCTGTACTACAGCTGTTCCGACGAAACCTGTAGCGCCTGTAACAAATACTTTCATGTTGAATTTTATTTATAAAGCAAAGTTCAGGCTTGAGGGTCTAAAAAATGTAGCCAAAAGTGACTTTATTGTAGCCAGATCTATCATAACACATAAGACTGGCAGTTCATCAACAAAACTACCAGGTAGTTCATCAATCTCTGTGTCGGCATCAGCGGTATGCGGCGGAAATCAAACTCAGAATAGCGATATGCATCAATTAATGAAGACGGCTAGAGGTAATATTTTCAGGTCTTTATAAAATTATATATATTAGGCTTGAAATAGAGACTATCCATACTTAAATACCATTCCTTGAATTTTTTTGGAAAAACAATAATTTAGTTAATTACTTTTACTATGCTACATTTAATTAATTCCAGTAAGTACTATCCGGCATTCTTGCTAATATTACTCTTCTCATTAAGGGGCTTAGATGTAAGGGCGCAATTGTTTAATCAGGACAGCCTGAAATTGATATCTCGGCAGTTTGCCTTTACAGAAGGACCGGCAGTGGACAAGGATGGGAATATCTATTTTACTGACCAGCCCAATAACAAAATCTGGAAATACAACACGGAAGGTCATCTTTCTCTTTTTAAAGATTCAGCCGGCCGTGCAAATGGACTGTACTTTAACAATCGCGGTCAGCTACTTGCCTGCGCAGACGAAAAAAACGAAATTTGGTCTATAAGCAATGATGGCAAAGTTACGGTCCTGCTGTCAGATGTAGATGGCAGGAAACTGAATGGTCCAAATGATCTTTGGGCAGATAAGAAAGGAGGTATCTATTTTACAGATCCCTATTATCAGCGTGACTACTGGACCAGAAAAAAACCAGAGATAGAAGGGCAGAAAGTTTATTACCTCCCTCCGGGAAAAGGTAAAAAGCCAATTGTAGTGGCTGATGATGTAGCTAAGCCTAATGGCATTGTAGGATCGCCTGATGGAAAATACCTATATGTAGCGGATAGGGTGCGAAATAAAACTTACAGGTATACCATTGAATCTAGCGGTAAGCTTAGCGGGCAGAAGGCGGTCATCGACCAAGGTTCAGATGGGATGACATTAGACAATCAGGGAAATATTTACCTTACGGGGAAAGGTGTTTCTATCTATAGTCCGATAGGCGTACTGATAGGACATATTGAGGTAAAAGAACCATGGACATCGAATGTTTGTTTTGGTGGCAAAGATCGAACTGATCTATTTATCACAGCTTCAACAGCGATTTATTGCCTCCCCATGCGTACAAAAGGAGTTGATTAAATTGTCTGTCTTCAGCAGTTGGCGTAAACGGCAATTTAGTAAGCTCTTCTGACTATATGAACAGTTTCGCATTTGACTACATCAAAAGAGAGACGATTTTAACATAGTTCTACCCCTTGCAGAAAAATAAATAATCGTAGGATGAGTAAGCTGTGTATTATCATGATATTCCATTAGAACATCATCATTTGCTAGGACTTTCTCCAAGGGAGGCAAGATCTAGCTCTTCTCCAATTTTCAGATCTCTATAAAATTACATATATGAGATTTGAAACAAAGGCTATTCATACTTAACCGATATCTTATGGACAACATATTTGACGATGAAAAGTTATACACTTACCAAGATGCTGGAAGTTTTTCAGGCTTCCAGCATTCATATTCCAAAAAATAAAGCCCGAATTATAAAACCATGCCGCCGTCGATAAGGATTTCCGTTCCGGTCATGAAGCTTGCCACATTGTTATCTGACAGGTAAATAACAGCTTTGGCAACATCTTCCGCAGTTCCCATTTTTTGTAAAGGAATTTCGCTGATTAACCATTCATCAAGACCTTCTAATGTTTTTTCATCCAATCCCGCTTTGGTCATAATTTCCGTTTTTGTAGGCCCCGGACTTACTAAATTTACTCTGATTTTTCTTGGTGCCAATTCTGCAGCAGCGGTTTTTGCAATGGAATTCAATGCTGCTTTGCTTGCCTGGTAAATCGAACTATTTGGTTTAGAAGTCGTCGCGACGTTGGATGAAAGGAACACTACTGAAGCACCATCGTTCAACAGGGGGATAAATTTGCTTAAGGTAAAATAAGCTCCTCTGAAATTAATACCCATGACCTTGTCAAAATTTTCGTTACTCATAGTCTCGATCGAACCTAAGGTTCCGGTGATTCCTGCATTAATAAACAGGATGTCAACTTTTCCGAATTGCTTTTCAACTTCGGTTTTGAAATTATCAATGTCATCCAATTTTCCCTGATCCGCCACAAAAGAAATAGCTCCTAACTCTTCAGCAGCCTTTTCAATGGCTTCTTTTCGCCTGCCGGTGATAATTACTCTTGCTCCTTCGGCGATTAACTCTTTTGCGGTGGCATACCCTATTCCGCTGTTTCCACCTGTTACGATGGCTAATTTATTATTCAACTTTTTCATTTCTTTAATTTTTTTACAAAGTTATAAGGGAATGATATACTTTTGTTACCAGTATCACAGCGTATATCAGTATCATCAATTATATCATTTAACTTTGCAACATGGAAAGAGATCAGACAGAAGAACTTAGAGCTTTGCAGGATACCCTTTATTTCATCGGAGGAAAATGGAGAATTCCTGTCATTAATTCGCTTTGCAATGGCAACCGACGTTTTCGCGAAATTGAAAGAAGTATCCCTGGCATTACCACTAGAATGCTTTCAAAAGAACTGAAAGACATGGAGTTAAATATGTTGGTTAAACGTACTGTTTATCCCGAAACTCCTGTTTTAATTGAATATGAACCCACTGAATATTGCAGGACTTTCGGGAATATTATTTCGGAAATGATAAACTGGGGCAGAGAACATCGAAGAATAATTGTGGAGGATAAGATTTAGTACGCAGACTATTAAAGTTCGTCTATATCTAAACGGGAAGCCGTAAGTAATGCGATAAAATGAGAATTTTCCATATTTTACTTTTGGGATGCGTAGTTTTGTTATCCTATGTTTTATCCATCAGTAGAATAACTGAAATTAAATAATAACAAAAATGAATATATATCCTTTAAAAGACGGTGATTTCAGTGTTGATAAGAACAAAAATTTCACTTATCTGGAGGATACAGATAACGGTAAAAACTTAAAAATGGCGGTGCAGCCTTTACTTATTGAAACATCTGGTAATCTAGTATTGTTAGATGCAGGATTAGGCTGGATGGAAAACGGAATTCCAAAAATTCATAATAACATAATAAAAGCAGGTTTTCAACCAGAAGATGTAAAGCTAGTCATGCTTTCTCATTTGCACAAAGACCACATTAGCGGACTGGTGAATAGCGCAGAAAATGATTGGTCGCTTAATTTCCCAAATGCTGAGGTTTATATACAAAAGCGTGAATATGATTTTGCGCTTTCAAAAGATGGGAGTCCTTCCTTTGATCTGGATGTTTTGAAGTTCATGGTTGAGCATGCCAATATTGTCTGGATGGATTCTGATAAAGGAAGTATTACTTCAGAATGTGATTTCGAAGTTACCGGCGGACATACTCCTTATCATCAGGTTTTCTGGATTAAGGAAAACGGAGAGACAGCTTTTTATGGTGCAGACAATCTTCCTCAAATGGGATATTTAAACTATCAAATAGCATTTAAAACTGATTATGACGGCAAAAAAGCGATGGAAGAACGAATCATTTGGAAGAAAAGAGCAAAAGAAGAACAATGGAAAATCCTTCTTTATCATGATATGGAAAATGAAATAATTACGTTCTAGTAATTAATACCTATTTTTTGCACAAAGATCTAATTCTTGCAATTATGCTTTGTTGTATCTGCGATCGGATGGAATGAGAGCTTTTGCCTATTGTTTTATTATCAAATCAATACCTGCCTGTAGCACCTCATCCTGATGCTTCCGGATCCCCTCAATTGTGGGATATACAATCTTATCGGGTACAATACCTATGCCTTGCGTTTCGCTTTTATCAGGATAATATACTCCTATACCCGAAAAAGCAGTTGAATAGCCCAGTGGAAGTGGAAGCCAACTGATATTGCCGTCCGCTCCTGCTGTCTGAGAGCCAACAACCTGAGATCCGGGTATGGTACGAAATGCCATCACCTGAAATTCAGATGCGCTCTGAGCTCTCTCGTTAACCAAAATAACGACTTTACCGCTAAAGGCTTTCGGATTTACCGCGCCCGCCTTGACCGGATCAGTATATTTAAACAGTCCGGGACGCATACCTTTACTCGTCGAAAATATTACAAAGTCTTTTTCTGATGGAAAGATCATATCACGCAATTCATCATGCATGCTCGCCGAAGGATAATTACGATAGTCCAAAATAAGCCCACGTTGTCCTTGCAGGCTATCTTTTAGCCGTTGGGTGTCTGAATCCTTAAACACACCGATATCCACTACCAAAATGCCGTCTTTCATTTTCCGAATCGCGGGCTTTGGTTCTGCATCCGTATCCTTTATTGACTCGATAGCACGCGTGGGTATATAAAAAACCGATTCCCTACCCTCGCGGTGAATCTTCAACATTAACAGGGAATCCGCAGTTTTTAACATCCGTCCCGGAAGGTCACGCATTAGAGCACTTTCATTGGAAGCAGCGACGTATTGTTTCAATGAATAAATCATACCGGAAACGGGCTTTCCGCCAATCTCCATAATAATATCTCCGACCTGTAACTCCTGCCCTTTTTTGAACTGATCGTCTGAAAGCTCTGTGACCACCAGCTGATTCTGAATAAAACCGCTCTTAAATCCTACAGCACGAGGGCCAAATATATCTTTATGATAATAGTCTGAAAGGTAAGAAAATGCATGGGTATCATTGATTTTTGAAAAAAGCTTGAGATAAGTTCCATCCAGCGAAGCTTTGGTTTTCGCTCCGACAAATAGCGGTATAAAATCTGTCAATACTTTATCCCATGGTTGTGCGGAGAGCTTTTGGTTCGGGTTAAAATATTGCATGGCATTCCAATATCGGAATAATCCTAAAAGTCGAAAACCCATATCGGAAAGCGGAACAGTTTTGTAACTGTATTCATAAAACTGGGGGTTGCCGGCTCCTTCAGAATAGTCTATATATTGGTTTGGCATTACTGGTATCACATGAGACAGCGCGGTAAGCTTTTCTTTGAGCTTATTGGAATAGGGCAATTTATCTATCCATTTATCGTGGGCTGCAGCTGCAATTTTTTCTGCAGCAATAGTCGATTGCTGCACAGATGGTTCAAAGGGACCAAAATGCTGGACCCATTCACTTAAAAGATGTTCGGTAGCAGCAGGATCTTTACTTGCCAGCAGGTTTGGAATAAATTTAAAAAGCTCAGTATCCATATCCCATTTCCCCGAAGTAACGGCAGGGTGAAAATATTTTAACATCCCCCAAATCTGAGCTGTATGGGCTAACTTAGCAATATTATCAGTCGTTAATGAAATTTCTTTCAACTGTGAATTAAAATTATAAATAGTATCTGCTTTGTTTATGCTCGGGTATTGCAGCGCCTTGGTATAGTCCTTACCATCTATTTTAAGGGTAAGATCAGCGAACCAGGCTGTCCCTTTACCAACGATATAGGTCCCAATGGCAATACTCCGTGTTTCTTTTGGTTTTAACTTAAGCCTGACACCAAATGTTTCCCAGTCATGCGTTCCATTCAATTTCTGGGACTCCATATTCTCGACGTCAACTTTGGGTTTTAATTGGATAAATAATCCTGCGAATCCGTCAGGAGCTATATTCTCTGTCTTGATTTTTCCTTCAAAAGCAATTTCCTTCCCTTCTAGGTTTTCAGGGATATTCAGCATCAAAACACCTGAATACCCATTGTTATCGCGTACACTACTAATTTTTAACTGTGTTTTATCGGCGTACTTGCTATGTCTTTCAACGGTGAAAGAGTAGCCTCGGGATTCTGCTAAGAACCAAGCTGCCGGTAGCCCATTTTTAATAACCTGCTGATCAACGTTATAGGATTTGATCTGTTGCGCATAGGTAAAAACTGAAAGAAAAACAGTCAAAACAAAGGTCAACAGAAAAGGTAATATTACTTTCTTCATAATACAGGTTTATTATTGAATACAATATAGATAATATACTTATGTTGTAATGTTAAATAGTATTAAATTAGAAGTCAAACACCTTAAATTAATAGGGCACTTCTTTTAACGTTTAAAAACTTCTATTTTATCTACTTTCAATTCTGTCTATACCTCATAAGCCCTATTGTGCAAACACAGTCCTACTGCAATAGTAAGATGAACAATCCTTTAGCGGTTTACTTATGATGCTAATGGATAGCTTTTATTAAGATTTTTGTTAGCGATTAATATCCCTTTTCTATATTTTTATTGTTAGTATTTAGAGAAATAACCACTCACTTTTAACAATGAAAAGTATCACGAAT
Source organism: Sphingobacterium sp. GW821-FHT03E03 (assembly GCF_059420745.1). Lineage (NCBI taxonomy): Bacteria > Pseudomonadati > Bacteroidota > Sphingobacteriia > Sphingobacteriales > Sphingobacteriaceae > Sphingobacterium > Sphingobacterium sp. GW821-FHT03E03. The sequence continues at coordinate 52,514 of NZ_JBWKUH010000029.1, forward strand.
TCAATCACATCTTCTCATTATATAAAGAGTTTATAGCATTTGACTACATCGAAACATATTCCCTCCAACGTGGGCCGGAATACGATGCTGCGCTCCAAGTGCTAAAACCAGAACTTAATAGGTTAAAAGTGAGAAAGGAAAAACGAAATAATCTCACCGAAACCGAAGAAATTCGCCTGAGCGAACTAGACGCGCTATTAGGAGTAACACAATACTTAATTGATGATAATGGACAGTTTCATTTTTCCAGTCAGAGAATCAATACTTTTCAATATGATGATGAAGCAGTTAGTCTGCTACAGAAGATTTTAATCAGAGAAACAACTGAAGTCTCTAATTGGATGTGTGCTCCTATCTATAGGGATGCTATCGTATTCTATAAAAGCTCGGGCGAAATTGTATCTGTTTTGAATGTTTGTTTAAGTTGCGAAGCTATGGTTATAGAAAGCTCCAATCAGGTTGTCGCGGATTACGACACTTATGGGATGCTTCGAAAGTTCTTTAAGGAGATAGGTCATCCCTTAGAGTCATGAATTAAACAAAGACCATTATACATCCTATGCACAAAAGTACAATAACAATGTGTATTATGGCCGTCGTGCTATTTTCATGTATTTCGGAAAACAAAGTTCTAAGTAATAATAACGATATCATTGTACCAACAGAAGAGTTCGATCTGACAGATACCATACCGAAAATAACCATTAAGGACACATCACTAGCATTCCCACAGCTGTTTGAGGGGAGTTTCTTGACGGGCACAAAAATAGCGCAATTCGGCACGGAAATAACTTTTGAAAAGATAGCTGTAGGAAATCTAAAAGTATCATCGGGCCAGGTTATCGCCACTGCCCCCGTTACATTAAGTGATGCGATAGCTTTTAATGAAAAGTTTCCTGTTGGTGAGTTTCCGTTGGAATTGGCAATGGCAAATATCAACGCCAATAAGGATCGAAGGGTCGCATTTGAACGAGTAAAATTCTCAGATAAGCCTGTTGGTAAATGGGAGTTTGCGTTATTACCTGAATAGGCTCCCATCCCCCTCAATTCGACAAAAATATATGGATATGGAGTAGATGCAGGACTAGGTCTTTTCGTTGATCAAGCAGCAAAGAATTGACCTCTCCCCTAAAAACTGGAGCATTTAAAAGTAGAGAATTCGGACTTGAATTACTAATTTTAAAAGGGAGGAAAAGCGATGAAAAAATCAAAGTTCACCGAAGCACAGATCGCATTTGCGATCAAACAGTCCGAGACCGGTACCCGCGTGGAAGAGGTCTGCAGAAAAATGGATATCAGCGAGGCTACATTCTACAACTGGAAGAAGAAATATGGCGATCTGGGCGTGCCGGAGTTGCGTAAGCTTCGTCAACTGGAAGAAGAAAATGCACAGCTGAAAAAGCTTGTGGCAGATCTTAGTCTGGACAAACAGATGCTCCAGGATGTATTAAAAAAAAGTTTTAAAGCCTTCGCAGCGTAGAACAATGGTTACGGGACTCATTTCTGATTATCGAATTTCCCTACGCAGAGCATGCGAGGTATCTCTGCTGAGCACTTCAGTTTGGTATTATAAACACAATAGGCGCGATGATGGTCCGTTAGCCTGCGCATAAAAAGCATTGCTGAAACACGTGTCCGTTACGGCATAGAACGGATCGTTGTTCTATTGAAACGTGAAGGCTGGCGTGATAATCCAAAACGGATTTATCGTATTTATAAGGAAGAAGGCTTAAATCTACGGGTGAAAAGGCCCCGATGCTGCCGCACCGCCGCGCATCGATCCGAAAGACCCGTTTTTCCAATTTAAATGACTGCTGGAGTATGGACTTTGTCGCCGATGCGCTGTTCGATGGCAGGAAAATCCGCTGCTTAACTATAGTGGATAACTATAGCCGTAAATGCATGGCTATTGAGGTCGGACAGGGGCTTAAAGGAAGTGATGTGGTCGCTGTTTTGGAAGAACTCCGCCTATTCCAGCAGGCAATGCCCAGGAAAATCCAAGTGGATAACGGATCAGAATTGCGGAGCAATCATGAACACCAAATAAAACAAACACTAGTGAATAATTTATTTCCAAGGAAGTCGATAGGTGGGCATATGAACATCAGGTGGAATTAGTTTTTTCCAGACCAGGAAAACCAACAGATAATCCGTATATTGAGTCATTCAATGGAAGTTTTCGGGACGAATGCCTAAACGCGCATTGGTTCCTGTCACTGGAAGATGCGAAGGGAAAAATTGAAATCTGGAGGGAAGAGTATAACACCTTCAGACCTCACAGCTGTTTAGGGGATATGACACCTGAAATGTTTATCGAAAAACAGGTCGAAACAGCGGAATTTTCTACTTTAGAATACTCCTAAATTCGGGGAGAGGTCACTATTTCCTTTCCCTCTGCATATGCCTTACCCCAACCACATAAACTTTCCAATATGGGTATAAGATCCAAACCTTTGCTGGTTAAAATATAGGCCACCCCCGGTGGTACAGTACCTTGAATATCTGCTTTTAGCAAAATAGCATGTGTTTCTAATTCTTTTAGCTGCCTAGCTAAAACCTGCTCAGAAATATTGGGTAGTTCCTTCTGTAGCAAATGGAACCTATTGTTCCCCTGACTAATTGAATAAACAATCTGGGATTTCCACCGCCCACTGATCATAGCGATCGCAGAATTTAGCTCACAGACCTGAAAAAGGAACTTCTCATTAATGGCGTTGGTCGAATTACTTTTACGCATAACTGTTGAATTAAAACCTAACAATTTTGTTAGTCATTGACTGCAGTAAAATATCAGTTGATATTTGTAGTACAAAGTTAAGAAATCCAAACAACATGAAATATCTTATTACAGTTATCACACTTCTTTACTCGTGGGGCCTTAGTGCTCAGGAACAGTTTGTCATTCAATCAAAATATCTTCAGAAACAGGATACTGTCCTCGTTTTTAAGCCGAAAACTTATAATAAGAATACGAAGTATCCCATAGTTTATTTATTGCATGGCTATAGCGAAAATTACAAGCAATGGAACCATACTGTCGATCTTCAGCAGATGGCTGATCAATATGGTTTTATTGTTGTCACTCCAGATGGTTATACATCTTTTTACCTTAATAGTCCATTGGGAAATGAAATGCAATATGATGACTTTTTCTTCAAGGAACTCAGTCCCACAATACATCAGGCTTATAATGTTGACAGAGACAATATCTTTATCAGTGGATTGAGCATGGGTGGGTATGGCGCATTAAGACTTTTTGTACTGCATGACGACTATTTTAATACCGCTGGTTGCAGCAGTGGTGCACTAAAAATAGATTTTAACATTTTTCAAAAGGTCAGTCAACATTTTTGGAAAAATAACAGATTGGTAGATGACACAAAAAAACTACTGGGTGGGGCAGAAAACAATTATATAAACTGGAATGACTACAGCATATTGGAGATCATCAGTAAAAGGCCCAACTTTAAACGGAACTTTATCTTTGATTGTGGCAGCGAGGATATTTTATACCCTGCCAGCATGGAATTAAAGCAGCTGGTGGATAGTATTGGTATTCCTGCGACATTCATCAGTCGGCCCGGTGATCATAATACGGCTTATTGGAACAGTTCTATTGCCTATCATTTTATTTACTTTAAACAACATATGAAGTAAATTCTTTGACGCACTTAGCATTTTCAACTTATTGTTTTGTTCCTTCCAATGTACTTATACTTTTGGCTGGGATGGAGATCGAATAAGCTCCTTATCTCTATTGCCATACCGGCTTTTGAAATGGTACCAAATTGATTAGATATCAGTAATTGTCAAACGATCAGGACTTCCAGTGCTCAATAGTTTGGAATTTGACGCATCGGCTTGATATAAAATTTTATCAAATGTTGTGTCTTTTGGCGCTGTACAGGTTGATAGATCACAATTGTCGAAACTTACGAAATCTCCAAAAATAGAACTAGAGAAATCGCAATGTTGCAAACATGCTTTTGAATCACGATTAGTATCATAGAGCCCATTAAAGGTAACATCCTTGAATTTACCATAAAAAATTCCACCTGTAATTGGCATACATTCTCCCCTCCGATTCTTTTCTAATAGCCGATACCCGTATAACAGTATCTATCAAATTTTTTATCAACTAAATTAATGGCGCTCTTAACTGAAATTGTAAAATCACAGAACCGTAAATATCTGGAAATTATCCTTCTCAGACTTCAAGACTTAATCCCAATGTAATCCGTCTTCCATTTTTCTATGAAACCAACTATAAGAATTCTCTAAATGTAAGCATCTAACAGTGAGGAGTTATCATCACTGGATCAATGTAACCTAGCTCCCGCAGCTGTTTAAAATAGAAACCTCATTTTGCTTTAATTTTATCTCTATGCATTAGACCAAATTTAATCAAAGCATTGACAACTTCCTCCGTTTCTATGGCATATGTGGTAAGCGCATAAGAAACGGTCACAGGTCTGGTGTCATTAACCATCCTGCTAATCAGCAAATTATCTTCTAATTCCTGAAGTTCTTTGGATAGTACTTTCGGGGATATTCCGTGAGCCATCTCTTGCAGATCTTTAAACCGCATTATGCCGTGTTTCTGTAAATTGTGCAGGATACAAAATTTCCATTTACCACTGAGCAATTCAATGCCATCTTTTAATGCCAATATAGTTTCTTTATCAATATCACGTTTTTTATTGCTCATAAGATAGTTACTTTCCTAAAGGTAATGAATAGTAAATATATATTGAATATCCAATAGTTTTGTTGAACAGAAATTTAAAAAAAGTCATTATGAAAGTAACAGTAATCGCAAACATTTCGGCTAATGGAAGAATTTTGATATCCGATAACCCGTATCATAAGCTGCCACCGGAAGCAATGGAATTTTACGTACAATCTGTAAGACAGGTTGGAAATGTAGTGATAGGATTGAAAACATTTGAAAATTTTCTAAATTTTCCAGATCAAGTAAAAGAACATTTTAATGGAATAGAAATCATCATATTGGCCGATAAATCTTATACGGCTGATGGCTACAAGATTGTAGCAAGTCCTGAAGAGGCCATTGCATATATGTCTGCAAAAGGAGTACGGGAAATAGCCGTTGGAGGCGGAGCAGGTACTTTCAACGCCTTTTTGGACAAAGATTTGGTTACAGTTATTTATTTTAACGTCAGCCCCATAATCACTGGAGCTGGAGCAATTTTAGCAAGCAATGAGGAGTTAAGTTCAAAGTTCAAGTACAAAGGACAGAAGCTTAAAAACGGTTTTCTTCAATTGCATCTAACTAAAGAAGACTGAATAACAACAGACCAAAAATGTCTTTCAAAAATAGTTGAATGCCTTTGTCATCATCTAAAAAGGCATTGTCACCACTCGTGCTTTATATTTACCTTTTTCAATCGTAAATAAAACTGCATATCCACCGGCTCCATCACTATTAACAGAAGTGATATATAAAATATCATTTAAATCATCATAGTAACATGCTGCAAATTCATTGTTGATATTAAAGAGGTTCTCAATTTCCTTTTCGGGAACTAGGACAGTCCTACCCTTTATTTTTGCTTTTATGGATATGTAGTGGCTTGACGGGATCCCGCCATCTGTTCCCCATAGCTTCTGCCCTTTAAACTTGTCTACAATGGTATAGCCTTCATATTTAGTCGATGAAAAGTAACTTTTGTTTTTTTCGTAATCGAACTTGTTGGACCTCATTTCCACAGTGACATCATTTGATCTAAATGTTGCCTTGCTTTCATCAAAAGATATATTTGGGATATGCTTATAAGATTCAATAACAGTTAAAAGACTGCCTGAATGCTGAAGGTGAAACATTCATTTTTGCTTTAAATAATTTACTGAATGATTGTGGATGTTCGAAACCTAACTGGTATGCGATTTCACTAATTGAATTTTCAGTCGTCGACAGCTTTTCCTTAGCTTTATCAATCAGTTTATTATGTATGTGCTGTTGCGCATTTTGCCCGGTCAATGAGCGAAGCATATCGCTCAAATAACTTGGGGATGTATTCAAATGTTCAGCAAGATCGTGTACGGTTGGCAGTGCCCTGCCCAATAGTTCCATACTATTGAAATGATTATCCAAAAAGTCCTCCATTCTAACTAAAAGGTCATTATTTACTACTTTTCTCGTGATAAACTGCCTTTTGTAGAAACGGTTGCAGTAATTCAGCAACAAATCAAGCTGGGAAATAATTACCTCATGACTCAACTCATCCATCCTACTCTTTAATTCATCATCAATTATTTTAAAGATTGACATGATCGTTTGCTTTTCATATTCAGATAGATGAAGTGCCTCATTAGTGGCATAGGAAAAGAATCCATGTTGTTTTATTTTCTTTGCCAGCGGATAGGATAATAAAAAATCCGGATGAATCGATAAAACGTAACCTGATTTAGTACTACGTGGTGGGGCTTCGAATATCTGATGCGGAGCTGAAAATATCAATCCTCCTTCGGCAAAGTCATAGTAATTTTGCCCATATCTTGCCTTCCCTTGCATATCCGGCTTATATATGATCTGATAGAAATCTGTCATAAACGAGCTAAAGGATTCATCCGGATCAATATGATTAACACCGATATCGATGAGGCTCACCATCGGATGAAAGGGCATCACCTGCCCCAACGTCCGATGAAAGTCTGACAAAGATTTGAATTTGCGAGGTAGGCCTTCTTCCTTTTCCATGTCGTAAATTTAACAGTTTTTTTATGTCTAAAAAGCAACAATACCGGTTTCGGGGTTGATCTCTTCGGATATAAATTTCCCTGTCGGTCCATCCGGCCCAATCATAGCGTATTTTAAAATACGTTTACCTGCTACCTCAACACTACCCGTACCACGGTGGTTGTTAAAGTCTGTTGCTGTAAAGCCCGGGTCAATAGCATTCACCTTAAACGCTGTGTCGCGCAATTCAAGTGCAAGTGCAATAGTGTACATATTGAGTGCTGCTTTTGATGGTCCATAAATACCGCCCACATAATCGCGGTATTGAAAATCAGGGTTGCCACAAAGCGTCATGGATGCCATACCGGAGGTTACATTGACAATACGTGGTTGCGAAGAATTTTTCAACAGATCGATAAATGCCTTTGTAGTTCTTACAGCTCCATAGAGGTTGACATTAAAGACTTCGTACAAAACGTTAAGATCTACAGACGCCGGTTTCTGTGGCATCCCGCCACTTATTCCTGCATTATTAATAAGAACATCTAATATTTCTGTTTTTCCGCCAATTTCTTTTCGCGCCGCGTCTACCGATGCCTGGTCCGTGATGTCGATCTGGATAGGTTCAACATTACGCAGCCCCTCTGATTTCAACTTTTCAACGGATTGCTGTCCGTTCTTCAAATTACGGGTTCCCAAATAAACATAACACCCTTGCTGTATCAATTGGCGAGCAGTCTCGTAACCAATACTTTTGTTCGCTCCTGTAATAAATACTTTCTTCATTTCTTTAAATTTAATGATGAAACAAAGTTCTGAAAACTGTTTTCGTGGAAGGTAGCCAAAATGAGAAATTGCTAAGCCAAAACAGTTTCTATCATTTTAAATTCCAAATTCGGTTAAGATATATGAGACGAAACTGTCTATTGGGGCTGTTTATAATCCGCATTTTGTACTCCGTCAGAAATTTGTATTTTAGTTGAAAGGTTCGGTTTCGAAATCCCCACCTTCGGCAATACTCAAAACGTTATCTAAAAAATTGACTTGTGAAAAAATATTATTTATTTATAATAGTTTTATTGACTTTTATTTCTTGTAAAGGCCAGGAAAATAAGACAGAACTTTTGGATAAACTAAAATACAATGCGGAGAAGAGTAACTATGGTATTCAACAAACTTTTTATTATCCGACAGAAATATCAATAAATGATTATCCGGTTTTTAGAGGTCTTGAATTCTTTGGAAATACAATTCCAAATTTCATTGACATTGGGATTAACAAAAGTGGAGAACAAGAATTAAAAATTCTAATCGACTTGGCAAATTACAAAAAGCAAGGGAAACCAATTTTAAAAATACTCTTGATCCGGTCAGCTAAAGGAATATCAATTATTTCGAACGAGTCCGATTTTCCTGAAGAAAATATTTTAGTAAATTTTGAGTTATCTGATGAAGATATTACGCAAGAAAACATTCAGAATGGCTACTTTCTGAAAATAATAAATTTTAATGCTAAAATTCCTGTCGAACTATCTTCCTTAAATAATTCGGTTCAATTGAAGAATTCAACAGAACTATTTGATAAACTTTATAATGCTCTTGCCAAACTTACGGAAGATTTAAACAATAAAAACAGTAGAAATGTTTTGGAAATTATCCAAAATGCTGAATTTGAAGTAGCACAATTACGAGGAATGAAAAAAGAATGGATGTTAGACGAAAGAAAAGCGCTTTTATCAAATACTTTCTCATTGTTACCAAAAGATAGTTGTGAAGTCAAAATTTATGGAAACGGGAAAATGGCAGCTCTTGTGAAAAAGAATTTGGAAATTATCAAACAACCTGCGATAACTTCGAAATTTACAATCAAGAATTCACCTAGAGGTAAGGTTATTCAATTTTATAATTTTTATTACAATGTGCCAAAAGGAAAAGAAGAGTTAGAACTAATAAGATTTGACGGTTATGCAATAACAAAATACAAAAAAGAATTTTAGATCTTCGTATTTTGATATGCAACTCATGGCAGCAATAATTTCCGGTCTATCTCTTAGGGAGTGTAACTCAAACTGTGTCATTGGATATTTACCCTAAATCTAAAAGCCTCTATCAAGTTTGAGCTATTTATACCTAGAAAACCAAACGCTATCTATAAAAGGGCCCTTTGCATCATTCATCTTTTTTGTACGGTACAAAATAAACTTCCCGGAAGGCAGGATCTCCGCATAGGGGGCTCGCAGATCTGTATTACTTTGCAACATGATCAATTTATTCCCTCTCGGCCAGGCTTTATAGGCGTCAATCATTGGTTCCTTGCCCTGAACATTGTCCTGCCAGTCGTTGATGGTAAAATGATCCTGTCCCCGTTCATGATGGATCGATAGATGCCTTTTATTTTTTTTATCGAACCAATTGCCTTCGATACTTTGAACATCTATCTTGTGGTTTTTCTTATTCTGAGCGTTGCAAATGCTGTGAGCGAAAAAAAGCACATAACCCATAATAAAAAGATATAACTTAATATTTATCATACTCTTATCCATTTAATTACTACTAGTTCGATATGTTCTTAAATTTTTACATTTAACTCTTTTAAAATCAACACTTTTTTGAAAATTCATTTTATGCCGACTAATTAAGGCATTAGTTAATTTGATGCAAATAATATTCGCTGAAAGTTCAAAGCTATTAACCTTACAATGTATTGTCTGTTGGCTCAAAACTTGATATTTCGTCGTATTTAGGCTTAACCACAATGTTTCCTTTTAGATTGATAAGCCCTATTTTGAAATGAGATACGTTTTCATTACTATTACTGAGAGGACGAAACTGGATTAAACCAAATTGGTACGACATGTATTTTCGGCCTTTGTTCTGGCTAGCATTAAAAGGTAATTGTTTGTTTAAACCGACAAGTCCCAATGGTTCGCCTTCAGCATTCATCAGGGCAAACAAACCATTTCCCAAGTCGGCAAGCCCCTTATCCTCTTTTTCAAAGGATAAAATCTTTTTTCCTTGGGGAGTAATAAGTAGGGTTTCATTTGGATTTTTAATGCTAATAGCCATAAGATGCTTACTGTCTAAAAGTACGAGCTGTTTCCAATTGTAACCCAGTACTAATTCTCCCTTGGTATTAATCAAAGCGTGGTCCAGTTCCCCATCGTCCTTATTGTCAAACCTGGCTACTACCGCCATACCCTCATAAAATTCGGTTGCTTTGGCCAACCCTACCTCCACCACCTCTTTTCCTTTTGTATTGATATAGCCATAGTTGGGATAAAACTCCTTGAAATCCTTATCTTCCTTATAAATCATAACCCTGGCTAGGCCGTTGTTAAAGCGTGAAATCTCTTTATAAATTGGCGGCGTGATCATTTGTCCCTTGGTGTTCATTAGTCCTAGGAGCAACTCTCCTTCTGGCAGCCAAAAGCTGAACAAGCCATTCGAAAAAGTATCATCTATATCATATTTGGCATCTGTAACTATTTCTCCTTTCAGGTTGATAATCCTGCCAATACTATTTTTATTATACTTTTTGGAAGTATATTTCTCCCACACCTGCGCAAATCCTTTTTCAAAGGCTTTTGCATTTACGTATTGAAGCTTAATCACTTCTTCGCCTTTTAAATTGATATAACCATACAAATCATTTTTAGCTACTACTGCCAGTCCTTGTGAAAAATGTCCTATCTTATCGTACACGGGCTGTACCACTATTTTCCCGCTCGTATTGATAAAGCCCCATTTTCCATTTATCTCAACGCCTGCAATTCCTTCACTAAAAAAAGTGGTATTCGTAAACTGAACAGGAATAGCCAATGCCCCAGATGTATCGCAATAGCCCCATTTGCCCTTTCCTTCTTTTTTTATATCAACGGTTTTGTATTGCTCATTATGCTTGACAAAATCTTTTGGATTTACGTTCGATGGCGCAACCAACACCACTGGATCGGCATCAGGTACATACTTACCTATATTTACGGGCACAAGGTTATTGCCCCAAGAACCGGCATCGTCATAAACAGGATGAATTACCTCACGACCAAAAGCATCAATAAATCCACATTTTCCATCTAGGCGAACCAAGGCCAAGTGCTTTTTTTCTTTTTGTGCAAATGTGACTGAATAAAATCCGATCAATAGCAATAACAACAATGGAAATTTCATATAAGAAGTTGTTTATAGAAATTAAATCTACTTAATTTATCCGTCCCATCCAACCGCAGTCTGACTAACAGCTTTCACCTCTTATTTCTCGCCAAATATGAACCCCACATTTGACATATTTTTATTTACCCATATTTTTATAAGGCTGGAAAATGGTTTGTGAACGACAAACTGATCTTATTATAATTCTTCAAATTATGTTAAGAAAAAGCCGCGTGACAATGCTAGTTTTTAAGTAATTTTAAATAACAGAAAAACTGAAGTGGTGGCTTATAACAATGAACTTGTCAACCGCGTCCGTGAAAGACTTGCAATCGAAGAAAATATCGAAGTTGAGGAAAAGAAATTGTTTAGCGGGCTATCTTTTCTTGTGAATGGGAAAATGTGTATCAATATCAGCCATGACAATCTGATGTGCCGCTATAACGCTGAACTGGAAGATGAGGTTTCGGAAAAACAAGGTTTCTTACCAATGATAATGAAAGGAAAGCAACTAAAAGGCTATTGTTATGTAGAACCTATCGGTTTTCAATACCATGATGATTTTGAATATTGGATAAAAATCTGTCTTGATTATAACCCAGCTGCAAAAGCTTCGAAGAAGAAATGAAAATGAACCTGAGGTAATATAATTCAGATAAGATAACATCGCTGGCATTCATCAATGTCCCAATTACAATCCGTGAAAAATTTGGATACGAAGATTAGAACCACCGAATTAGAGTTCTGCGCGATGGCTTTCCTGAACTTCTCAACAAAAAATATTGCAGAATATACCTATGTGACCATTCGCGCCGTACAAATCCGTAAAAATAGATTGCGTAAAAAATTTGAGATACCTTCCGATGAGGATTTCAATAACTGGATGCGCGAGTTGGGTAAATAAAGTGTACTTTGAGGGAGATAACAACCTTCAGGCGCTAACAAATCACACTTTAAGAACAGAACTATAACTAGCAATAATAATTGCTTTTTTAAGGATTTACCACTTATTTTTCAAAAAGATTCAAGCTTTTGCACCATGAAAAAAAAGCAGAAATAGCATTCCGATTCAAGCAATTATATTTATATATCCTGTGCGGAAAAGGAATTGCATTGGAGTAAACACCATCATTACAAAAGTGTATAAACAATTTTGTCTTGACTATATTCTCCCTGGAAAAGCTTTTGTTATCCAAAAAAATAATGCAATCCGCACAAATGCTATTATCATTATTTGTATACTCCTTCTGTATCGAAATTTTAATGCTATTGTCCCAGAAAAAACTTATAATGTCATAGGTCAACTCCTCCTCATTATTATTTTCTATTACTAAATAATTCATATTCTCTTTTAAATTTTTAAAATCTCTTCGCTTAAAACCTACCTAAACAACACTTAACTAACGTATCAGCTGGGTGTTTAAAATATTTCTAGGATATCTTAAAAGCATAGTCTAATAATTTGAAAAAGAATTCCAAATTATTTTTTTTTCTTTATCCTGCAGAAAAAAGAAATAGGACGATTTCGTCAATTCGAAATCTATTAAAGGCGTTAATATAACAATATAGATAACACTGCTTTTTGTTAAAAAACCTTTTCAATCTCAATTAGTCTAAAACCATATTTTAATTTAAATATTTCAAAAACCAATCAACAGCTGCCTTACATGCAATTTGGAAATGTTCAATGTATGGAGAAAAATGTCCGCCCGGAATTATTTCCAATGCTTTTGGCTCTAAGGTTTTTTCGTATGCCTTTAAACAAAGGTCGGTCGGTGTAACATTATCATTCAGCGCTACAATATACATAATCGGTGTAGGACTAATACGCGACACATAGATATCAGGCTCATACATACGGCTATACTCTGTGGCTCGAAGAGTTACCTCGTTACGAAATGTCTTTGAAAATTTAAACGCTCCCATATAATATTCTTTTGCCTCGAGCATTGGATAGAGGGGGTTTTGTTCCGTATCACCTACGAGTGCTCTCATTAATGGCTCCTTTCCATTAAAGCGGTCAAGTCTATCTTTCTCAACGATCTCCCAATAGATAGCCAAATTCTCGGCAGGCATTCTTCTTAATCCAGATTTAAAACCACTGACAGTAGGAACTTGTGATACGACACATTTAACTCTTCTATCTGTTGCGGCCGTCACAATAACGTGCCCACCAGAGAAACTCGTTCCCCAAATCCCTATTTTTTCATTATCAACTTTATCTAAGGTATAGGCATAAGTAATACTGTTTTTATAATCTTCTATTTGCATATAAGGATTGACTTCTTGTCGTGGTAATCCCCCACTTTCTCCCAAATTTCGGTAATCAAAAAGGATAACAATAAAGCCATTTTCGGCAAATTTCTCAGCGAATTTGTCTATATAAGCTTCTTTAGTAAGACCAAAGCCATGAGCCATAATAATAACAGGGCATTTTCCTTCTCTTAAGGGAGTATACTGTAACGCTGAAATTTTTACTCCTTCACTTTTATAATTTACTTTTTCTGTCTGATAAGTGTACATAATCTTGACTTTTTGTTCCATCTGGAGAAACATTGTTGCTAGTTCTCAGAGAATAGAATTGTTTACTTCACTGCTTTTGAATTATTTTACATCAAAATTAGCTGGAAGAAAGAAGAAGGGGTTGCTCTAAAGGCTCTAAGTTTTGTCGTTTTGGTTCACAGGTTGTTCTCGAAAGAATGATGGCGTAATTTTGAAATGTCTCCTAAAAGATTTATCAAATAGGGATAACGACTCGAATCCGCTTTCAAATGCAATTTCAGATATACTCTTATTTGTATTTAATAATAGAACACAGGCATCTGAAAGCTTACGGGAGACAATCCATTTCGCAGGAGAGCTTTGAAATATCCTGTTAAAATCCCTTTTAAATGTGGATAGGCTTCGATTTGAAAACTTTGCAAGTTGATCAATCGTATAATTCTCTTTGTACAATTTTTCTACCATGTCTTCCAAATCGTTTCTTTCATAAATAATAGTACTGAAAAATTGTCTAGTATATGGATATGTACTTAAAAGGAGATAAATAAGCTCATTCACTTTTAAAGTAAGAATGGTTTGATTGTTTTCATTTTCTTGAATATAAACTACATATTGAACAACAAAGCTCTCAATGGTTTTATTTTTATTGAGAACGAGTATCTGCTGATTTAATGCTTTGATGTTAGGTTGATTGGTATCTATACTTACATCATCAAATAGTTTCATTTTTTTTATAAATGTATCGTTAAAGTAAATAACAATCGCTTCAAAAACACCATCCTCAGCAAGATACTCGGTCATATTATGAATCCCTTTCTTTACTATCAAAAGTTGTTTGTTGTTCACTTCCAATATCTCCTTATCTCGGAAAATTATTTTTTTCCCTTTAATAACGAAAACGAACGCGTTTTCTTGCATCAGAATATATTGTTTGGTAGACACTGTATTGGTTTTCCATCTTGCAAACAGTAGTTTATTATTCTCTAGAATTTTTTCTTTTGGGAATTGTTTCATTCTGGTTGTATTCTGATTTCGGTACTAAATATATAAATAACTTTTTTCTATTTCTGTCGAGACAAAACACTTAGAAAAACAGTAGATCGTTCAGCCTTACTATAAGTACCCCATTTTTCAACATCCAAAATGGATATGCAACTATCAGTACAATTTTGTGGCTATAACCGGCATTAGCATGGCCTCGAGAGCAAAATAGCCTATCTTTTTACCCGAATAATATATCCGTCAATCGCATATTTGCCCCCGCCTTCAACTACCAAAGCTAAAGCAATTCCGATAGCCATTAAATCAAACTGACAACCTTCCCCCTGCTGTGTTCCCATCCAATTCATAAAAAATCCATATTGTAAATGGGTCGTAAACATAATTCCCAGCATCAGACCGATATAAGCTATAGCCCAAAACCTAGTCGCAAAACCAAAGATTAAACATATAGCACCAACACATTCAGTCATAATGACCAAGAATGCTACAATTGTCGGAAGATGCATCTGTTCTGTAAAAATTTTCATCATCTGGCTGAAGCCTGCTCCGCCAAACCACCCTACTGTTTTTTGCATGCCGTGCGGAAAAAAAATAATACCTAAGGTCAATCTTAAAATAAATCCTGTTAATGTATTCTGTGTTCTAAAAAATAAATTGTTCATAATTTTAACGATATATTTATTATTGCTGTTTTTTATTGGAGTGATTATTTTCATTGACTTTTTCAATTAATTTGATTGCAATAGAGAGAAGGATAACTAATTAAAGACATTTGCTGCTACAAAGACACCATAATTTGCTTTAGTATTTCTTGTAGGACCATATGCATCCCAGTTGGCTCCTAAGCCAAATCGAAATTCTTTAGAGCTAATCCCCACCCGTAGCATGAGATAGCTCCGAGCATGATCTCCACTGTTGATGGTGGCACAATATAGTCCCTGAGCCCGGGTGTATAGATTCCAAAACTCATTTAGTTGTGGCTTGTATTCAACTAAGGCAAAACCTTCCCAATTGCTATTATTAGCTAAATCAATCCTTGGCATCAATGTAACTAAAAACTGCTTAGAAGAATATGAGTACATTAGTGCGGTATTGGGGCGTACTCCCGAACTGGGTGTGTAATGGGTGCCTGCCAACACACTGAAGCCTTTCGCAAAATGATATGTGAGATGGATTTGATTCATCATATCTTTGGAATTAGTTTCGTTCCAGCGCGAAGAAAAATTGGTTACACTGAATATACCCAATTTTGGGAATGACCGAAACGCCTTATTAACGGTCATTTGGGATGCATAGCCATTATTCCCTACCAAAACCTCAACAACAACTGGTGGATTTTTAAATTCCGGAACGGGATGTTCTTGGGCCTTGAGGTAATTTGAAAGAAGTAATACACATATGATTAAAAGTGGACTTTTCATGATTTTATCTGTTCTTAAATATTGACAATACAAAGTTCAGTATGTGAACTATGAAATATTAGAACAGATAAATCATTAATCAGGACAAACCAATCATATTACGATATTCCGAAGGAGTATAATGTGCATGCTTTCTAAAAAAACGGGAAAAATATGAAATATCTTCAAATCCCAGTGAGTAGGCTACTTCAGAGATTGCATATTGGGGCAGTGATAATAATGCCTTTGCTTCCATTAACAGTGCTTCATTTATTAGTTCAGAAGCCGTTTTACCGGTTGTAATTTTTACGCATTTATTTAGGTGATTGGGAGACACATGCAATAGCTCCGCATACACTTGTATGACGTGGGTATCTTGAATATGTGACGTAATTAGCTTTCGGAACCGCTGTGTAATGGTTTCTCTTGGTGAAAAGATAGGAATAGGTAATGTTTTTATAAAATGGACAAGCTCCCCTATGAAGGTATTTAGATACAATTTTAACAAATATTGATTGTCATCCGATCCATATAAATTCATTGAATGTTTTAAAAGTATTTCGATTCTCTTAGAATGTCCATCGTCTAATTCGAATGAATGGGTATTCAATAATTCCGACAAATGATAAATTTCCTGTACTCTTTTCAACCCACTTCCTTCAGTAATAAAATCATCCGAAAAATGACAATAATAACCCTCTATATCCTTCGAGCTATATAGGAGGGTTCTGATTTTATACGCAGGCAAAATCATGCAGGTACCGGATGTAAGTGTAGAAATATCCGAGCATACCATTTTATCTAATTTACCTTTACTGATGAAAACAAAATCATTTACTGTCTTGCGATGTGGTAAGGATGGCATAATTGCTTTTTCATCTAACACAGAAAGCGGTTCGATAAAAAAATCACTAAAAATCTTTCTTGTATTTGGACGCTCCACATTGATAATTGCCTTGAAATTATCTGGCTGATATTCAGGTATGCGATTCATTTTCGGTCAACGGACTAATTTTGTGATTTCATAACTATAAATACTCTCCTCACAATGGTACAACAAATAATGATATAAGATAGCGCATTGGTTGAATTTACTTCAATTTATTTCGAACACACCATTAAATAACTCACTACCAGCCTTCTATCTAGAGTTTTAAATTTAAGCATTTGCTTACTTAAGCCACAAGTCACCATTGACAATTGCATATATTACTTTATCCCTGATTTCAATAGGATACCTTCTTCTATCATTATTTTTCACATTAATCCAAAATAAGTTTAGTCAAATAGTTTATTTTATCAATACCAGATCTATCCATCCAAATTTTTCGGCACTTTTAATAAACCATACTTTTTGATTCATTATAATTTA
>NZ_JBWKUH010000030.1:0-64732 GCF_059420745.1 Sphingobacterium sp. GW821-FHT03E03
CAATTTCTAAAACAATAAAGATATTTTTAACCGCACTTATTCTTTCCAATATCGTCCTAATGGCTTGTGTAGCCTACTTTTTTTTAAACAACGAGCGCAGCTTAACCACAGAAAGAATAGATATCAAGGACAGATCTGGAAAAAATCGTGTAGTTATTGCAAACACAGATAACATTCCGCAGCCCATTATCAAAGGGAAGACGTACAAAAGGGCTTACTCTCCCGCAGGTCTTATTTTCTTTGATAAAAACGGCGACGAAAGAGGTGGTTTGGCGATTACTGATAATGAGGAGACTAATCTGAACGCACTAGCATTTGATTATCAGAATGCCGATGCCATCGGTATCTTGGCACAGGATAATAAACATGACAATTATTTCAGGGCTGGTCTATTGATTAACGATAAAGATCTATCTGGTAAGCCAGGGCATAATATCAATCGTATCAACCTGCTAACGGAAAACGGGAATGCATCTTTGGTAATGAAAGATAATAATGAAGTACCGAGAATTATTTTAAAGGTTGATAGTCTAGGTAACCCCTCTATCGAAATGTTTGACAATAATGGAAAAGTGAAATGGAAACAATAAGCTAAGTACATATGAAAAAAACATTAAAAGCCATAGTCCTTATCAGGTCAATCCTTATGGCGGTAAAAACTTTGGGTCAAAATAAAAACCAACAAAAAATGGAACAATTTCAAATAGAGGAGAAATCTATAACCGAAAAGTGTGCTGTCATTGATAAAATTACTATCTCAGCTAAAGCCATTGAAACATACACCGAAAAGGCAGGATATATCCGTAATATGATTCGACAACAGCCAGGATTTATAAAATAGGGAGTGCAACTCAAACTGTGTCATTGGATAATTACCCTAAATCTAAAAGCCTCTATCAAGTTTGAGCCTATCCCAAAATTTAATGTTAAGTTGGGATATGGTCAAGCCCCAGTTGTGCACCGGCGTCGTCCACTTTTCAGAGATATACTTTATGATCAAATACATCAATTTTATTAATGTTGTTCGGAGCTGAAAGCTCCTTTAGATTATTCATTAGAGCTTATTCTTAAGGCATTCATGAGCTCGCTTCGCTCGGTTTAATGATTTTTCATATCTGACGGTGAATTCCCTCGATCGGATTTGTGGTGTATATAATCTTACGAACCTAATCCTCGTACTCAAAGAAAGTGGAAATATTGGTCCAGTTATCCATCCAGGATTTGGCAGCAAGAGGATATTTCTTGCCCCATTTTTCTTCATTTGCGGCTTTATATACAGATTTTAGGCTCCATTACGAGCTTTTATCTTTCTCAGTTACGTAACGTATACTTGTTCTGATCTGGTGAACATCTATCAGTTAGTTATTGTAAAAGCAAAGCAATCATCTAAACCATTAAAAACAATAAGATAAATCCTTTTTAGTCGTAGTTTTATTCATAATATTCAATTTTTCTTTTTATTAGAAGTCCACCTTCAAATTCGTCTTTAGGATTTCTTTTAATAATTTCCTTTTGTTCAATCCAGTTTCCATAATTATCATATATATAAGAATAGTTTGATAATTCAATTGTAGAACGTTTTTCAGACTCGGTTTTTTCTTCTTCTAAATCACCGTGCGAATTGTATTTATAACTTTTTGTTTCTTTAAAATAAGAAGACTCCAGCTCTATGGGCTTATTGAAATTATCATACTTTATATTAACTACCCCTGATATATTACCATCAAAATTCTCTGTTTTTTCCTGAATAATATTTTTATGAAAGTCATATATTTTAGTGATGATAGAAGTTAACAGAAATTCTTGTTTTGTTTCATCATATTCATAACGTTTTTCTATTTCTTCATTTACATTATAACAATAATCGGTGTATGCACTCAACTGATTCATCACTAGCTTATTGGCTTGGAATTGGTTTTCAATCTTTTTTACCAATTGCATTTTTTCATTATAGGAAAACAAAACCTCTTGGCATTTTTCAGCTGTATTTGTGCCAATTTCTTCTATTTTGTTGAGTTTTCCTTTTTCATAAACATATCTTTCATTTAAATTGTAGCTATTTTTACCCTTATTTTTGTCAAATTCTACTATATATATTTTTGAAACGGTACCATCTGCATTGTATTCTCTATATTCATCGAGACCTTTCCGATCCACTCTGTTAATATGCCTTCTACCTATTCCGTGATAGGTTATTTCTTCTGATTTTATCAGAGGATTAGTTTTTTGTGTTCCTTGTCCAAAAGCAACAGTCCACAATAAAAACATTGATGTAAATACTATTACTTTTTTTTTCATTTAATGCTATTTTGTAAGTGCTCTATTTTTTGTCTTGAGATGGAGTCTCCTAGTGTTTCTCTGTTTTAATTAAATTTCCTTTTTCGTCGTAAAATTTCCAATCTCCAGTTTCCTTTCCATCTATATAGATTTCTGTTTTTACCAGACTGCCTTGTTCATTATAAAATTTCCATTCGCCGTTATATCTTTTGTATTGATTATAGATTTCTACATGTTCCAATTGTCCATTTTGATAATAATAATTCCAATCGCCAATTTTCATTCCATCATCATATCTACCAATGCTTTCCAATTGTCCATTCTCGTAGTATTCTTTCCATTCTCTCGCTGGACGTCCGTATTCATCATATTGCTCTAATCCTCTTGTCGTTCCGTCTTGGTAATACAATTTCCATTGATCTATATAACTCCCATTTTTCATATCTCCTAAAGCCGATAGTTGACCATTTTCATAATAATACTTCCAAGCGCCTGTTTTTTCGCCATTTTCATAATTTCCACTGTTTCCCAATTGTCCATTTTCATGGTATTCTTTCCATTCTCCAGACATCTTTTCATTTTCACCGAATGATACACTACCTCTTAGTTTTCCATTTTTCCAATACCACATGCTTTCACCAATTTTCTTTCCACTTTTATATTTGTTGACCGTCGACAACTTTCCATTGTCAAAATATATTTTTGCTTCGCCAGTCAATTGGCCATTTTCATCTAAATAATATATTTCCTTAACCTGACCGTTCTCAAAAAAGTTCCTTTGCTCCTTGTATTGTCCATTACAAGAAAAAAATAAGTGTAAAATAGCGAGTAGAAATAGTACTTTTTTCATTTATCTGTGTATTGTGTTTCAATATCATTATTCAAATCTTGCTATTGAAGAGCAAAAGAAATCATTATAATGTAGCTACCTCGTCCAATGGCAGTGTTTTTCCCAATTCATACCATGAACTACTACTACATCATAAGTGTCGACATAATTTTATATAAATATACTTACGGTTTTCTCGATATCTAGGGATGATTTATAATTCGTTAAGTTGTATTTACTATCCGCTATAACTTTACAATTATCCGTGACTAATCAGCCAACAAAAGATCAAATAAATCAAGGAGACTATCCGCGTGATTGTTTTGTGTCTCATTTAGGGCTTAGTATTGAAAGATTATTTTATCTATCAAAATGCAATCGTATTTGGCATTTTTTCATTCAATTTATCTTCTGGAGATTTGTCGAGTTGATATATATCGTCGTACATAGTTGGTTTCTCATCTTTTATCGACATAGTCAGATAAGTGATGATGATGGATACAGGCTGCTTCAAAACAAAATCCATTTTACCATACGTTTTCACTGCGTCTTCCAACACGGAATTTTATCCTTTGAACTATCGAATGCCAACAATTTAGCTGCCAATAGTTTAGGGTTTTGAACCCAAAGATTTTCACAATTGTTTGTGGCTTAGAACCGGATGACTGATTTTGGGTAATTCAAGTTAGATAGATTGAGACTATCCTTAAGGAATAATGTGATCGCGTTAGTTACCTTTAAATCCTGACAGTAGATTGTTGTAGTGATAATACTAAAAAAGATCGCTGTAAAATTCAGGAACGCTTTCATAACTTTGAATTTCAATACACTAAAACTACAAATTATTCCCTAATATATACAAAAATTAATCACTAAAAGAATAATCGTTTACTAACTATATTGGACTATATCGATACAACGACCAACTCTTTTCATTAATGGTCTTCCCATACTTCGCTTTTAGACTTTGGGTACTGGGTTTAAAAATCCGCCTCATAAGTAATATGGGGCGGAGAAGGGAACTGTGATCATTTATCATATTTTCTTTAGAAGAGGCATTCCAAAACCTGCTGTGGATGGTGGGATCAGTTTGCCATCCTGGATCTTGTAGCCGGAAAGATCAACGTCGTCGGACGTGCTCGTTACCCCCTCTATGGTGATCGTATTACCAAGCCCTCCTGCTAGATGTGCCGTATAGTAGGACTTAAGCAGAGAGCCCCATGCATGCGGGGAAGCCTGCGCACCCATTTTCTTCAATTGCGGCATCAATCTTCTCCAGCTCGTGAAGCCCAGGCCCTCGATATCTGTAAGGTGTACGTCCAATAGTTTCTTTTCAAAGAGCTCCTTAAGCAGCGCTGGATTGGGATCTGCTTCACCATCCGCCAACAAAGTGTTTATCCCCGCAGTTTTTATGTAATTTCTCAGTTTTTGATAGTCAACAACGGTTTCATGAAAGGGTTCTTCTATCCAGAATAAGCTGACCGATGGAATACCTTTTAGATATTGGATGAATTGATCTATTGTAAAACCATTGTTCCCATCCACTAAAATGCCACAATCAGGGAAGGCTTGGGCCACTGCATTGGTTACATCAATATCTCGCTGGAGCCCTTCTTTGAAGGGCATCCATTTATGGCCCCGCCCGATCTTAAGCTTAAATTGTCTATAGCCAACTTCATAATCATATCGGCACTCCTCCAGAATCCGGTCTATACCTCCAGGCTTTTCCAATGGTTCCAAATCGTCGAAATAAATCATTCCACTATAATAGTCAGTGGTATATGGCGTCTTGCGACCAAGTAGTTCATAAACTGGTTTCTGCAAGATTACTCCCGCAAGATCGTGAAGGGCAATATCAAAAGCGATGTGCCTGTCATTCAAAATTCCAATATTGGAAGCAAAAAGTTCAGATACTTTTTTACCGAGGAGTTCCTTTTCCATCTGCTCTGCATCTTTTCTGGATCCTCGTAAAGAAGCCCAGCCCATAGCACCTTTGTCTGTTTTGATAACACAGATTTCCACATTAGGGCCATAGCCATGCAGATCTAGTCGGGCATTTTTCCCCACAAGGCGGGGATATTTCATCTGAACGTTCGAATATTTTATTTCCTGTATTCGGTGATATGAGAGTTCCTTTTCCCGAACATTACTGTCCAAGATAGCTGTTAATGACATGGCATTTCCTGCACCATGATAGAATGTTGCGGATGCAATGCCCAAATTTAATGTCTGTAAGAACGTTCTTCTTTTCATTTTTGGTTTATTTTGATTTTAATTGATTATCGATGATTTTTCCTTGTCTTTATCGCCAAGACTAGTCTTTATTGGCTCATCAAGCTTCGCAAAATGTTGTGCGCTAGCAATTAAAGATTAAATTGCCTGTTTCAAATCTTTATTGGTTATTCGATGTTTTCTTAAATATTATGAGGTATAATTTAAAGTTTTACAGTAGTTTTTTGAAAAGTACATTAAAATCAAAAATTTAAGCAGCATTTCTGTTTCAATTTACTATCGAATTTTATCATTATGATCCAAAGTGTTAGTTGGTAAAATACATAATACATTTTCCTATGCGTTGGGGCAGGCAATTTGAGGTGTTGGCATAAATTTTCTTTTGCGGGGGAAAAATACCTGGTCAAGCAGTGTTTGTCCGGTAAGAGCTGTATCACTTTACGGAATACGCCTTTGTAAACTACGGATCTGCAATAAATATCCGCTTATGGGTACAGCTTTTGATGCATAAAACGAAACAACATAACACCTTAATTATAAAATGTCATATGGAAAATATAGATCAAAAAGCAAAGAAAATCGGCCTAGAAAAGGGATATTATTTACTATTAATGGCTATTTTGGGTATTCCAGTAAATAACGAGAACGACAGCACAAAAGAGGACTAAGTGTATGAAAAGAATCGTTATTATAAGTACCTATCCACCCCAGGAATGCGGGTTAGCTACTTTCACGAAAGACCTTAGCAAAGGAATGGCATTGGATCAGACAGTCTCCATTGAGGTGATCGCAGTGTCCAAATCCGGCTCCGAAGAGTTTGATCCTGCCGTTCGCTTTGTTATCGACAAAGAGCGACTTGACAGTTATATCCAGGCTGTACGTATCATCAATGAGGAATACGATTATTGTATTATCCAACACGAATATGGGATATTCGGCGGAGCTGATGGAATATTTATCAATCAGCTGGCTAATCATTTAAAAATTCCTTTGTTAACGATATTCCATACGATATTGAAATCACCGTCCTTACGTCAAAAGGAAATCATGGAATTGTTACTTACCAAATCTCAAGCGGTAGTTTCGCTATCGCCGAAAGGTAGTGAATTATTAAAAGATCTCTTTCCAACAATCGACCGCCAGAAAATCCACGTAATAGCCCACGGTGTACCTCAATTTGATTACAACCAAGGCTTGGCAAAATACAGATTGGGCTTACAAGATAACTTTGTGATGATGACTTTTGGTCTAATTGGACGAAGTAAAGGCCTAGAATATGCGATCCGGTCATTGGCTGAACTCAGTCTGCCGAATTTCAAATATCTAATTGTGGGCAAGACTCATCCGAATGTCTTGGCGCATGAGGGTGAATCCTATCGCTTTGAATTACAAAGTTTAGTAACTCAGTTGCAATTGCAGGATAAGATTATTTTTATTGATGAATTCATCAGCGATGACCAACTAAAAGAATACTTAACAGCCTGTGATATTTATTTATCTCCCTATCAACATGAGCAACAGATTAGCAGTGGAACATTATCTTTTGCGGTAGGAGCTGGTGCCGCCGTCATTTCTACTCCTTATTGGCATGCTGCAGACCTATTGACAGATGACCGTGGCATTCTTACACCCTTTGATGATGTCCAAAGCATGAGCGATCATATCAAATTATTATATAGATCTAAACGTTTACTTGCTTGGCATCGTTTCAAGGCTCGTAGTTATGGAGAACAGACGACTTGGGAAATGATCGCGAAAATATATCTTGGACTGCTATCTGAATTGATTACACCTGTACGATCCTTGGTGCACTATAAGAATTACCATACATTTGATTTAAAGCAGGAAGCCTAAAGAACAGGTCTCGCCAATGGCGAGACTTGTTCTTTCTATGTTTGTGCGTTTGACAAATCCTTCTTGACATGTGAATAGTAGTCAAGTATGAAAAGTTCGATTGATTGATTTATTATAAAACATTATCCAAACGAATATTGTTATCAGTAAAAAACATATTAACATTATGGGAAATTTATTATACATCATTGCCGTTATTTTAGTTATCATCTGGGCAATTAGTTTTTTTGGAGGTTATGCGACAGGAAATATAATCCACGCGCTGTTGGTAATCGCAATTATCGTGGTACTATTACGTGTGATTCGCGGTGCAGCCTAATGGGTATCACTTATTGGTAACAACATGGATTGTCCTTGAAAAACGATTTTGGCCTCCTGTCTCAAAACCGCACGCGTCAAAAATAGAGATTTTCGGTATTATCAGGGATTTTGTATCCAATAAAACCACTTTTTTACAAGTGGTTTTATTGTGCAATTTAAGCCATGTACTTAAAATTCGGCAATATGACTGAGAACACGAAAACATCCAATTTATGATCTTGATGGAAGAAGTACCAAATAAATCCGTTCTGGGGAACGCATTTATTTGGCGATAATTGTTTGATACTAAAAACATTGAGGCGAAATATGATCTCACGAATTGTGAGCTATCAAATCTGCTTTTTAATAGGCGTTTTTCACTGTTAAATTATAGGTGTTTGGTGCCCCTGGAATTCCGCCACCAGTTACCAGTGTTTTTACTAGTGTAACAGGTGTCGTAATATTAACATGGTATTTGCCATTGGTATCTATAGTAACATCTGCCGTTCCACCCGAGGTAGTAGTTGCTGCATAATTAACTGCACCGCTTGTAACTGCAGTTCCTACGACGCAAGTGAGCGCCATATAACGTACATTAGGATTAGCCGACATTACACTACTGGTCGTTAATGTATATTTCCCTGCTCCTAAAGAAGATCGAAAAATAATAGTTAATGCGCTACCAGAATAGGCGCCATGATTACCCCCATCCCCGGATGTTGTCACCGTCATTCCTGCCAAACCACCGGTATTACTTTGAGAGGAGGCTCCTCTATTATAAGAATAGGCACCGAGTTTCCAACTGGATTCAGTTGCAGGCGGCTCTGGAACTGGATCATCATCTTTGCTTCCACAGGAAAATAGTGTCGTGGAGCTGGCAAGTAAAATACAAATAAGTGATTTTTTCATATTGTTTTATATTAATTATTAAAGGTCAAAATAGACTGTATTTTGATTGTACAATTCTTTAGGTGAAAATTATTGATTATAGGCAATGAATAGGACTATCCTATAAATAGCCAGGATTATGAATTTGGCTATTCAAAGCCGCATGAGTGAAATTTTGATAAATTCGTTTTCTTTGCTGTTCTAATTTCATAATTGCCTGTTCTGGATTTATGGTACCATCAACTGGAAAATAATTGATGTCTACTATTCCGAGTTGATTTAGGATACGCGTTATCTGTATTTCAATGAGATTCTTTTCTTCTGCTGCGGGCTGAGTCATGCCCATTGCAGAAATGATATATGCCTTTTTATCGGTCAGCAACCCTCTTATTCCGTTACTGTCATTTGTAAAAGTCTTTTCTGTACGGACGATGAGGTCAAAATAAGCCTTTAAAGATGATGGAATGCCATAATTATACATCGGACAGGTAATAAGCAGCTCATCATTGCTATATAGCTCTTCGATCAATTGATCCGATAAAGCAAGAATTTCGGAAGATACAGCGCTATCAAAAAAACCGTTTACAGTGTCCTGAGTAAGGTGGGGAATCATTTGCAGATTTATGTCCCTTTCGATGATCTTTCCGTTTGGGTGTTTTATTTTCCATAATTCTACAAAATAATCACCCATCGTCCGAGAATAGGAACCTTTTATCCGAAGGCTGCTATCAATGCGAAGTATTGTTTTCATGTGTGCTTTTTTTCTAAAGACATAATTACCATTACATGTGAGGCTTAAACCAAGCTTTTAATTCTGAGGGTCTACAATGGAATTGTCTCCCAGATTCGAAAACTACGGTAAAAACGCATTTAATTCTAAGTTGGGAGACGGTCCTTTTGCTCCTTTTTCCTATTGAAACGATAGGTCGCTGTAGCATTGACAATCCGGCCAACACCATAATTCTTTGACTCCAAACGATAAGTCGATCCGTTGAGCGTCTGCTTTTCAACAAGGGAGTCAAATACATTATTGAAAGCCATGCTCACAGTCATTTTTTCGTTAAAAATATCTTTGCTGATAGCGATGTTAAATTTGTATACAGGGCTGTTAAGGGACTGTACTTCCTTAAAATTGCTAGTATAAGTAAATACAGATTCTATCACTAGTCTTGTGGGCAATCTGAGCCTGGAATTTAACTGAGCAGTCCATCGATTGCCTTTCACAAAATAGCGTTCACCGCTAAATTTGCCTTGTTGATTAAAACCATAATAGTTAAAATTTAGAGCTATTCGCCAATTTGGCAAAGGACTATATAAACTATTCAATTCTAATCCGTAACGCTTCTCATAATCCATATTAATAGGTGAACGAAGAAAATAGTCCACAGCAGTCTCCTGCACGAAATATTGAAAAAAGCTATTCGTATATTTGTAATAAATTGTAGGGTTGATCGTAAATTGTGAAAGCTTCTGCATTAGCATAAATTCTATTGCATTTGTATAAGCTGGATCGAGATCCGCATTACCAATAGTAAGATTACGTAGGTCAGAAAGACCACCAAAGGGATTCAATTGTGGAAATTCCGGACGGTCAATCCTTCTGCTATAGCTAAGTTGCAAATCGGAATTATCCTGGATTTTATAGCCCAAATGGATAGTTGGAAAAATATCAATATAACGCTTATCCTTGTTAAAGTCCCCTTTTCGATCTGCTATTTCAATCAATGATAGCTCTGTCCTTAAACCGAATTGATAACTCCATCGTTTCATAGTATTGTTCCATTGAAAATAGGCTGCAATAAGACGTTCATTATAATTAAGTTTGTTATCATATTCTTCCAACAATACACCATTGGCAGTAGCCCAATAATCACTTCTAATTGCACGGAGATCGACACGACCACCTACTTCGAGTTTGCCCCTACTACCAATAGTGTTAATATAATCACTCTGGATAAAGATATCATTGCTACTTTCTATGTTTTGAGTGACTAAATTGTCTGTCGCAACTGGCATCGGAAAAACAGACGACTGGCTAATGTATTGATTTTCATTATCATGCCAAAAATCATAACGCATGCTTGTCGTCCAGTTTTTGTCTTTTTTCTCAAATGTCTTGACATAACTAACCTCAAGCTGATTATATTTTTTAGGCTCATTATATTGCTCAAAGCGCTGGGTAGTACTATCCAGCTTGCCCCCTGAACTGAAATAATCATATTGGTTGTCTATTCTATTATCAACGAGTAGCGTACTATGATAAAAACTAGCAGTCAATGTATTTAGACTATCGATATAATAGTCGCCCCCAATGTAAAAATTATGACCTCTGCCCCCCCAATCCGTACTGGTTTCCTGCTTCAAAAGGCGTTGTTTACCTTCGCCCAACGAAATTCGTTTCAATTCGCTTCTGACAGTTAAATCGCGGTAACGGAAGCCAACATCGCCAAAAAGATTAACCTTATCCGTTTTATAACTCAAATTAATATTTCCATTATGATTTGTAGGAGTAGTCCAAGTGGTCTGAACACTTCCGTTTAGACCGGTTAACATATTTTTTTTCAGTACAATATTGATTATTCCCGCAGTTCCTTGGGCTTCATATTTCGCTGACGGATTATTAATCACCTCTATTTTCTCAATAGAGCTAGCCGACAGCTGCTCTAATCCATTATTGGCGGAGATAATCGAAGGCTTTCCATTGACCAGTATACGGACACCCGATTCTCCACGAATGCTAATATTTCCCTTACCGTCAACGTTGACGGAGGGCACATTGTTTAAAACATCATTGGCCGTACCTCCTTTAGCTGACAGATCTGATCCTACATAAAATACCTTCCTATCCAGCTCAAGTGACAATCCTGGCATCATTCCGGTAACCTCAGCACCTTCCAGCAATTGGGTTTTAGCCTGCAACATTACTGTACCGAGGTCCTTATTGCTATCTATTTGTTGCCTAGGAAGCAATAATGCCTGGAACGAAACAAAACTTATTATGATATCGTAGTAGCCTTTCTCAACAGAAACTTTAAATTCTCCATTTGCTGAGGCCATCGTAGTCGTTAGCCCTTGTACTCCTGATATAGCTCGTAAGGTAATACTGGCACCACCCAATGGTAATTGTGTTTGCCGACTGTGCACACTTCCTTTAACAATGACTTTCTGAATTTCCTGCCCTAGACCGCGATCAGTAAAAAGACTTACCAGTAAAATAATTAATATCGCTTTTATTGTCTTCATAACATTGAATTTGCTACGAAAATGCGGGATTCTCAGTTAGGAAAGATGGTTTGACGATAGATAAGTCGAATAAAGCAGATTAAAACACACTATTGAAGGCAAATGGATTTTGTCGACAGAATAACTCCATTTATAGGGCTATTTGCGGTATTCGTCTTTTACTGATACCTTTCTTTTATAGAAACGTTATCTTTGATACTAACATGTCAATTGTAGAAAAAGCTATTCGCTATAGTACTATTTATCGGGTTTCTAGCCACGTATTATTCTGGTTGGTAGTTTTCATCGTTCCTCAATATCAAACGGATATGAGTATCCGTGATATGCTGATCCAAAACTCATTTTACGTCTCTTTTTACATGATGGCTTCTTATTTTGTAGCTTATTTTATCATCCCCAAGTTTCAAAAAGGAGAAAATTATTTGATTGTTATTCTTTATTTTATAATAGGCGGTTATCTACTTAGTGCTACTTCACGGATCATGGTTGTCTATATGCTTGAACCCTTGATACGTAAGCCTCCATACAGCCAGGAGTCGATATTGGAAATTATTACCGATCTCAGAAAACTCATCACGGATTATTTCCTTCAAAACTTTTCATTGGCATGGATTTTCGGCTTTATCAAGCTATCGAAAGACCAATATCTGATAAGACAACGTACATTACAGTTAGAAAAGGAAAAGGCAGAAGCTGAATTAAATGCTTTAAAAGCGCAATTAAATCCACATTTTCTATTTAATACCTTAAATAATATCTATAGTCTTTCGTTGATCAACTCGCCAATCACTTCTTCGTCAATCGCGGGATTGGCGGAAATCTTAGATCACATACTGTATCGCTGCAATAGCAATTTTGTTCCGATGTCTACAGAGATTAATCTGCTCGAGAATTACATTGCATTGGAAAAAATTAGATATGACAAGCGTCTAAACGTGCATTTTAATCATGTTATCGACCAAGATGTACAAATCGTCCCGCTCATCCTATTATCAATCATAGAGAATGCATTCAAACATGGTGCGGGAGAAGATATAGGCGAACCGCGCATCGCTATTGATCTAATAGTGCGGGAAGGCGCTCTACATTTTAAAGTGGAGAATACATATGTTGATCAAAAAGAGCAGGTATACACTGAAAAAATAGGTATGAGCAATTTACGCAAACAATTAGCATTAGTTTATCCAAAAAATCATGAATTTACAACATATATTTCACAAGGCAGATTTGTAACTTTACTCAACATATTCAATTTAACTATTGATGATAATCGATTCAAAAATAAAAGTACGATGTCTTTTAGTTGATGATGAACCGTTAGCAATTCAATTGCTCCAAACTCATCTAAAAAGAATGGAGATATTCGAAGTGGCAGCAACTTCTACTACTGCTCTAAAGGCCCTGGAAATTATACGACATGAGGCAATTGACCTCATGTTTTTAGATATTAAGATGCCACAGATAAATGGAATAGATTTTTTAAAAACACTGAAGCATCCCCCGGCTGTTATTATTACAACTGCTTTTAGAGAATATGCCATAGAGGGATATGATCTGGATGTTGTAGATTATCTATTAAAACCTATTACTTTTGAGCGTTTTTTTAAAGCAATAGACCGTTATCTTAGAAACCGAAAAATTCAGTCCCAAAACATGATGCCTGAGGCAAAAGACCAAGCGATCACAATCAGGTCAGGTGGAAAATTCCATAGGCTGGAGATTGCTGATATTCTTTATATTGAAAGCAACAAAGATTATATTACTATCCACAGTAGCCAACGAATTGTGACAACTAAATATAAAATCACCGTAATTGAACAAGAATTAAAGCAATTCAATTTTCTTCGTATTCACCGATCTTTCCTCATTAATACAAATAAAATCACAGCTTTTACCACGAATGATATCGAAATTGGAAAACAAATGATTCCGATTGGCACCAATTACAAAGAACTTGTTCAACAAGCATTAAAATATCTTTGTTTAAAATGATTTGCCAAAAATTGCAGACCAACAAAAACCCTAGAAGTCTAGTATAGGTTTCAAATTTTTGGGAGAAACTGCAAGTACTTATTTTGCGCGCTTTGATTTACTATCGGATGAAGGAGCTTAATAATATTTTCTTAATTTTATGGTTAATATCAAAAGGAATGGAAGTGCTCTTCTAATAAGGTTGCTTAACCAAACTTAAGGCATCAGAATGGAATATAGCGTAGAATGCGAAAAACCATTCGCTCTTTTGAACAAAGTTAAATAGGCCTTTTGAACAAAATAAGAAATATGGAAGCTTTCTAATTTTGTCTCACTAATAATAATTAGATGTATTCAAAATGGAAAAAAATAATTATCAGGGAGCTCAACAACATCCTATAGTTTCAGGCTTCAATGCAAAATCAACATCGAATGAAGTAATCGAAAACATCGATCTTACTGGGAAAATAGCAATTGTCACTGGTGGAAATACCGGGATTGGACTGGAAACAACTAAAATTCTCTCAGCAGCAGGAGCTACAGTAATCGTACCCGCACGAGATCTTAAAAAAGCAGAGAAGAATCTGGAAGGAATAGCCAACGTTGAAATTACCGCAATGGATTTAATGTCACCAACATCAATTGATACCTTCGCTGAAAATTTTATTGCTTCGGGAAGACCTTTACATTTACTGATCAATAATGCCGGTATTATGTGGGTACCCCTGCGTAGAGATGAGCGGGGTATAGAATCACAGCTTGCCACCAATTACTTGGCATTATTCCAGCTTACTTCCAGATTATGGCCTTCACTAAAGAAAGCCAATGGCGCACGAGTGGTTAATATTTCTTCTCACGGTCATCATTTTGCACCCTTTGATTTTGATGATCCTAACTTTTTGCATAAAGAATATGAAACATTGCAGGGATACGGACAATCCAAGACGGCTGTCAATCTTTTTTCAATGGAACTTGATGTACGAGGACAATCTTCTCTTGTCAGAACTTATGCCGTTCACCCAGGCTCTATTGCTGGGACAGAGCTAGGCAGGGAAGCTCCATTGGAGCTGTTTCAAAAAATGGGATTTGTAGATGCTGATGGCAATATGTTACCCGAAATAGCAGCATCACTAAAGACTGTCCCACAAGGTGCTGCTACAACAGTATGGTGTGCAACGAACTCACTATTAAATCATATTGGTGGTATATATTGTGAAGATGGAGATATTGCTGAATTATCATCAGATAGTGGATATCAAAAAGGTGTAAACCCATACTCATTGGATGAAAGCCTTGCAAAAAAATTATGGAAACTTACTGAGGAAATGACAGGTATCAGATTTAATCCAGAAGCATCTTTTTGAACAAAATAAATGATGTTATTTTTATCTTTATAGTATTGATTTCCTTTTTAAAAAAAACAAAATCATGGAATACCAAGCCCGCTATATCACCGAAGACATAAAGCTCTCCAGTTATGAAGACAAATTTTTCAAGTCGGACATAATGTTTGACCAACATATGCTGGTATGGTTTCTTTCAGGTGAAACCAAGATTGTGCAAGCTGACGCCTCCTATATCTTTGGAAAAGGTGATATATTTCTGATTCCCAGAAATCAATTGGCCACTATTATCAACTATCCTAAGAATGATGAACCGCATAAAACGGTAGTCATGCATTTATCACGGGAGATATTAAAAAATTATTATGCAGCCAAAAATATAAAACCCCAACCGCAAAAATCATCGAGAATCTTTTGCTTCAATAATCATCCGTTACTGGAAAGCTGTCTTGCGTCACTCATCCCTTATTTTGAGATGAAGGATATACCTGCAGATATTGCATCTATTAAAATTACAGAAGCCATAAGCATTCTTAGAACCCTAGACAAGGAGATCGATCTTGTTCTAGCTAATTTTGAGGAGCCAGGAAAAATTGACCTTGCCAATTATATGGAAAAGAATTTTATGTTCAATCTTCCACTTGAAAAGTTTGGTTATCTGACAGGCAGAAGTCTAACAACATTTAAACGTGATTTCAAAAAGGCTTTCACCATGACTCCACAACGATGGTTAACACAGAAGCGTTTGGAACTAGCCTATTATCAGTTGACCGAAAAGAAAAAGAAGCCCCAGGAAGTTTGTTATGAGGTAGGATTTGAAAACCTATCTCATTTTTCCTTTGCCTTTAAAAAGCAGTTTGGAATTGCTCCAAGTCTATTAGTATCCCCCTCTGTTACTTCGTAGGGGATAAAATGACATTTTTCGATCCTCACTATGCCTCTGGGTATTATCCCTACTTACATTGATATGTGGATTTTGAACGACTAGTTTATCAGATTTTTTAAAATCACTTACATTTTTTCCTGTGTGGATGTTGGCAAGTATTTTGACGACGATTGTTATAAGCCTATCTAACCGTTTACGATTTCTCCACCATTAGGGTGCAAAACTTGACCGCTCATAAAATGTGAATCTTTGCTAGCTAGAAATAGAAAGCTTGGTGCTATTTCATTTGGCATTCCTGCCCTTCTCATTGGAGAGTCACTTCCGAATTCGGAGTTCTTTTTGGGGTCAAATGAAGATGCTATTAATGGAGTCCATATCGGACCTGGGGCAACAGCGTTTACCCTAATTCCTTTAGCTATAAGATTTGCTGACAAACTTCGAGTGAAAGAAATTATTGCCCCTTTTGTTGCAGAATAATCTATCAACTTTGGACTGCCTCGATAAGCAGTCACCGAGGATGTGTTAATTATACTTGCCCCCTTCTTAAGATAGGGTATGGCATACTTCGTAATCCAGAAATAGGAAAAGAAATTATTCTGAAAAGTCTTTAATAGCTATTCGGTCGTAATTTTTTCAATGGATTCTGTTTCCCAATGAAGGCCAGCATTATTAACGATAATATCAACTTTCTTATGAGTTTTTATCGTAATTTTAATTACTTTTTTACAGTGATTTTCTTTTCCCAAATCACCTTTAATCAGTATGCATTTTCTAGAGAAGGATTCAACATCTTTTTGAGTTTGTTTTGCATCTTTTGTTTCACTAAGATAGGCTACAACGATATCAGCTCCCTCCTTCGCAAATAACAAAGCTACAGCTTTCCCTATGCCGCTATCTCCTCCGGTAATTAACGCTACCTTATTTTTTAATTTTCCTTCTTTAGGATACTTTAATGGAGAAGTATCAGGAACTGGTGTCATATTTATTTCTAATCCCGGTCGCTTTTGCTTTTGCAAAGGTCGATTTTTTTTAATTGCTACTTTTTTCATACTAATTCTTTCAAATAACGACAAACAACATGCGAATTCCATAATGTATTAGAAACAAATAGTCCTTCTTCCGAAGGGCTATTTGTTTTTACTTTAGGAAGGTACTTTTCTTGATTTTTCTCTCTCCCATACACGATGGCCTCTCATAATCGCTATAAAATCCGTTGTTAGATTATCCTTGCTTTCGAAAATAACACCTTTGTCTTTTTTAATAAATGATCTTTCAGCTAACTCTTCAGCACCTTGTGCAAATGCCAAGATCTTACAGTGTCGGTAACCTTCATTGATAAAATGGAGGTAATCGGCATTTTGCGCAAGAGTTTTTACCGATTCACCTGCTGGTGTGAAGAATGCATCGTAACAAACTGACGCTTCAGTAAGATATGAATGCTGGATATCTTCTTCTGTTCCTTCCTTGAACCGGATCTTTCCTACATGAGATGCAATCAGCACGGCTTGCGCCCCTTCCCTCTCAAGTGCTGTTTTCATTTTATCTATAGAGGATTTACTAGCTCCATTATCAACAAGGAAAGCAACCTTTCTGGTCTTGATTGTACCCTCTCCTTCTCTTACCTTCATGCTCAAAGCAGCAGACTTTTCAACTTCTGGTTTGACGGGTTTTAGAGGATATTTGGGATGGTTTTGCCGTGCAAATTTGAGGGTTAATGGATCAAGTTCTTCTGGCGGGGTAAGCCCGAGATTTCTACCAACATTTTCTGCTAATTTTTGGTCTATCTGATTCAAAATAGCCAATTCTCGCTTTCGTATATTGACATCGTTCACTTTCGAAAGCTCAAAACTCAGGGCATTGACCATGTGGTCCTGTTCTTCTGGACTCTGTGAATTAAAAAATAGTTTTGCTTGTGTAAAGTGATCGGCAAAGGAATCTGAGCGAGCCCTAACTTTTGAACCATCAATAGGTTGCTTGTGGGATTCAAATCCTACCCCATCATTAAGCATTGCGTGATAAGGGCACCCCACAGCCTTACTGTTAGGGAAATAACTCACAGCACCTTTAGGGATTTCAGCCCGGGCAAAACCATCTTTTTGGTTATTATGTTTACCAGTCACTGGACGATTGATAGGAAGTTCATGGAAATTTGGCCCACCTAATCGATAATTTTGGGTATCCATGTATGAAAATATCCGTCCTTGTAAAAGCGGATCATCCGAAACATCTATACCTGGCACCAACCTGCCCGGGTCGAAAGCGGCTTGTTCGGTCTCTGCAAAAAAATTCTCTGGGTTGCGATTTAGTGTCATCGTTCCTATAATCTGAACTGGCACAAGCTCCTCAGGAATAATCTTGGTCGCATCAAGAATGTCAAACGAGTATTTCAATTCATCTGTTTCAGGAATCAATTGAACGCCGAGATCCCATTGCGGAAAATCTCCTTTGTCAATAGCTTCGTAGAGATCCCTTCGATGAAAATCGGCATCAAATCCTGAAATCTTTTGGGCTTCGTTCCATGCGACTGAATGTACACCTAATCTCGGTTTCCAATGAAATTTAACGAATGTGCCTTTTCCTTGGGCATTCACAAATTTAAATGTATGTACGCCAAAACCTTCCATCATCCTTAAACTTCTGGGTATCGCACGATCTGACATAGTCCACATAATCATGTGCGCAGATTCGGGCATCAGCGAGATAAAATCCCAAAAGGTGTCATGTGCGGATGCTGCCTGTGGCATTTCGCTGTTCGGTTCTGGCTTTACAGCGTGGACGAGATCTGGAAAGTTCATCGCATCCTGAATAAAAAAAACTGGAATATTATTCCCCACGAGATCGTAATTACCTTCTTCGGTATAGAATTTAACAGAGAAACCTCGTACATCTCTAGCAAGGTCGGTAGAACCTTTGAAACCCGCTACAGTCGAAAATCTTGTAAAAAGAGGTGTTACTGTTCCTTTTTTTAAAAATGCGGCGGTTGTATATTGGGATAGGTCAGCAGTGGCTTCGAAAATACCGCGGGCTCCTGATCCACGCGCATGAACGACACGTTCTGGTATACGTTCGCGATCAAAATGCATCAGCTTGTCAAAATAAATATGATCCTGCTGCAATGATGGCCCCCTCTCCCCGGCCTTTAAGGTATTGTTGTTGTCAGAAATAGGCACACCATCGTTAGTGGTCATAATCTGTTGAGAATTATCCACTAAACGCTGATCAATCTCAGCCGTTTTTAGATTCTTTTCTTTTTTCATATCCAATTCTGTTCTTGTTTATACTAGTATGGGAAAAAATATATTATCAATTCGTACAAAAAATATATAAGAAATAATGCTTCTATATGAGTGTAAGAATGAAATAACAACAATATATCTTACAGCAAATCAAAATGCGATAAATCAAATATTTGACTAATTGTACGTGGTGAAAAAATATTTGTGCAGCAATTGCATATTTAAAACAAATGCTATGTTAGAAACGTTTGAATTTTGCGAAAAAAGGCATAATTATGAATGGATCCTAGTTTCTTTTTTATACAAATTTCTTTTAAAATTTTAACCTTTCATTTTCATATATTTGTCTCGAAATTAGAGCACAATGAAAAAGAAAATTGTACTTATTCAGGATGACAAAGACATTCTGAATGTAATGGATGAAATTTTGGAAGACGAGGGTTTCGATACTGTTGCGTCATTGACAACTGAGCCAATTGACAGGATTGACGATATTGATCCTGACCTTGTTATAGTTGATGACAATATCAAGGGAAATAAAAAAGGATCGAAAGTGATTGAAGAATTAAAAAATGATCCTGAAACCGAAGAATTATCTGCTGTATTAACCTCCACATCCAATGATCTTCCTAGAACTGCTAAGGAATGTAAAGCTGATGACTTTATTGAAAAGCCTTTTGATATTGATCATATGATCGAGGTTGTAAAAAAGAATGCCTAAAATTATGCTCACTTTTACATTTTATAGAAAAGTAGATTTTATTAAATTATAAACTTCACTTTTTTCACTTTTAGTTGTAGCATTATAAAAAAATCGATATTTGGAATTATCAATGAAATCTACAAATATGATTGATTTTCAAATTTGGATAGTGCTTTTAAAAGGTCTATGCCTTTTCCTAATACAGGTTTGAACAAGTCTCCTTTGTCTTTTAAACGTTCGGCCATATTGAAGATATTGAAATCAGTTGGGCGAAGACCTTTTTTAACTTCAGCCCATTCTAAAGGAGCAGAAACAGGTGCACCGGGTTTTGGGCGTATACTGTACACACTCGCCAAGGTCTGCGCTCTTCTATTCTGTAGATAATCCAGATAGATTTTCTTTTTGTCCCTTTTTTGAAGGCTTCTTTCTAATGTGGTAAGCTCAGGAAGTTTCTCCTGAACCAATTGCATGAGTATATGTCCAAAACCCTTCACCTGGTCATAGGTATATTTCCCTCCCATAGGTATATAGACATGAATACCGGAGCTTCCTGAAGTTTTTGGATATCCTACAATACCTATTCTATCCAACACTTCTTTCACAACTAGAGCCGCTTCTATGACGTCCTCAAATGTATTTTTTTCGGAGGGGTCAAGATCGAGGACCAGATAATCGGGAAATTCAGCTTTTTGTACACGGCTGGTCCACACATTAAGCTCAATACACCCTAAATTGTTGAGGTATGCCAATGTTTCTTTATCATTACAAATAATATAATCGAGGTATTTATCATTAGTTTCAGAATATACTTTCTCTAATGTCACCCAATTAGGTGTATGTTCATCCGCATCTTTCTGATAAAAACTTAATCCTCCAATGCCATTCGGAAAACGATTGAGTGACTGGGGACGGTTTCTAAGATGGGGCAGAATAAACTTAGAAATACGCTGATAATAATCAACAATATCTCCCTTGCTAACTCTATCTTCGGGAAAATATAGCTTTTTCTGATTGGTAAGGAGCACCTGCTGCTTGCCAATCTTCTTCACTTGATCTTTTTCAGGGGCTTTTCTCGGTATTTTAGATTCCATTTTAGTTTTTTTATCAGGTACGTCTGTCGTAAATTTAACCTCTAGTGGATCAATGTCTTCTCTTAATCTTAAAAAAACAGGATGCCGGTAAATATGATCCTTTGTAAGCTCGGTAAACTTGATCTCGGCGACCATCTCAGGTCTAAGCCAGGTTGCTCTGGAATTAGTCTTGGGTGTTACTTTAAATGCCGATTCTTTCACCCTCAGTTGTTGCATTTTCTGGTATAACTCTCGGAGGAGTTTATCCGTAAATCCAGTTCCGCTATGTCCACAAAAAACCAGCTCATCCTCCAAATACTTTCCTAAAATAAGTGATCCAAATTGCTTTCTAGCCCCCTTAGGTTCCGTAAATCCGCAGATCAACGCTTCGTCGCTTTTATGAATTTTTATTTTCAGCCACTCCGAACTTCTGGTATTCTCTTTATATGTACTGTCCAGTTTTTTAGCAATAATACCCTCCAACCCCATATCTTCAGCAGCTTGAAAAAAATCTTTCCCCTTTTCAAGGATATGGTCGTGATACTGGATAATTTCGTTTTCTGCTAAGGCTTCTTTTAATAATTCTTTCCGTTGCAAATAAGAAAGATTTTCAGTCGAATGCCCGTTCAACGATAACAGATCGAAAACCTGATATATTAGCACCAAATCTATGTTTTGTTCCCCAATCCGCTGCAACCATTGGAAATTGGGCTTTCCTTTATCATCATAGGCAACGATTTCACCATCGAGTACCATCTCATGTTTTTGAATTTTGAGTGAATCAGCAATTTTTTTAAAGGATATTGAAAAATCTAGTCCGTTTCTGGAATATAACTGAATAACTTCATTTCGCAGATCCGCTATAGCCCTGTATCCATCCCATTTTATTTCAAAAGCCCAGTCTTTGTCATCGAAAGGTATATCGCTTGTTTTACATAACATGGGTCTGATGAAACCGGGTAATTTCTTTTCCTGGGAAAGTGACTGCGCATAATTTTTATAATGCTTCAGACTTTCGGCAGTTTCATTTTTTTTTTTGCTGGTCTTCTTCTGAAGATAAGCTGTGACTTTAGAATTTTTTGAAATATGCTCTTCGGCATCATAATCTTCGGAAACAGAATACTTGTCTTTATGCTTAATGAGCAGCCATGCATTCTCTTCTGCGGTGTTTTTTATTTTTACCAGCGCGAACTCACCTTTCAGCTTCTTACCATGTAAAATAACTTTTAAAGATTGTTTATGCAGTTCAGCACGCATGATCAGATCGTCAGTTTTTCCAGTTATTTTTTCTAATGGTTCATAAGTTCCTTCATCCCAAATTTCAACTTCTCCGGCACCGTAATTTCCTTGGGGAATACTTCCTTCAAATCTTCTATATTCATAGGGATGATCTTCCACCATCATTGCCAATCTCTTGTCTGATGGATTAAGGGAAGGACCTTTTGGAACGGCCCAGCTTTTAAGAACTCCTTCCATTTCCAACCGGAAATCGTAATGCAGACGTGTTGCGGCATGACGTTGAACCACAAATTTTAATTTTGTGGTACTTTCGTTCTGTTTGCCTTCCGGTTCGGAAGTTGTCTTAAAATCTCTCTTTTTATGATATTCTTCTAATGGCATCATGAATAAATTAGAGTTTCTACAAGGATTAATGACCAGTCTTTTAATCTACCCTACTTTTCTTTTTCCAGACTCGAGACTTGCTTTCAGCATTGCCATAAGATCCGTCGCTTTTCCTGCGGGTTCTTTGGTTTCCTTAGGTTTTACGTTTTTACCCTTTGCTTTCTGTTTTATAATTTTCAGCAGATCCTCATTGTAGGTGTCTCTGTACTTTGAAGGATCAAAAGTCTCGGCTAATGATTTAATTAAGGTTTCTGCCATTTTCAGTTCTTCGGGTTTTGGCGCTTTTCCTGATGGAATTTTCAACTCACTATAATTTCTCATTTCTTCAGGATACCGCATTCTGTTCACCATCAGAACTTTATTTTCGTAAGGGCGAATCATACACAGGATCTCCCTTTCTCTTAAAATGAATGAACCTATTCCTGCCATTTTGGTTTTCTGTAGTGCTTCCAGTAATAGTCTATAGGCCGCTTCGCCATTTTTTTGAGGCTCCAGAAAATAAGGTGTTTCGAAAAGTGCAGGGTCCACTTCATCTTCCTTTACAAACTGAATAATACTTAAGATTTTAGATTTTTCAGGGCTTACAGCCTCAAAATCGGCATCCTCCAGTACAATATATTTGTCTTCTATTTTGTAGCCTTTTACTATATTTTCCCAGGCTACTTCTTTATTGGTATTTTCATTTACCCTTTTGTATTTGATATTGCTGAAATCTTTTTTGTCCAGCATATCCAAATCCAAAGTACTCGATTCACTAGCCGAGTATAGTTTGATCGGTATATTCACCAACCCAAAACCTATTGCTCCATTCCAGATTGCCCTCATATGTTTTGTTTTTTTAAGCTACAGTACCAATCCCTCGCTAAATTGGTTTAAACATCTTCTGATTTCATCAGCCCTTCTTGTCTGTAAATTAACGCCCTACTCCTTTTACCATTTGGTAACTATATAGAGAACAAGTCCTTACAGGGAAAAGTTTTATAGAGATAGATTTTTATATACATATCTTGCATTGTTAATTGCATAAAAAAGGGGAATAAATATTGTTATGTAACTGAACGTCGATAAGTAACAGGATCTGCATCTCTGCGTAAATAAATTGTAATTAATCTAATAAAGACTTCATATCAATTTTGAATCTTTCTTCATCAATATCTTCTACAGACTTGCACAATTTATTTAAATTTGATAGGGACTCCACTCTAGTTACGAACCAACAAGTCCGACTTTGAATATGGTGGCAGTTTTTACAACTCAAAGGAAGACTTTTCAGTTTTTTTTGACTTTCTCACAGCATTAACCGATCAACTGGATAAATATTATCATGCTAACGAACCAGCGAACAGCTATTTAAAAATTCTCGATGAAAATGGTTTTTGGGAAAAATCGCGTAAATTAGAATTGATCAGGAAAAATTAAATATATCCACTATTTTTCCATAGAAATGGGCTATGAAAACCTGCTGTCTTTCGAGGAAAAATGGAGTAAGAAATATCCACTTGCCGCCAAATCCTGGTTGGATAACTGGACCAATCTTTCCACTTTCTTTCAGTACGAGGAACAGGTTCGCAAAATTATATACACGACAAATTCGATCGAGGGAATGCATCGTCAGATACGAAAAATCATTAAACCGAGCGAAGCGAGCTCATGAATGCCTTAAGAATAAACTCTAATGAATAATCTAAAGGAGCTTTCAGCTCTGAATAGGCACTAATGAAATTGATGTATCTGATCATAAAGGATATCGCAAAAAAAAGGACGATGCAAATGCATAACTGGGGCTTGACCATATCCCAACTTTATATTAGATTTGGGGATAGGCTCATACTGGAAAGAGATTTTTAAAATTTAATCCTATGACACAGTTCGTGTTACACTCCCATCAATTAATCATAACGAAAGGATGCAACAAACAGATACAGTTCTTTTAAGTTTCTATTTCTGCTGACCTCTATTTTTTGGAAGTTCAGGTGATTGATTTTTATTATATTCGTCTATTTTTTGTGTTGCTGCCATGGAGACAACCAAATCATTTAGCATGGAGCTTGCAGCCGTCGGCGAGTTCGGAAGTAAAACCAAATTGCTTCTGCTATTGGCTCCAATAGCATTCAGCGTGTCATAATGTTGAGTAACCACAATTAAAGCAGAGGCTTCCTGAGCGTTGATATTAGCCGCATTGAGCATTTTCACAGATTCTTCCAGTCCTCTTGCAATCTCCCTTCTCTGGTCTGCAATACCTTGTCCTTGAAGCTTTTTAGATTCTGCTTCAGCTTTTGCAACAGCAACAATTCGGATTCTTTGCGCTTCGGATTCATATTCTGCAGCAGTCTTTTCACGTTCGGCAGCGTTGATTCTGTTCATGGCGTGTTTTACCTGTTCATCAGGATCGATATCTGTCACTAAAGCTTTGATAATATCGTAACCATAACTTTGCATCGCTTCCTGCAATTCACTTTTTACGGCAATGGCAATATCATCTTTTCTTACAAAAACGTCATCTAATTTTGTTTTTGGAACTTCAGCACGCACAACATCAAAAACATAAGACGTAATCTGATTCTCAGGATTTTCTAGACGATAATAAGCGTCTCTTACATTCTCTCTGATCACCTGATACTGAACAGAAACTTTCATCTTTACGAAAACATTATCCAACGTTTTGGTGTCGATAATGACATCCAATTGCTTTATTCTAAGATTCAGGCGTTTGGAGATTTGATCAAAAAACGGAATTTTTAAATGCAAACCGGCGTGGCTTACTTTCAAAAATTTACCTAACCTTTCTACCACAGCTGCAGATTCTTGTTTTACAGTATAAAAGGAAGCAAATAAGGTAATAAGTCCGAAAAAGATTAGAATTCCTAAATATATCATATCCTTAAATTTATTATTGGTGATACACGAATTTACACCTTTATATTGTCATTCTAGCAGCAATTCCTTTTATTTTATCTTTGTTACTTCTTTTTTCAATTTTGTTCAGATTGACTGTACAATGATTTCCAAATGCAATATTCAATCGACAATAATTAATATCGGTCTTTATCAGAAAACTTAAAATCCTGTATTCTGGGTAAAGGTCGTATCAAAACTCTTTTTTTTCTTACTTTCGGTACTTCGGCTGAACCTAATTTTTCATCGGATTCGATTCGAATCCCCGTAATCAGGTTAAATTTTGTTTCTGTGAATATGGTGTTTTCGTCAATATAGCCCTTAGTTGTGTCGCTTGTGAGTTTATCAACATAAATCAATTCAAAATTGCCCTTGTTATATTTGAAGTGGTAAGTAATGTTTCCTCCCTTAATTTCACTCCACATTTTTAAAACTCCTTTTTCTATAAAGAAATTCGGAATTTGAAAGCCATTAAATTTTCCATGGTTTTCAGTAGGAAATTGCGGTTCGATGATTTTATCGGACGATACAGCCAAAGTTAGCTTTCCATTAGGCTGAGACAGGAAAACTTGTAACCTCAACGGCCTTGTTTCATCAACAGTATCCATTTTCACAGTTATTTTGTCCATTTTACCATCGTGATTTAAGTCCCCCTTTTCTTCTCTAACTTGATAAGTATAATTGTTTTTATTTTCAACATTTTGAGAGAGTACGCTCATTGGGACTGTAATTAAAATAGATATAAGATAACGGTAAAAATTTTTATTAATTCTATTCATCTTGTTTGTTTTGACCTGCTTTTCGAGTTCACCTTATATCCCGTCAAGAAAACCACACTACCTATCAATCCGTAATGAAACTCCTATGATTATGCATTTTCTTTTCATTAAATTTTGCTGGTGCGCCAAGCGTTGTTTGTATTTTATTATTATTCAATGATTAAAAATCTTCCTGATTATATCTTTACTAATTTACTTTATTTGTATGATACATCACCACTTTATTTGAATGCAAAATTTGAATACAAATCCTTTTAGTGCAAAGTCACATTTTTTCAACGCAATTGCTAGTTCCCATAACTTATTTTTTGATACGGCTGGTCTTTAATTGTTTGAGTTCATATAGGGAATTTAATTTAAGGAGTTAGATATTTTTTCCTTTATCAATCTGGTTTATTAACTTCAAAACCATTGCAGGCAATGGGATTAAATTGATAGAGTTTCTCAAATTGACAGA
Source organism: Sphingobacterium sp. GW821-FHT03E03 (assembly GCF_059420745.1). Taxonomy (NCBI): domain Bacteria; kingdom Pseudomonadati; phylum Bacteroidota; class Sphingobacteriia; order Sphingobacteriales; family Sphingobacteriaceae; genus Sphingobacterium; species Sphingobacterium sp. GW821-FHT03E03. Next base: position 26,587 of record NZ_JBWKUH010000030.1, read on the forward strand.
TGAAAAAATTGCTGCAAATGAAATGATTAACTGGATAATCACATTAAAAGATGATCCTAAAATGATTGGAACTATAGGTTATTATCATATTAAACCTGAGCATTATAGGGCAGAAATTGGCTATATGTTACTTCCAAACTTCCAGGGACGGGGTTATGTCACTGAAGCTATCGCTGAGGTCGTCAAGTATGGCTTTAAGAGAATGAAACTTCATTCGATTGAAGCAGTAGTTGATCCGATAATTCACTATTTTTCTCTCATTAACCGTTTGCATATTGCCAATCATAAGTCCTGTAAGAAATCTAAAAGTATATCGTGATTATATCCTAGTTTAGTAAGAAATATAAACCCATGGAAGAAACTAATTTTTACACAGATATTATTGAAAGTATCAAACTTATTTTTTCCTTCTTGCAAAAAAAATATGGTTTCTCGGATTTTGAAGAACGCCAAATTGCTTATGAAATGCATTATGAGGCTCATAAAGATGATATAATGATTGATATTTGGTTTGAAGCAATTGTATCTACCCCAATTTGGGCAAAAATAAACAACTATTACATTGATAATCTCGAGCTTGAAAACGAAAATATAAAAAGGTACAATAAAAGATTAGATGAAATATATGACACTATAGAGGAAAATTCTGATACAAAATATTTTGAAAATGAATTCTCTCAATACCATAAATATGGCCAGGAGCTTAACACATTTTATCTGACGGAAATTGCAAACCTACTAAAAAGGTATTCTTCTGTATTAGAAGGTAATTTTGAACTACTGGAAGCTAATACGCAATTACTTATCGCTGCTAACAAAAAAGAGACAGACGCCCTTCGAATAGAAAAAGGCACTTACACAATTGAGTTTCAATTATTTTCAAAAGATGACTACGATATGTATATAGAATTTGACTCTTTGGAAGACGCAAAAAGATATATATCAGAAGATGATACTATAAAAGTTTACAGAATATTGGATTGCTATATGAATCCAATAAATTGGAATGGAGAGTAGCGAAGGACATTGTCTCATAAAGTGTGTAAGTTATAAAAATGCGGAGTTGGAAAGGACTTCGCATTTTTTATTTACTTAACTTTATAAGAGTATGATTGACAAGGATTCACTATTAAACGACAAGGAGTTCTTAAAGAGTTTTAAGGACGGCTTGGAGCTGCAATCGTTTTTCCGCGAGTTACAGGCACGTGCAGTATCGCAAATGCTTGAAGGAGAAATGGACGGCCACCTTGGCTATGAAAAGCATGAGCACAGTGGTCAGGGTAATTCACGCAACGGATATACGAGCAAAAAGGTCCGTGGCGATCAGGGAGATCTGGAAATTCAGGTTCCCCGGGATCGCGATGGCACATTCAATCCCATCATCGTTCCCAAACGCAAGAACATGATTGACGGAGTGGAGAACGTGATCGTTTCGCTGTATGCCAAAGGCATGAGTGTTTCGGATATAGAAAATATGATGCGGGATGTGTATGGATTTGACCTTTCTGAATTGACGATTTCCCGGATTACCGACCGTGTCGTGGATGATGTGATCGCCTGACAAAACCGCCCGCTGGACAACGTATATCTGATTGTCTGGATGGATGGCATTGTTTTTAAGGTCAGGGAGAACTCCAAAGTGGTCAATAAGACCATTTATCTTGCTGTGGGCCTGAACAGGGATAGCTATAAAGAAGTTCTGGGTATGTGGCTGGGCAAAAATGAAAGTGCCAGTTTTTGGATGGGAATCCTGACAGACCTGAAATCCCGGGGCGTAGAGGATATGCTGATTACAGCGACTGATAATCTCAATGGTTTCTCCGCTACTATACGGAGTGTTTTTCCTGAGTGTAGTACCCAGGTCTGTGTTGTCCATCAGATCAGAAATCCTACTATAAGATAGGCTAAAGACTCGTCAAGAAATTTATTTTTCAATTCCATTAATCCCGCTAGCTGGGGCATAGACCTATACAGCGTGGAAAATATTGCCCATTCTTCCTCCCCAGGGTAATATTGTTCCAATTTTATAATCTTTTAAAAACATCCAAATCATCCTTGTATGCTTTCTTGTAAAATACTATTATCATATTCGTATATTGCAGTTACATTTTTTTAAACTTGCCATTTTTTAGTAAAGCATATGTTTCTGTTTCAAAAATGGGCTCTTCATTCATCCAATTTGAGCTCGTTATGACTATTTTATCTTTTTCAATTTGGCTCCTTTTACCAAATGCAGATTCTGCTATTTCGTCATAAGAAATTTGAAGTTTATCGATGATTTTGTATTTTTTATCTACTGTAATCAATGTTGTGAAGAGCTCGTGCTCACCGCACTGATAGCTAACCACAATGGAAGTAAAATTTTCAGAGAAAGGTATTTTGTATTTTAACCTGAAATCTGTTGCATCGTTACATCCAGGATCAAACTTTATGCGTTTCAGAAAACCAGTGTCATATACTCCATATTTTTCAACATTGTCGAAAGTAGTACTGTCTATTATCGGAAGATCCCTTAGAGGAAGCTGTGCCAATAAGTCTAGATCATAATTGAAAATTTCTTTGTCTTTTTCTATAAGAGCGCCATCATCTCTAATGCTTTTTGTTATTAGCGGTATTTTTGTCGTTTTCTTTTCCGTTTTGCTGTCGCAACCCAAGAAAATAAATACTGTTATCAACAGTAGTGTAAACAGTTTTTGCATGCTTATTCTATTTTCAGATCTATTCAATGATTAAACTCAATTCTCTATTTAAAAACTCCTTTTCTATAAATGCAAAGAGTTCCTCCTCGTTCAAAGTTGGGTGGATATCATTACCGAGCCATTTCACTGAATTTCTGTGAAGAACATATGCTGATAATTTTGTTGTCGATTTGGGCAGCATAGCTTCGCCCAATATTATCAGCACAGACTAAAGGTGAATGACATATATATTTACCAACATTGTTTATCTGATACAGCATATTCTATACATTGATCAATGGTCTTAAGTTTGCCCCGAACGATTTTATTTTTATAGAGTTTTCTTTCTCTGCTGTCACTTACACCCGTTATTAGATATTTTCCTGTTTTGTCCCATCCATAGAAAGCCGCTTTATCAAAAAAATCTGGGATAAATATAAATTTACTTTCTTTTTCAGACCACTTGTAAAATTGGTAAATATCATTATCTCTCCTGGAGCTTGCTAGATCCAGAATAAGAAGGTCTTCATATCCATCATTATCCATATCTATTATTGTTATAAAATTATAATCTCCTTTACGAAAAGTCATTCTTTTTCTACTTACAAACTCATTTTCTTTAAATTCTTTATCCTTATAATAACCATAGGTATAATAATATGAATCGCTATTTATAGTTTGCCAATGCTGAAGTTCAATAGTTCCTTCAATACATCTGTAAGCAGACTTCGGTAAAAAGATATTTGTACCCGCTTCTATTTCAGCAATGGTATAATTTTTCCCTCGTAACAAATCTTCGGATCTTGCGAGTAACAATCGGATATCTATCTTTTTCTTATTAATTTCCAACGGAATCACTATTACATATTTTGACGGAATATGCAATGTATCTATATATTTTTGCACAACCTGTTTCCTGATAGACTTAGGCTTAGGTATTCGACCGTCGATCGCTGTAGAATCAATTTTAGCTAAATTAGTATCATCCTCGTTTGAGGTGCTTCTAGATTGATTTCTTGTACAAGAAATCAACAACATGATTACAAAAACATATGCTATTATTGTAGTTGTCGATTTCATAAACTTGAACTATTAATTTCTATAAGTCAAAAGTATGGAAAAGAAACAGTTACTCGCTATAAAAAGCTATGTTTTAGTATTGTAAATGTGAAAGACTGTAAGATAGAAATGATCTTATATCTAGCTTATGAATGTTTTTTCTTAAATTGTAAGCTTAAAAATGAAATCCAGTAAACTAACATATTATGATTACAGAATTCCCTCTCCTCAAGAGTTTGAAACAGTATTCTCACATTTTTATTTTGCGGAAAATAGAACTGAAACAACAATAACCAAAACACTTTTACCATCTTTCCAAACCATCATGGTTTTTAATTTCGGAGAGCCTGCATTTTTGATTTCCAAGCAAAAAACGAAAATCAAAGTTGGAAAATGTATTGTTTTGGGACCTATTAAGTCCGCATTTGAATACGGTATCCCTCCAAACTCCAACATATTGGTTCTCAATTTCAAAGATGATTCATTCTACCGTTTTTTTGGCAAAGCATTTTTATCTAATCATTTGCCGATTCATCCCGATGAAGCAATGGAAGAAAATTGTTTTACTAGTCTATGGGCACAATTGAATAGTATAGATGGTGTACAGGAAAAGGTGGCTCATATTCTCAATTTCTGCCAGCCTTATCTCAACTTTCAAAATGTAACGTCTAATCTATTAGCTAGTTTCAAATCAGATACAATAAATCCAATCAAGTCTATTGCAGAAAAAGTACGGCAAAGTGAAAGAAACATTCAATTGATTCATAAAAAGCATTTTGGTTTCAGCGCCAAGGAGATCATCCGTTATAATCGTTTCTTTAAAGCGATTGAATTGATTCAACAGATAGATTTTTCCAATGAAAAGGTAAACTGGTTTGAAATTATCGATAAATGCGGCTATTATGATCAAAGCCAGCTTATTCACGACTTTAAACATTTTATTAATCTTTCGCCTAAGAACTACCTAAAGTTCCAGCAGGATATCTGTCAAGCTACCAGCAAATAGCTATTTTCGTTTTCTTACAATTTTCCTGATTTGCCCTATTTTAAATTGTACTGTTCAATCAAATAAAGTAACGCTATGAAACATCTTATTATTTATGCCCATCCAAATCAGGAAAGTCTGAATGGTCAGTTTAAACAAGCTATTGAAAAAATTCTAGAACAACAAAAACAGGATGTAATCGTCAGAGATCTTTACACGCTCGGATTTGACCCTGTGCTGTCTCTGGAAGATATGACAGGTCAACGAAAAGGCATTGTCAATGAACTTATTAAAAAAGAGCAGGAATATATTTCTTGGGCAGATATACTCACCTTTATCTACCCAATCTGGTGGACCGGTATGCCGGCGATTATGAAAGGATACATTGACAGGGTATTTAGTTATGGATTTGCCTATCGTTATGATCAGGGTATACAAAAAGGACTATTAACTGGAAAACAAGCGATAATTCTCAATACGCATGGAAAATCCAATGAAGAGTATAGCACTATAGGTATGGATAAGGCATTACTACTGACATCCGATAAAGGTATCTACACCTATTGTGGATTTCAGGTCAAAGAGCATTTCTTCTTTGATAAAGCCGATCGTGCCACTCCTGAGATCGTTGAAATATGGCTTTCTAAAATCAGAGATGTATATACTAAAATAAGCTCTCAACTTTCTAATTGTTAGAGCTCATCGTATAAGGAAACTCATCTAGCTCACTCAATTCTATTATGTCGTTACGATAGTATTAGTGGGATGGAATTATTTCGATTTATACAAAACATCTGTGGTCATCGATCATAAGGAATGTGATTAATAAAGACTTAAAGAAAAAAGGCAGGATATTGAAATTCTGCCTTACTTTCTTCTACTTCATATTCTGGAACATTATTATTAATGAATGCAACAACCTATATTTCAATTGATGGAACTTTATCAATATGAAAAGCTGTTTTAAAAGTTCTGATATCTAATAGATTCTATTGACATAAATAGTAAGCACCTCTCCTTCAAATCCTTATAGAAAGCACTATTTTTGGCAATATTTTGTTATATAATCTTTCGTATCTTAATTCAGTCAATAGAATGTTCCGAGCAAAGCACATGAAAATTATAACCAGTTTTATCCTCTCACTCCTTCTCCTATTCATGTTATCCCGTAAAGAAAAAATAAAAAATGAAGATCAGTTTGTAATTTATCAAGTAAGCCCTGATAAAGGAAATGTAAAATTGTATTGGAAAAATAATGATCATACTATTCTAAGAAGTATTGTTCGGCTGAAGAAACAAGTTGAAGCTAGGAACGAAACATTATTGTTTGCCATGAATGGTGGAACGTTTGAGCCCGACAATTCCCCCGAAAGGTCTTTATATCGAAAACTTTAAAATGCTAAAATCAATTGATACATTAAAAGGCAACGGAAACTCCTACCTTCCTCGAAATGGAATATTCTACCTGAAGACAAATAATCAGACAGTAATTGTTAAAACTCAAAAATTCAGACAGAGCACGGAAATCAGGTATGCTACTCAATCTGGACCGATGCTACTTATGAACGGAGAAATAAATCCCATTTTTCAAAAAGACTCTAAAAATCTGAATATAAGGAATGGTGTGGGCATTTTGGGAAATGGGGATCTCCTCTTTGTCCTGCCCAAAGAAGAGATCAGTTTTTATAATCTTGCACGATTTTTTAAGGAATCAGGATGCAAAAATGCATTATACCTAGATGGTTTTGTTTCCAGAGCCTATCTTCCTGAGAAAAACTGGGTATAAAATGATGGAGACTTTGGAGTCATGATTGGTATAACTAAGGCTATGCGATAATTTCGGATAATTTACTTTTTTATTCGAATGTTGCCATTTCAGTAATGATATTCTCAATTAAATCTTTGGCCCGATGGAACTTTAAAATTGATGCGGCCTGCCCTGACCAAAATGATTTCAGTTCGGGATCAGACTCTGTATTTGCGGGATATGCACCAAGTTTTCCCACGATCTTGCCCTGAAAAGGGTACGGAGCCAATTGTTCCTGATAATCCTTCAATTCTTCTGTCAATCTATTTTTGATTGCTCGCGATAGTCTTCCGGTAAATATTTTGGTTAGCGTGGTATATCGTGCCTCAACTGAGAATAATTTCTGCCGATAGGTTTGACTTGCACCTGATTCTTAGGTAGCCAAAAATGCTGTCCCAATCTGGACAGCATCTGCACCCAGTGAAAAAGCGGCTCTTACGCCTCGATAATCAGCGATACCACCTGCAGCTATAACTGGAATCCTGACATGATCGGCGATCTGAGGGATCAAGGAAAATGTACCTATGAGGCTTTCCTCAGCTTTATTTAGAAATGAGACTCGATGCCCACCGGCATCAAAGCCTGTAGCGACTACGGCATCAATTCCCGAATTTTCAATGGCAATAGCTTCATCCAATGTGGTAGCTGCCCCTACAGTTTTGATATTCAATTGGCGGCATTTTTCTAAAATATCTACTGTGGGTATGCCATAAACGAAACTAAATACTGCTGGTCTTATTGCGAAAATAGCTTCAATTTGATTCTCAAAAGACGGACTATCATGGAGTGGAAACGGGGGGGGGCTCTATTCCTGCTTCATTAAAATAGGGTTGAAATAGTTGAGTTACCTCCCGAAGGATAAGTTCATTAAAATCCCCAATATTATCATCCTGACTTTTTACCCAAAGATTGAGATTGAAAGGCTTGTTGGTCTTTTCCCTAATTTCTTCTGAAATTGCAATAATTTCATTTGCATAAAAAGGTTGACAACCATAAGATCCTAACCCTCCACTGTTGGACACGATAGCAGCGAGATCCGTAGATGATATTTTTCCCCCGAAAGGTCCTTGAACAATAGGCAAATCAATGCCTAGTAACCGAGTAAGTTTTGTGTCATTCCACATTGTTTACATTTTTAATATTTTACAATGTAAAATTCACGCTATTTATACTACTATAAAAGGATCTACCGCACAAAAAAAATGTGATATAGATCAAAATTATTTTGTGGAATAAAGTCGGCTAAGGGTTTCCCGGCTAACGCCAAGATAAGATGCTAAAATGTGCTTTGGTAGTTTCTGTACAAGCGATGGATACTCTAATAGAAATTTTTCATAACGCTGTTTTGCACTACTACTCAACAAAGAAAGGATCCGATTCTGCAAGGCAACATTCCTACGATTGGTTTTCTTTCGAAAGAAATGTTCGATCTGATGGAACTCACGACATAGTTTTTCTCTATTATCATTACTCAGGCACAGTACTTCGGTATCTTCTAAGCAATCAATATTGACAATCGCATTTTTCTGGTAGTAATAGGCTTCATAATCGGTAATCCACCAATCTTTTAATGCAAAAAGTAAAATATGCATCTTTCCATTTTCATCACAATAGTAAGATTTCACGCAACCTGAAAGCAAAAAATAATCGAAAGTAACATGTTGGCCATCTTGTACTAAAAACTGATGTTTTTTAAATTTTTTATATATAAAGTGACCTAATATGTAATCAAATTCTTCAGGCTGGATAGCAATAATCTTCTGAAACTGATCTCTTAGAATTTTGCTCATGTTAATAACGCATATTTCAATTTATAGAAAGTTTAAGTGGATTTTAATATTCATCTCCTAAAATTACGAAATTAAAATGCTTAGCTCAGCAGATTTCAAGGATTAACTTAAATAAGCTAACATCTATGATCATTGATACATTTTGGAAGGTTTCTCATATTTTAGCATGGCCTAAATAGATACTGTAGGAGCTGGTAATGAACCCTAAATGAAAGACCAATCTGTTAAATTGGTTTCTTAGAACCGAAACTCCCGTTTTTCCACTATTCCTTCGTTATATATTTCGGTATAAATTAACTGTCCTTTTTTCCTAGTATTTACTATAGGTCTTCCTGTTTCTTCATTGTATTTTTGCAGTAATTTATAAAACTTCCATGTTCCAACGGGAGAACCATTTTTATACTCCGCTTCCAAGTAAGTATAAGGATCGGTAAATTCTGAATACCGTTGTAAATCAATATGGAAATTTGATTTAAACTCTATCCATTTGCCTTCTTTCTTATGGTTTTTCACCATCCCTTGCTCCTCATCATTTTTATAGAAGCCATTATTATCATAATATCTAGAAAATTTCCCGGAAGGAAGAATCTGGTATTTACGTAAAGGTCTTAATATTAGGGGACCTTCGCTAAATTCATAATCTTGTATGGAAATTATATAATTTTCAGCGATGTTAAATAAGGTATGGTGTGCAAATCCCATTTCCCCCTCATGATGAAGATATATTCTTTTCATATCAATAAGTTTACTGTCCTTCGTTGAAATTAAGTACACTTGTTCAATAAACGGCTCGGCATAACGGACAGTATTATATACAGCTACAAAGTACAATGAATGCGCTCCATAACCCAGAAAATTAGATGCAATTTTAACACTATCATATTTCTCATTTACATTCTCACTAAATGGCAGAAAAACATCATATTCTTCGGGAAGTAACATCAGATCTTTTTTGATTACTTTTTCAAAGTTTAAAGCATGAAGTTCTTTCAATTTCTTTTCATTCTGTATGGTAGACAGAATGGCGTCAATGCTCCCTTGTTTTGAAATATCTGAATATCCAAATGGCAAAGCTATAAGATTAATTTTATTTCCTTTGGAGAACACTAATCCCTTATCGCTCGAAGGTACATCTGTGTCTATTGCCTTATTCTCTATCTGAGCATTACTGTAGCTAGAAAAAAGGAAAAATAAAGTGGTAAAACAAATGATATTAATTTTATACATATATAGCTAATATAGAAAGGGAACCATGAAATGGTAATTTTCTTCGAAAGAAGAATGACTTCGGACGATACCCCATACATACAACACAAATATCAATATCTGGTTTCTCAAATTAGTGCGAATACTAATATTCGTGTGCTACAATTTAATATTTGTAAATCTATTCTTGTAATTATCGATATTCCTTTTATATGAGCAAAGTAGCAGATTTCAAAATTTCTTAACACAACTTGTATTTAAAACATGATATCCACCATAAAAATGGACAAGAAATATCTGTCACGTTGGTATAGTAATATTTAGGGTTTATTCTTGGTGGAAGCTGGATCTGGACTTATGTTTTTTTGTCAAGTATCCGGTCAAATAGCTCCGAATGTCCTTTGGAAGACCACTCAGCGTAACTTTTAAGCTTTGGACAGGTTTACAGTCCTTTCCTTCTCCACAATAATAGTCTAGATGGAAGATATAGTCCTTGTTTCTATAAATGACAATATAGGATACTTTCATATCATAGCTCTCGTATCCCCCACAGTAATAAAAAGGAATGATAGCCGCCTTTCGCCCACCAAGGTTCTGGATATGTATTTCTTCCTTTACGAAGTAGATTAATGACATTTGAGAATAGGGATATGCATAGACCACCGATGTAGAACCTTTTTTGTTTTTCACACGCGCTTCGATCTGGGTGAGTACTCCATCAAATCTAGACGAATCATCATTGCAGGGATTCGTGACTTTTACGTGCAATGTGTTTTTTCCATATGCATCTTGATAGACGCACTTGGTCACGATGGTATCAAAGACCTGCAGTTCCGAACCTCCTCGAACGGTATCTTGTAGATACCTCTTCGAGGTTGCGAAACACGTAGTGGTAAAGAGAAGCAACACCATAAACATGGTACAGCTAGAAATTGTGGCAATATACACTCGAGAAATCGCTACAACGGATATATTATGTATATTTATTGGTTTTGCCATGTGCAAAGGTTCATAAAAAATAGTATCATTTCGTCTGTATAATCGAGCAAAATCTGTTCCAACATAGGGTCATTTTGCTGTCTTTGAGTTCTTGCTTGTACACGGTCAATTTTTCGATTATTACCATTGGTACCGGACGCATTTCTGATTTTGCTTTTCAATATCTACATCCATTTTTTTTATATTATATCCTTTGAAATTGACAATTCACTAATTATTAAATTAACTGCCTCTAAATAGTTTTTATTTTTGTCATAAAGTATTCTAAAATCAAAGTTTTCCTTTCGAAATAAATGATGTTCCGCTTTGTTCAAGATATTGGACAAAGCGGAACATCATTTATTTCGAAAGTCGAATAGACAAGTTTACAGCAGGCTAGGAAAACCTGATTAATCTTTATAGGATCACGCAGGTTTTCAGCGATATGAGCCCTATTCATCAAGGGCAAATGTCCGAGATCATTTTTAAGCAATTTTATCTTAGCATCTTTGATTATATCTATTAGCATTTTCTAACTTTTATGAAAAGGTGTGTATTTCCATTTTTATTAATTTTAGTCTTCAATCTACTATTATACTCCTTCATTTTATTCGTGATCGAAAACTAAATTCCACTTAAATCTACCCTATTTCTTGTTAAGGTGGGCTTATCAATTTATATTTGATAGCGTTCATCTATAATTCGCTTTATTATAGACACAATGATTCATGGGTTAATTGATCGTACTTATTAAATTTATTTACATCAACTCTTACTTCATTACGCCAACAGGCGTCGCCTTGCGATCAAACATAACCGGTTTTTCACTACCGTCCAGCAAAATTCCTATACCTTGAATCTGACCAGCCACATCGCTAAAAAAGTTAAATAGAAGATTGCTTGGCTCCGTATCCGCAACCCCATTTTTATCTACCGATCTTGGATCAAAAACATCATAATGCCTATGTTTGAGAATAACGTTTTCATAACCAAGCAGAGTGTATAAGTTATTATCTTTAAGATGTATTTTAATGATTCCATAAGCAGGATTCTCGAAGGAGCCCGTATAATCTTTCAGCTTATGAGAAGGTGTCGTTGATGGGACAGGAATCTTTCCTTCTTCTTTTTTAACTAGACGTGAAGCTTCAATTTCGGCCTTTTTTTCACCATTCCAATCAATTGGTTCTAATTGAAGTAGCCTATCCGCAATAGAATTCCTTACGATAGTGGGAACCTTAGAAACATTTTGATTAGTCAATACCACTATTCCCAGAGAATCAGTTGGAAAAAATGCAACATTTGCAGAGAAACCATTTATATTACCACCGTGTTCTACTTGATAATGCCCTCTGTAGGAACCAATCATCCAGCCTAAACCATAATTGGAGAGGAAAATGTCTTTGTGTTTGTCCGGTAATGCTGCGTCCATAACCATTTGAGAACTTGCAGCCTCACTAATATAATCTACTGGCAGTATAACTTTCCCATTGAAACGACCGCCATTGAGCCAAATCTTTAGCCAGTTGGCCATGTCATTAACACTACTGTTCATACTTCCAGCTGGTCCCATCCCATTAATATTGTAATAATCAATCTGTTTAATCATATTATCTTTAGAGACAGTATAGGGTAACGAAGCGTTACTATCTCTTTGAAATGTCTGGATATCCGTATTGGAACGCATCATCTCTAAAGGGTTGAAAAACCTTTCCTGTATATTTTTCTCCCAAGTTTTACCACTTAATCGTTCAACAATCATTCCTTGTGCCAAATACATAAAGTTATTATAATACCATTTCATCCGTACAGGCGAACTAGGTTTCATATACTTAACACGTGTTATCAGACTATCTTTGTTATCGCTATTAAATAGAAACCAGGATAAATCATACCTTGACAAACCCGTCCTATGCGCCATGAGGTCCCGAAGAATGATCTGATTATCCATCTCATCACTATAGAACTTCAACTTAGGAAGTAGTGTTACAGCCTTATCCTCAAACGTCAGTTTACCATCCTGCCTCAACAAACCTAACAATGAAGCTGTAAAAGCTTTGGAGCTGGAACCTATGGCAAAAAGCGTATTGGGTGTGACAGGTTTCTTATTGACGATATCACGATAGCCAAATCCTTTACTATAAATGACCTTATTCCCTTTCACCACCGCGACTGCAAAACCAGCTACATGATGATCGCTTAAAACCTGGTCTAACACCGAATCAATAGCTGCAAAGTGATCATTTTTATTTTTTTGTACTTGGGCAAATAGCGAAAGAGAAATCAATGAGCAAAAAATACAGGTTAATAGGGCTTTCATATCGAATTGATTTTTATACTAATCTACTCATTCGCCATCACTCACGCAAATATGGCATCTATTCGCAAAACCCAATTATAAATTTATCATCTGATCTACTCTCTTTCACAAATTTCGATGGCATCAATTAATAGTAAATAAGCTTCACCAAAACTAGATTGCCTACCTATTCCTTCACCTTTATGTATTCGTAGTTAGACGTATTATCTGTTCCCGCTAGGAAAACAAATATCCAGCCCCACCTATTCTGCAGCCTATCCACACGCAGCTGACTATTTTGATCCAACCAGAGTTGGAATTGGTTATTCTGGATCATTCCATATATTAGCGGGATAGGTATGATGGTGCGCTTATGCTGAGATACGAAATAATTGCCTTTTAACTTTCCTTTTAGCACAATGCTTTTCTTTTCGAGACCGTTATCCAACCAAGTCGCTTTGATTTGGCTCCTTCCAATTGCCTTGAGTCTTATTTTCGCGTTCTTGAAATCCAACATATCAATCTCATTTTTCAGGATCAGCTGATTCCATAGAGACGAAAATTCGCTCCCCTCATGATCACTTGTTAGATTCTCATAAGTTCCATCGAAAGACTGTAATTCAGAAATTTCATGCATGCTATCTTGTCTCGTCTGCTTCAACGAAGCACATCCACATAGACTTAAAATAATACACAGAAGCACTAATCGCATCCTCACCTTTCTTATGGGCTTTCTTTTTTCGGCTATCACCATTGCACGGTTTATATAACTTAAATATAACCATCTTTAAGCATATATTATATTGCCAGATAGATCTTACAGACTTGACTGGATCTATAGATACTACAGAAAATTTTTATAGGCTAGCTCCTTCTTGATGCAAATAAAAATGTATTCGTAGTATATTTCGATTGGATTTAGTCCGTGTATATTTATTATCTCTTTTTTGCTATTCGTCTATTTATTCGGATTAAGAGTAATCCTATTAGCAGGAAGACCACAGTTATAATCACGCTATTTGTTAATACGCGATTCATGCCCAGTTCAGAAACATTTACAAAAGGATAAGGGTAAAATCCAGAAAGTGCTCCATGCCACAAAGTATAGAGCAAATAGACAAAGGGATACAACAACCAGCTAAATATAGATCTCCAGTGTATAACACGCTGATCAATCATACTCCACCAACAGATCAAAACCAAAATGGGAATAAGTGAGTGGAGCATTTCATCCACAATCCTAGCTATTCCAGCAGGCTGCCACAGGAAACGAAGTATCAGATTATAGATAAGTCCAACTATCAGAATATACAATGTCACTGCTGTGATTGTTGTCGGTTTAGCAAAAAAAAGTCCTACCTTATTCTTTGGAAACAGTACGATACTAGTACAACAAATCGCAACCATGAGATTCGTCAAGATTGTAAAATAACTAAAGAACCTAACGACTAATTCGCTAATCGCAATAGAGGAATTACTGCAGCTAATTAAAAATTGAGCACCAATAGCGGTCCAGCTTAATATTGCGATGAAAGCAGCAAGGCTTCTTTGAGACAAAATTGTGTTCTTCATTTACTACCTAAAAATAGGTAATTTATCAACTAAATTCCAAGGGTCATCATAAGTAAATCCATACCTGCGTCTAACGATTTCCTTCCTTGATGTTAGTTTTATTTCCTATTAATGGATTTATATTCGTGTAAAAATTCGTTAGCTTTATCAACGTACTGCGTCTTCTGAATCAATAGTCAGTCTGCATAGAGATGGGTAATCGTTGTCATAAAAGGTGGGAAATATCAGGAAGATAGCAAAATCTAAAAGATCAAGCTACATGTTGACTATATTGACTATAATAGTCCGAAAAGAAAGATAATTTTTTTTCAAAATAAAAGGTGATACTTTGACCATAATTGGTACATCGTTATAAAAGGTAATTATAATATGCACAGTATTAGTAATTCAAATCGAGTATTGAGGCGGCAGACACTTATAATGGATCTGTATAAAAGTGCATTTCCAGCAGTCGCTAAATATGTCAGTCGTATGGGGGGAAACTTTGATGAAGCCAAGGATGTATTTCAAGACGCCTTGGTGGTATATTATGAAAAGACTACACGGACTCCAACGGTACTGACGAATGATATTGGGTATTTGGTCGGTACAGCCAAAAACCTCTGGCTGAAACGTTATTATCAAACGAGCCTGAACCTACCCTTAGATCATATTGAAATCCCATTAGCGAACGATGAGTTTCCTTCAAGTAAGCGACTGCTTCGCTTCTTGGAAACTGCAGGACGCAAATGTATGGATTTATTAAAAAGCTTTTACTATGACCAGATGTCACTTCAAGAGATCGCAGATGAATTCGGGTATTCAGGAACCCGGAGTGCTACTGTTCAAAAATACAAATGCTTAGAGAAAGTGAGAGAAACTGTTAAAGAAAAATCCTTAGTTTATGACGACTTCATGGAATGAAACCCAACAGATAGAAACTCATCTCCTAGGGACAAATCATCCTAGTGACACATTGCTTTTCGAAGCCCATTTGTTGCTGGACGAGGAATTGGCAGAGAAAGTTATCATGCAACAAAAAGCTTACGAGGCCATACAACGATATGGTCGCAAGCAGTTAAAAAGTGAAATTGAAGCGATACATCAAACACTGTTTACACAACCCAAAAACACACGTTTTAGCCAAAAAGTAATGCGGCTATTTAGAAAACCATAAATCTCCAAAATCATGAATATTGACAAAAATGAGTTCCGCAAATTTGCGGCCGGGCACTGCTATGTCCCAAAAGAAAGGGTAGATAATTACATTGCACATATCGAAAGCTCCAGTATCCCCCATGCAATGACACCTTACATTACCGAAGAACGCGAGTTGCGAGTATCACAGATGGATGTTTTCTCCAGGTTAATGATCGACCGTATTATATTTATGGGAGCTCCTGTCGAATCCAATATTGCAAATATCGTACAAGCCCAACTATTGTTCCTTCAGTCCGTTGACCCCAAAAAGGATATACATATGTATATTAACTCTCCTGGTGGTGAAGTTTATGCGGGACTTGGCATTTACGATACCATGCAATTAATTAGTCCGGATGTTGCCACAATCTGTACCGGCATGGCCCTCTCTTTTGGTGCAATATTACTTTGTGGTGGCGCTAAGGGTAAACGAAGCGCCCTGACGCATGCACGGGTCATGTTGCACCAACCGTTAGGAGGTGTGCAAGGACAGGCATCAGACATTGAGATTACTGCCAATCAAGTTTTAAAAATAAAAAAAGAACTTTGTGATATTATAGCCAAACATAGCGGCCAAAGCTATCAGAAAGTTCACGATATTAGTGACAGAGATCATTGGATGGTAGCAGCTGAAGCAAAAGAATTTGGAATAATAGACGAAGTTTTGACCTAATAAGCTGTAAGTCATTGATAGTATACAATCGCTAATGACAACTTCCTGTCAATAGCGATTATTATTATTTTCAAGCGAAGGTATATAATTAGCTTTTCCACACCTATATTCAAATCAACTATCTATTACTTTTCTAAGTTTCTTTCTGAACACTAGAAATTCAACAACAGTACATAATAAATAGATTATTGAAAAGTATAACAGCATTTTTAATGGAATCAGCGTTACACTATATTGGTAAATATCAACCAAAATAGCGACAGCTAGAAAAACAACACACAAGAACGGAATTCCGGAAAATGTCAATAAGGACAAAAAATAACTGTTCCTAATTTTTTCAATTTGATTTAGAAAAAACAACAAGGTACTAATACAAATAGCAACAACATATAGCATTGAAAACCCAAGACTTAGAAACAAATCCATAATACTAAGAAAACTATCAAAAAGAGTTGTACCGGTAGGCTCTAATCCACTAATAACAATTCTATAAAGGATAAATAATATAACACATAGTAGAAGATTAAACAGCGAAAACCTAAATATAATTTTTTTCATATATTTCCAAGTATACATTCAAAATATAAACCCCCGTTAAGTAGTTTCAATTATTTCTAAGACTTTTTTCAAAGTATTGATCACAGTGATTAACGCTAAATTCAATTTAAAACTACGTTATTTTTCACTATAACGAACCACAATCTTATATTCGATGTACATCGTTTAAGATTCGTTTGTATGATATGACTATCGTTATATGTAAATGCACTAAAAGATAATCTGCTTGCGATAAACCCATCGGTTTGTTGCTCTGTTCGCTCTTATTTACTAACTTCAGCAACAATATAGAAAAGTATAAGGAAAATCTCAACGGCATTCACAAACGTGGATTAAGAACAGAGATAATTTAGCGACTTAATTCAACGATACATGAATAAAAATGAGATAACATTATCTATCTTCAATAGTAAATATACCTTTTGGGCATCACTAATCACCATATTTATTTTATTCCCTTTTTCGATAGTATTCATTAAAGCAATTGGTGTTAAATATACTGTAAATCTAACCCAGCTAATCATTGCAGTCTTGAGTGTAGTTTTTGGGCTTCTAATTATTGTTATGAAAAGTACCATGCAGATAATTTCTTTTATGAAATCTGGAGACAAATTTTACATGAAAGATAGTAGTGGGAATGAAATTGATCTACCGACTAATACAACCTATAATATCTACAACTATAATTCGAAAAAGGCTTTTATGCTAAGAATTACAACCCAAACCGGTACACACTATTGTTTATCTCCGGATATAAATATGAAATCAAGTATAGCGGATTTTTTTGCAAAGTTTCAAAAAAAAACGAACCGAAAGGATACTTATGTTAGGGCATACCCTTACGTAATCTGTTTCGCTTATGTTATTATAAGTATCGTTTTTGGGTTGTTTATTTAATAATTGAATATTAATAAACTCTCCCAACCCCCTTTTAGAATATATGTAACTACATCCAAGTAAAGTTGGTCCATAAATTCATTGTTACAACGCTAACCTATCATTATGCTTCACTATAAGATATTTCATAAGCTATTTCTTTGTCATTAAGACTCATCAAAAACAGTATTTAATAAATACCTGTTGACTCCCCATATTTTTCTAAACAAACTGCATCCGCTATCCCATAAAGTATCTGTTCCGTAAAATCACTAACATTATGGGGTATTTTCTCTGGCTTATCTAAAATTTCAAAATAGAAATTTTCACCATTACTCACCACCCAGTTTGCAATATCTTCCCTCCCGTCTTCTGACTCTTCCATATAATCAGTGAATGGTTCACACTGTAATTCAATAGAAGCGTCCACAAATTCTTCCTGAAACCTAATTATTTCCTCTTTAGAAAAAGAAATAAGAATCTCTTTCAACTTTTCCCTACTAAGTGCTGCCTTTTCTACAATAGCCCAAAACCATTTGGATGTTTCAATATTTTCCATTTATATATTTTGTGAGTCAATTTTAATCATTTTTTCAAGCTTTCTATCATTCGTTTGCTACTGAATTTCTTGGTACAGATAGTTCCGATGTCTTATTTAAGCTTCCAACTCTGTTTGTCCTTTTGTCTTTCTGAATTCAGTCAAGCTCATTATATGCCGCTTTTTAAAGAATTTATTGAGATGGCTTTCGTCGGAAAAGCCAAATTCGGAAACAATTTCGTTAACCCGCATATCGCTGAAAAGAAGTCTATGCTCAATCAATCTCATTTTATAATTCAATATATAATGCTGTATAGTTTCACCACATTGCTTTTTAAAGTAGCTACCGAGATAGCTTTCAGAGAAACCAAATTTTTGTGCTATCGAAGAAACCTTTAACAGGGCTGGATCATGGATGTTTCCTTGGATATAATTAATGATATCCAAGGCCCTCTTGTCTGTATTAGAGGCTACATGCTCTACTCTCATCTTTGAAATATTGCGTGCAGCAATTACAATAATAGCATTCACATAGTGTAGTGTCAGCTCTTCATGGAAGAGGTCTGGATGATTGATATTGTGAAGAAGCGACGATACAATCGAATCAACCAAAATAACATCAGGTTTATTCTGTAAGATGCACCCCGACAAATAGGAAGCACCGTATAATAGGCACTCCATAGAATTAATACTGTTCCATTTGTAATCCTTAACATAACGTTCGCTAAACTTGATAAGCAAAAGTTCCGTTTTCTCGACAATTTCCAAATAGTGCTGATCATTTGGTGTAAGGAGGATCAGGCTGCCTTCGCTGTATGAGGCTGTATTGTTATTTATCTTAAGGAATCCTTTTCCACAAATCACATATATGATTTGAAAAAAAGAGAACTGATTGTCTTTTAGTGGACAGTTTACCTCCTTATGATGCTCTACTTTGACCAATTGGTCGATATTCTCGCGTTTCATCATGTAAAAATACCTATTTATCATTAAAATATACTGATTTTTTAGAATTTTTCTGTTCAAATTTGCTATATATAAATTTTAGACATCAATGAAAAATTCGATCTACGTCCTGGCTCTGGGCGCTTTTGGCATAATCACCACTGAATTTGGGATAGTTGGCATCCTTCCAACGATTAGTCGGCAATTCCAGGTATCAATAGATACTGCGGGGTGGTTGCTTAGTGCTTTTGCCATAACTGTCGCAGTCTCCTCTCCTTTTATCACTTCATTCACGACCAAAATAAATCGAAAACTCCTTTTGTGTTTGGTCATGAGCATATTCGTTTTCTCAAACTTAATCTCAGCATTTTCTTCAAATTTCTCGATACTCATGGTCGCCCGTATACTACCAGCCATTTTACATCCCCTATTCTGGAATATCTCTATTGCAATAGCCTTTAAAAACAGTGGCGCAAAAGGCGTTTCTACAGTGATGTTAGGGCTAAGCTTAGCTACAGTATTAGGTATTCCATTAACGACATATGCTGTAGATCTCTTCCACAATTGGCAGGCTTCGTTCTTCCTCAGTAGCGCAATCAGTTTGATTGCCTTTATCGGTCTATTACTCTTCATACCTTCTATCCCAGCAGATAACTCGAAGTCTACACAGAATCAGATATCCGTTCTAAAAAGTCCACAATTGTGGCTCAATCTGATTTCTACCATTTGTACATTAGCAGCAATGTTCTCAAGTTATACTTATCTTACTGCCTATCTTGAGCAAATTACAAAAATGGATGGGGCTCAGATCAGTATCATGTTGCTTCTTTTTGGTGGCATGGGAACTTTAGGAAACTGGCTTATGGGGTTAGCCCTGAATAGAAATGTGTTATTGACTGCAAGACTTTTTTTGGCTTCTTTAATTACAGTACAGGTTTTAGCTTACTACCTTGGTGGAATCTTTACGCCAATGGTCGTTATCGTTTCCCTTTGGGGAATGATTCATACGGGGGGCTTTTTAGTTTCAAATATCAGAACAACACAGTCTGTTCCTCATCATGCCTTAGAATTTGTGAATAGCTTACTTACTTCATCATTCAATATCGGCATATCCTTAGGTGCATTTCTCGGTGGTGTAATAAGCGCGTATTACGGAGTTCATTATGTTTTATGGGTAAGTATTCTGTTACTCGCTGTAACATTCGCTATGAGTTTTGTCAGTTTTCCAAAAGAAAATACAAAAAGTGAAGGAACAATGCACACAAAACTTGCTCCATCGGTCTGTGAATAAACGCTGAAACCATATCAACTGCTTTGTGGTGCAACTTAAGCAACCTCCGGCAACGGAAAGGTTGCTTTTGTGTATTCTAACATAGAATAATTAAAGAATTGCTATAGAAATAAACGACAATAGAAAGCACAATCGATACTTTATAAAACAAATACAAAATTTACCCGAAGCAATTACTACTGTCTTAAATTTGCTATTTTTATCCCTATGGAAGAATCTTTGAAACAACTCTTTAAGGAAAAAATATACTCATATCATAAAATTTCACAAGTTTCATTTGAGAATCTTTTAAAAATAGCAACAGTTGTGAACCTCGAAAGAAATCAAGTACTTGTGCAACAGGGTTCCATTGGACGTGAGTTTTGCTTTTTGCACACAGGTTATTTAAGAGCATATATAAGTGATGAAAAGGGACAAATTTATAACAAGAATATTGCTGTTGGGGGTGACTTTGTCGCATCGACAGTTTCCTGCATTCTAAATCGTCCCTCAAAATTTACCCTTCAAGCCATAACCCACTGTTCATTATTGAGTCTTTCCTATAAAAAGTTCAGAGAACTGCTTTTCCAAACAGATGACCTAAAATCCTTTTATATTAATTATCTTGAAAAGAATTGGGTCATCGATAAAGAAGAACGAGAAGTATCCATCGTCATGGAGGAAGCTCAAATTAGATATGAGAAATTTTTAAAATGTCATTCTATTATAGAGAACTACGTACCCTTACGGGATATCGCTTCCCATCTCGGTATTACCCCCACTCAGCTTAGCAGAATTCGTAAGCAGTTAAAATAATATTTTTATCAACATATGTAAAGCACTATGCGATCTCAGTCTTATAACTTTGATTTATAAAATAACAAAAGAAAATATTTCATGAATTATATGTTAAGGGATATGATACGAAAGAGTCTAAATTCAGAATTCGATACGATCTACGAGATTATTAACGATGCATCTACAGCTTACAAGGGTAAGATACCTGAAGACCGGTGGAAAGAGCCTTATATGGATGAACACGAGTTGCGGGAACAAATTGCTGATGGGGTTGAATTTTGGTGCTATCACCAAGATAACACTATACTTGGTGTAATGGGGATTCAACACAAATCAGATGTGACCCTAATCCGCCATGCATATGTGAGGACGACAGCCAGAAACAATGGAATTGGTGGCAAATTGTTAAAACACCTTTCAGCACTTACCAATAAACCAATCCTAATTGGCACTTGGGCTAATGCCAATTGGGCAATTAATTTCTATGTAAAAAACGGCTTTCGTCAAGTTAGCCATATAGAAAAAGAAGAATTACTGCGGGAATATTGGAATATCCCCTTGCGACAAATGGAGACATCAGTCGTGCTCGTCAGTTCAGATTTTGTTAGTAAGTTAGCGTTCTGAGGCATCTATCTTAAAAGGATCCTGGCGTAAAGTCATTCTACGGTATGCGTCCATCTCACATCATCAAATTTGCCAGTTTCAGCGTAAGATGAAACTGGCTCCGTCGCTCAATGCTAATTCTTAACTGGGTACCTAGAGGCTACTCCTATTGATCCTTGATAACAGGTGCTACTATCATATTTTACCATAAATACGAATCCAGGCTTATCAATTTCCCCTTATCTATTTAAAATACGTTGTAATTTTGCTGTCACTATTGAATCTTGCGTTGCTGGGGTATGGCGATCTCCCAACTCCGATCTGTTACTGTAAACACTAAAAATGGATTTACCCATAAAGAATAAACCTATTAACGGAACAAGAAAATATCTTTTTGGCATAATAATGTATTTTATCTGTTCAAATCTTAAACGAGCATGTGCTTATCTCAAATTGTTTAGTCAAACTTAAAGTATACGAGTTTCTTGTTGAAAAAATAGTGACTAGTTTCGACGATTTGATGACGAAATAAGTTTATCAAAAAATGCAAGAGATCCTTCGATTATGTTGTAACGAGCTAACCTCCAAGACGGTAAATGGGTAGAAAGGCCTTCCAATATTTATCTGTTATCATTCAATAAAATTTATTGTTACTTATCGTATTTTTGATTAAATTAATGTTATATTTATGTTAACTCCCAAAACAACAATAAATTATGGCAAAATCTGCAAACATTCAATCTCCTAAAAAAGAATTAAAAAATCAAGTAATTACTCATCTACACAGTGCGATCGAGTATTTGCGTGTTCATTTGAGCGAAAAAGAGTTTCGTAACCGGATAGAAAAAACCGCCAAATTATTGACAGAAGGTATTAAAAATAAGGATTTAAAGAAAAAAAGTGTTAAATCAGCAAAAGAAAAACTTGTAAAAAAAGAACTTCTTGTTGATGAGAGTAAGTCTACTCCTATAAAAGAAAATACTTTTAAAGCA
Source organism: Sphingobacterium sp. GW821-FHT03E03 (assembly GCF_059420745.1). Taxonomy (NCBI): domain Bacteria; kingdom Pseudomonadati; phylum Bacteroidota; class Sphingobacteriia; order Sphingobacteriales; family Sphingobacteriaceae; genus Sphingobacterium; species Sphingobacterium sp. GW821-FHT03E03. Next base: position 49,390 of record NZ_JBWKUH010000030.1, read on the forward strand.
TCAGCTAAAAAAACACTAATTAAAGATGCTCAACCAGTTACTAAAACGAACAGCGTAGATAATCAACAGCCTAAAGTCGCTCAAGCAACAGTTACAAATACACTTAGTTCTACCAAACAACTGTCTAAGGTCACGCCTACAAAGGCAACATCACCGGCTCCTAAAACAACTGCAGTTAAATCGTCGGCCACAAGTAGGTTCACCAAAGTTGTGCAAACAGCAGCCAAAAATACATTTAGTTCGGCCGAACAACAACCGAAGGTCACGCCTACAAAGGCAACATCACCGGCTCCTAAAACAACTGCAGTTAAATCGTCGGCCACAAGCAGGTTCACCAAAGTTGTGCAAACAGCAGCCAAAAATACCCCTAGTTCAACCAAACAACAGCCTAAGGTCACGCCTACAAAAGCAACATCACCGGCTCCTAAAACAACTGCAGTTAAATCACCAGCCAAAAGCAGGGCCACCAAAGTTGTGCAAATAGCTGCCAAAAATACCCCTAGTTCAACCAAACAACAGCCTAAGCCCGCACCAACAAAAACAATATCATCGGCTCCTAAAACAACTGCAGTTAAATCGTCGGCCAAAAGCGGGATCACCAAAGTTGTGCAAACAGCAGCCAAAAATACCGAAGATACTAAAGCAACATAATTAACCTCTTATTTCCAGTGATATTCAAATAGGTCCGATCTGTATTACTTCTTAAAATCAAATTTTGGGTGATATAAACCCTTGGTGAAAAGGACTACTTCATTAAATAGATTTTTCAATTCGGCTGTATTTTTTTCCAACGATTTTATATCCAAAGTCAAAATAACATTCACTTTATTTTTTTACAAATTCTCTGATGTATTGGATTGAAAAGGGCTGCTTTTCGTTATAATAAATGGCTATATCAATATCGGAGTTTTCATTTGCTCTTCCTGTCGCATGTGATCCCCCCAATGCAATCGCCTCAATGTGTTCTATCGTGCGTAGATCTGCAACAAGACGTTCAATAAAATGTCTCTTCCTATCTGTTAAACTTATGATATCTTTTACTATGTACTTCATCTAATTCATTATTTTTTTAATCTCTCAAATGTGAATGTAAACAGTACGCTACCAGACAATAAAGGTATATACTTTATTCTAATATAACTTTTACGCCATCACTGAATAAAATATATACCTTAATCTAAAATTCACTTGCTGCTATTTTCTAAATAGCGCCTTTTTGAGCGCTAGCGCGCCCTGTTCTGTTGAAAGCTTCACTGCTTCGATATGATCCAAGGGATTCAATAATCCATAGTCATGAATAAACCCATTATAAGTTTGAATAGTGGTTGTGACACCTGCTTCATCTAATTTTCTAGCATAGGCTAATCCCTCGTCAAACAGGATATCATTTTCCGCTAGCTGCACCAATGCCGACGGAACCTAATATTGTTTGCATATTATTTTGTTTTACCTATAGACACAAAGTTCTGAAGAACTGTAATAATCAGTGTAACTCAATTAGGGAAATTTGTAACAGAATCTCTGCTATTTATAAGTACCTAAGGCATAATCCTAAAAATAGGATAAAGAAGGTGTGACTTTTCATAGTAGTTCGAATGTCTGTATACCCAATCTATCTGGGCTTTTCCGTCAGCAGCAAATTTTGAATTGCTTGCTTTCTCTTTATCAAATGCAGATTTTAGATCTTTATCTTCTTTTAAAAGTTTCGCAGCAGTATCTTCAAAAACATAGGCCGAATAGTATTCTTTTTGGCCCAGAATAGCATCAAAGAAATTCCAGTTGAAATAGGAATCAATCGCTTCTGGTTCGAGTGTTTCCAAGAGAAACTTTACTCCTTCTTGATTTAGCGGGACCAAGAAGTCCCCAGCTCTGAACTTAATTTTCTTCAATTCTTTGAATACATGAGTATCATAATGGAGATAATGCCCCTCATAGGGGCTTGAAGTTGTCTTAAAATCTTTGATCTTATATTGTTCTACAGTAATAATAGAATCCTTTTGTATTGGATTCAATTTGATCTGATTGAGTTTCAGTAAATCAATAATTTTCCATTCGGATTGTGGAATTACATAATACATTGGTATAGTAATCTCTTTGGTTGGGATATAGGTGTTATACAATTTAACTTGTTTTGAAAATTTGGCATTTCGGTCATACCATAATCTACTTTCTGAGGAAACTTCACTCGGCTTATATTTAGCCTCAAAACCTTTAAAATCGATGTTTTCATATTTTGTAGAATCGAGTTTCCACATAATGGGATACCTATTCCCTATACGATACTGTTTGAGATTTTCTATTCTTTTTTGTCGGATAACTTTGTGGTTCTCATCAATAAATTTGAGGTTATATAGCATATAATCATATGTTGCCTTTACCCGTTCTTTATAAGGCTTCAACATATGTGTTTCCACGACGGTACCAATTACATTGAATAGACTTGTATAGCCTGTTGCATATCGCGGCGAATCCATAAAAACTGGAAAACCACCATCAGGAACATCATTATGAATATTGACATAAGGGACGGAAATAAAACCGTCATTTTCCAGATCCATAAGTAGTTTTCGTTGCATATGACCATTAAAATAGTCACCTAACTCCTTTCCTAAACGCTCCTTATTGGTGGAAATATAGGTGAACGTATATTGATAATCTGCTCCATTACTGACATGATTGTCAATAAACACATCCGGTTTTATCCATTGAAAAATCTGCTGAAAACTCCTCGAATTTCTGGTATCTGTTTTTATAAAATCCCTATTTAAATCGTAATTTCTCGCGTTCCCACGAAACCCATACTCCTCTGGTCCGTTTTGATTCGCTCTAGAAAAACCATTTCGGTTTAGCATACCACTTACATTATAGCTAGCTATGGCAGCAATAATTACATTTTTAGGCGCTTTTATTCTTCCTGTCGCCAAATCTCGCATGAGTATCATGGTTGCGTCAATTCCATCTGGCTCACCTGGATGAATCCCATTATTGATAAACAAAACTGACTTGTCTTTTCTCGATCCTTCCAAAGTTTGTTCTGAGGGGTTGAAAATCACTACATCAATCGGAGCCTTATTATCGTCCTCTCCTCTTGTTTCATAACTGATCGCTGGAAATTGCCTTGACAATCCCCGATAGAATTCACGCATTTCTTCAAAAGTCGTGGATTGATTGCCATTACCTCTTTCGTACGGCGTAAGATTTTGAGAATAGAGAGTATTAGAAATTAGTAGAAGGAATAAAATTGGAAGTTTTTTCATGAGATCAATTTATAAGATCTAATTTAAAAAAAACTTATTGAAATCTATGTCCTATGACAATTCAGCTCGCAAATTGACGAGTAACGACATATTATAAAGTATTTTCATAGAAGGCCACAAAGGGTAGTATACTATCTTAATCAATTCCTTCTAAATTGGTTTCCATTTACCTTTTTTAAAAAACACATTATTAAATTTAGCTGACTCAAACACCAATTCTCGTATTTGCAATAGTGACCTCTATTTTACTATAAAACAAATAATTGTATTGACGAAAAGCCAGTAAAATACAGCACAATGTTTTATTATTGTAGTCTTTCTATGAATACCTTATCTTTATTATGGAAAATGACACAATACAATCATATTACATAATAGATGAGAAATATTTTTTTGTTCACGTTATTATTACTTATTCAATCCGTTTTGGGCCAAAGTATGATGGCTCCTAATCCATTATCTCCTAATGAAAAACTTTCCTCAGACGCCTACATCGTATTAAAAACCAATAAATTTCTAGATTTCAAAGGCAGAGATTTCATGGAAGAAATCATCGACGGGCAGATGTACAAAAAGACTGATCTAAACAATTTTTTTTCCTATAGAAAAGACTGGAATACGATAGAAAATGAGACATTCTACAACTATAAACAGAACAATCCGAAGTACAGTTATACCTATACCGACAACACAATGACGGAATCCTATACGCTATACGGTAGCTATGATGTTCAGCGCGACATAAAAATCAAATATAATGCAAAAGGCTTTGTATTAAGTCGTGAAGAAAAAATAACAATTAATAATATTTTTAAAGAAAGACGCCTTACGATCAACGAATTTGACTCAAAGAATAGAGTAATAAAAATTATCCATACGAGCGAATACCTAAAAAAGGAAGAGGATAAAAAAGCAGTTATCGCTATCACATATGAAGTCGATCTTATAAAAGTAACGAGTGATAATGGCACTATAATCTGTAAATTTATAACTGGAGCAAATCCAGAAGGTTTTATATCCAGGCTAAGTCCGAGAGAAACAATATCTCAATTTATGCACGCGTTAACAGGAGAAAACCCTAAAAAAGCAAAAGATCATCTATCAGATCAAATGCGGGAAAATAATCAATCACTTCCAAAATGGGTGTCAGCGCAGTCCATGGGAGGAACAGACACTTATTCTTCAGACAAAGTAATTGCTGAGGAGAGTTGGTTAATAGAATTCTCAGTAGGAAAAAAGGAACGGCGAAACGTTCAGTTGACCTTGATAAAGCAAATAAATGGATGGAAAATAGACCGGTTTGTAATAGATCAATCCATAGAATCTGCAAGACCGCTATAAGATAAGCTAGTATCATTCAACGAAATAAAAAAAGAACAGTAATCTAAAAATACTAGTTATGATTTTTATTGTTTTTTTTGTTAATATCAACATTGGAAAGGATGGGCCTTTGTTCGAGCCCAAATTTTACGCATATTTCAGTTATCTTTCACAGCTACGTACTTCAAAAAGAAGCCAATAAAAGAAAAGTAAATGTGGCGTAGAATGGCAAGTTTATTGTACCTTGATAGTTGCCGACAACCTTAAGCCAAGAACACAACAACAGTTTGCAAAAATACTCCAATGAGGAGAATCATGCTAGTAGTACCACCTGGAAGCTTTGAAATAAAATTCCATGAAACATATCCACATATTTTGGGAGAACAGTTTCCATCTGGAAAAGCTTCTCATCTCCCGATATTCCCACCGTATTAAGACCCTATTTAGTTTTCTCAATTTAACGACCTTATCTAATAGCTGTTAGAAGTGCTCAGATCGGCTTTTAAACTCTTTTATGTTAATATAATTTTAGTATTTAACAATATCTGTTTATATTTAACACACAGACCTGACAACAATCAATTATATACTAAATGAAAAAAATAATTCCAGACGAAGAGCTGATCACAATCGGAAGGATGCGAAAAGATCCTTTTATAATGGCAATCGAAGAAAAAATAGCTTGGAAAAAAGACCTAGGACAAAATATCCGCCGTCATCTGTTCTCACAGCAATTACCTTTGATCTATCATAAGAACGGACAAATGATTGCTGAGTATCAGGATGGAACAATTCGATTTATCTGAATATGGCAACAATCTACGTAATTGCTGGGCCACCAAACATTGGAAAAAGCACTTGTGGTCCATATTTTATACCCGAAGGTGTTAAAATACTTGATGCTGATCTCACTGTACAGCGTTATCGCGAGCTCGGAATAATGAATGGATACAAACGGTTCGAAAAAATGTTGCAGGATAAGCTTCTAGCTAATCAGGATTTTGCGATAGAAATCAATTTAGGATTGAAAAGACATTTCGACCTGTTGAGACAAATAAAAGCTTTCCACCCTGATAATAGAATCGAAATATTATTTTTCTATACAGACAATCTCGACATTTGTCTGGCTCGGGCACAAAATCGGAAGAGTAGCCAAATACCTCGCAGTTTAGAAAATATTGAGGATTTATACATTCGGGCACTCCCACTCCTGAAACGCAATTTGGATATTTTCGATACATTAAAAGGAGTAGATGTGCGGGAAAACCACATAGAGCCCGAAATTATTTTTCAATATCAATATGCTTCAGCAGATATTGAAGTATCCGAAAAACTCCCACAATGGGCCCGATAATAAAATTGAAAATTTATTTGTGTTGTAGCTGAATTTTATTTTACCTTTGCAATCATCAGATGATATGACTATATGAAAAATGAACACATCGTACGAAGATCCTTGGCTGAAGAAGTCGCTGCCGCAATTGAAGAAAAAATCAAATTGGGTAATTTTCCGGTGGATTCAAAACTCCCTACTGAACCCGAGTTGATGAAACAATTTGCTGTTGGAAGATCTACAATTCGGGAAGCAATAAAGTATTTAAGTCAATCTGGTTATCTAAATGTACAACAAGGTTTGGGAACATTTATCAAAAGTGTGACCGGACACCATGCACTTGATGCAAAAATTGAAAAAGGTAATTTTAACGATATTTTCGAGGTTAGACACGTTCTAGAATTGAAAATCATTGAAAAAGCCGCAATAAATCGTAGCGCAAAAGGATTGAAAGATATGGCTCTTGCGCTTAAAAATAGAGCAAAATATGCCATTAGCGGAGATCTTATCGCTTGTGTAGAAGCAGATATCGCTTTTCATAGCGCAATCGCCGAATCTTGTGGAAATAATATTCTAACAGCGTTATACAATACCTTATCGGTTCACGTGAATAAATTTTTTATGGAAATCTATAAGGATACAACACCCTTCATCGCCTCACAAAAGCAACATGAGGACCTGATGGAAGCCATTAAAGATAAAAACATTCAGCAAGCTGTTGCCGTCGCAAATCAAATTATCCAACATAAATAATTTTTAAAAGCTTTTGTAGTTAAAAATCACGAAAACCAAACAATAATAAATAACGTCACAAAACATCAGATGACCTGATGTATTCATTTATGAAAACAGAATCTTTAAAAGCAGATGGTTCTTGGAATAGTTCCCAGACGGTCTACCCTATTTTATTTGCAATTAGTATTTCTCATCTATTGAATGATCTTATTCAATCAGTTATTCCAGCTGTTTATCCGCTGTTAAAATCTAATTATGCTCTTAGCTTTACGCAAATTGGCATTATCACCCTAGTATTTCAACTGACAGCTTCCATTCTGCAACCTTTTGTTGGACTTTACACAGATAAGAATCCCACGCCAAGATCCTTGGCTATCGGAATGTTGTTTTCCCTCGCCGGTTTGCTTTGTATTGCCTTTGCTTCCAGTTTTATCTATATCTTGCTTTCAGTGAGCCTCATTGGCATGGGATCTTCTATTTTTCACCCTGAGGCCTCCCGTGTTGCGCACTTAGCTTCTGGTGGCAAAAAAGGATTGGCGCAATCAATTTTTCAGGTTGGCGGAAATGCTGGTGGTGCAATAGGTCCTCTCCTAGCGGCACTGATTGTTATCCCATTTGGCCAACAATACATCGGCGTTTTTGGTGTATTGGCAATTCTAGCCATTTTAATTCTTACCTATGTCGGAAATTGGTACCAATTGCATCTTAAACCAAAAGCTACCGTCAGCACACCTAGTGCGACACAGGTAAAATCGAGTTTTTCCAGATCCAAAATCATCTTTGCTCTAGTTATCCTGTTGATTCTTATATTTTCAAAGTATTTCTATATGGCATCTATGACCAGCTATTTTACATTTTATCTTATCGATAAGTTTGGCATTACTGTACAAGAATCACAAATTTATCTTTTTGTTTTTCTTGCATCCGTAGCGGTTGGAACAATACTCGGTGGCCCATTAGGCGATCGCTACGGCCGTAAACTCATTATTTGGGTTTCAATACTTGGTGCGGCGCCCTTTACATTACTTTTGCCACATGTGGGGCTGACATTAACGATGATACTGTCTATTCTGATCGGACTGATTATATCTTCTGCTTTCTCTGCCATATTGGTTTACGCTACAGAATTGATTCCGGGAAAAGTGGGCATGATCGCTGGACTCTTCTTTGGACTTGCCTTTGGTATGGGTGGAATTGGTTCTGCCATTTTGGGATGGCTCGCGGATAAAACTTCCATTGAACACGTCTTTAACATCTGTGCCTATCTTCCATTGATCGGTATTGCGACGGGCTTATTACCCAATATTGAACGTCAGAAAAAGGCCTGATAAAAAAACATCTCTCCGATAATTACCGGAGAGATGTTTCTAAAGATATCTAATATCCCGGATTCTGAATAAGCTGGGTATTTCTATTTATTTCATCGCGATGTAAAGAAGTAAAATACATCTTATCATCCCAGTTTCTATTTTCGATTCCAGGATCAATATTACTTACAAAATATTTGTAATTATAATTGCTCGGATCATATTTATACAATGTCACTGTCTTATTGTCTTTTAGCGTTCCTGTGATATTGATGACGTTGGCTTTACGTCCTATCGTTTCTGCAGCGATCATCCAGCGTCTTGCATCAAAAAAGCGATGCTCTTCATAAGCCAATTCTATTCGGCGCTCATTCCGGTAGCGGTTTTTGAGTGCTGCTCCTGTCTCTTCAACTCCAACTGCAGGCATTCCTGCTCTGAATCGAATTCTATTTAGCCAAGTTCTTGCTTCCGCCTCTTCGCCTAATTCGATACAGGCCTCCACATAGTTTAATACAGCTTCGGTATAACGCAACATCGGCCAAGGAATACGTTGTCTTGTATTTTGATCTTCCTGAGCAGGATCAGGATCAACAAACTTCCGCATATAATAACCCGTTCTTGAGCCATTCCAGTCTTCAACAGGACTTTTTCTAGTGTCTAAACCAAAATGCGTGACTTTACTACCTTGCGCATTAACAATTTCATATTGACCAGTTTGGATCTGATTGCTGGGATCCCTTTTTGTCACATCGGCCGTCCTTGGTTTCCAGTCGGAACCATCGTATAGAATTGTTGCCTTCAATCTCGGATCACGGTTTTGATAGGGAGCCGCAGCCATGGCAGCATTTGACCAATCAAATTTTTGCCCCTTATCCGTCTCATAATCATCAACAAGCAATTGTATAGGTGTATTTCCCGCCCAGTTGTGATAACCATTTGGTCCATTATCACGTCCAACCCATCCACCGCGTTCGTCTTTTTCATTAATGAAAAAACGGCCTAAAATGATGTCTTTGGCTCCTGCAGCATCTGCCATTTTACTTCCACCCCCTAGCGACAAGGCCATATAGTTTGCAGCTCCCTCTGTTGCCGATACGGGCTTGGTCATATCCAGTTTATAGGCAAAGCTGGCCCGATCCAAGACAGCTTTTGCCGCTTCCTTGGCTTTTGTCCAACGCTCAGTCTGGCTACCGCTGGTATACATCAAATATTCCGGTTTTGTATAAGCTTTCAAGAGGGCGGATTTAGCACCGGCTTTATTAGCATCATGAAGATCACTCGCAGCATATAACAACACACGGGATTTTAGCGCCAAAGCCGCTGTTTCACTTGCCCTCCCTTTGGCTGGCGTTATATCCTTTAAAAGTAGCGCTGCACTATCTAGATCTTTGACGATCGCGTCGACACATTCAGCATAGCTATTTCTGGGCTTCATAAAATCCTTATCATTTAAGGTATAGATCTTATTATCTACGGGTACACCGCCATAGAAACGTAAGAGTTGCTGATAATAATATCCACGCAAGAAATACGCTTCTCCTAATATTTTATTTGCTTTTACTTGATCAAATTTTGCCTGTCTCAAATTTGAAATAGCAATATTGCTTGCCCGAATACGTACATACATACGTCCATATTCATAGGTATCCATGATATAACCTTGATCAGCTGGATTGGACCGTGATTCAGTTACTGTATTAATCCCACGATTTGGGTGAGTGAATAGTGCTTCATCTGTCATAGAAGCCATCTCCTGTTCGTAGAAACCACCTACACCAAAACCATTATATATTTCAACCACAAAAGCATCTGACAGCCCTGGGTCAGACCACACCAGTTCGTTAGGAACTTCACTAAGTGGCTTTGTATTCACGAAATCGTCGTTACAGGACTGAAGTCCAGACGATAATACAAGTATAGATAGTGATATATTTACTATTTTTTTCATTTTCTTATCTGATTTATTTTTCTGAGAATAAACTTCCAAAGGCTATTCATTATACCCAAAACCTATTGGTCCGTAGGTACGGACAGTAAGCCTTTCTTTATTTTCATAATTTTATAATACTTAAAACGATAACAACACCCCTGCATTGAGTAATCTCGCCTGTGGATAATATTGTCCCAGCGCGTTTACAGCCTCTGGATCGTACATCTTTAGCTTACTCCACGTGACTAAATTCATACCATTCGCATACACACGCAATGAACCAATACCAATTTTATCGCAGATTGTTGATGGAAGGTTGTAACCCAATTCTACATTTTTTAGACGTAGGTAATCGGTGCTCCGCATCCAATATGTATTATTGTACGAGTAATATTGGTTACTCCGATCCGTTAGTCGAGGGTATTCACTGCTCGGATTAGTTATGCTCCACCGTTTATCGTAGAATTCTTCCAGAAAATTACCAATAGAACCCGATTCATCTGTACCAACACGAATTTCTCCGCCTGTTGCTCCTTGGAACAAAACAGACAAATCAAAATCCTTATAGCTCAAACTGAAATTAAATCCTCCCTGAAATGTTGGGTCACTATTTTTATCTCTTCTGACTTTATCATCCGGTGTGATTTTCCCATCGCCATTATGGTCTTTGTATTTCATATCACCTGGACGTAAAGTTTTGGTAATGGCACTATAATCAAGTTTATTGGCAGCGATATCATCCATATCTCGAAATACTCCGTCATATACATAATAGATATCTGTTTTGATAGGCTTGCCTGTACTTTGCTGCCAAGCAGGAGCACCTGGAGCCTCATCCCAGAAAATAATTTTATTCTTCGCATAGCCCCCATTGACTCCGACTGTATATCCAAGTTCACCGACTTTACCCTTATAACCGAGATTAAATTCCCAGCCTTTATTATCCACCTTACCAATATTTTCAGCTGGTAGAGTCATACCGGTACTTTGCGGAACAGAAGCATTTTTTCGCCATAGAATGGAATTCCGCCGATTTTTGAAGATATCAAATTCAAAATTTAACTTACCCTGTAAAAATTGGAAATCAAAGCCCAAATTATAATTATTGGCAACCTCCCAGGTAACCATTTCATTTGGTACACGGCTCTCAAACAATGTTTTGGCTAGCTTGTCATCCACAACATAGGTTCCAAATGAATAGGTAGAAAAGTATTGATATTCTTGCAGTTTATCTTCCCAATAAATATTGTCATTCCCCATTTGCCCATAAGAGGCACGAATTTTAAAATAGTTGATGACTGGGATATTTTCCTTCCAGAAATTCTCTTCCGATACTACCCAACCAGCCATTGCACCAGGGAAAAATCCAAAACGTTCACTTTCAGGGAACATATAGGAACCATCATAGCGCCAGAGAAACTCCGCAATATATTTACTTTTATAGTTGTAACCAAAACGGCCAAAATAATTTAACCGCGCTCTTTTCCAAGCTGTTCCGTCGTTATTTTTCTCTTGTTCTCCACCTGCAAATAGGTAATCTATACTATTTGAGAGGAAGTAACGCCTATAGGCACTAAACTTGTCGTTATCCGTCGTCTCTCTGTTCACCCCAGCAATAGCGTTTACTTGATGGTCTCCAAATTTTCGGTCAAAACTTAAAATCCCCCCTAATAGAATATTGAGCTGATCTTCATTACTTTGATTTAGGTTTGGATCCGCTGGGCCACGTCGGCCAGCTTGCAATAGAGGCGTCTTACCATCCGCTTCGTAAGCACCCGGCCAGGAATACAATGTCCAAGGAGTACCCCAGGTCTTCTGGTTTTTTACGTACTTATCAACAGAAGCATTTAATGTTAGTTTAAGCCCTTCTACCCATGGATTTGTGATATCCACTTGTCCATTTGTTTGGAAGTAATATCGCTTATCCCGATCATATCCGGTGGCATTCGTTGTAATAACGACAGGATTTTCGCCATTCTCAATATCAGGACCCGGTTTTCCATTTGGCCATATCGCTGGTTGCGTAGGGTTTCCGCGCATCAACATGCGAAAAATGGTTCCTGCACTTTTTGTCGGAAAGTTACGGTTTTCCTGCCTCCCCAATACACCAAACTGCGTTTTGATGTATTGACTTATGTTTGCGTCAAGGTTAATACGTAAATCATACTGTTTGTAACCGGTTGCAGAATTTTTGTAATAAGCATCTTGATTTTGGTAACCCAATGACAATAGATATTTAACATCTTCTGTTCCTCCATTAATCTGGAGATTATGACGTTGTTGAGGAGACCAATCTTTCAATGTAGATTTATACCAGTCTGTATTCGGGTGGCCCCAAGGATCTGAACCATCTTTAAATTTTTGAATATCGTCAGGTTTAAAAGGTGCCCCCAACACTGTTCCATCCTTTTTGGTATAAGATCCTGTGCCATTTATAGCGGTTAATGCTGCTGACCATTCATCCACAGGTAGGTTATAGATTTCAAGCTCATTACGAATTTCCGCAAATTGTGTAGCGTCTGTCAATTTGGGAATTACCGTTGGTTGAGAATATCCTTGATTGAAGGTATAAGAAAACTGTGGCTTACCGGTTTTTCCCCGACGTGTTGTCACGAGGATAACGCCATTCGCTGCCCTTGCACCATAAATTGCTGCTGAAGCATCTTTTAGAACAGAAATGTTTTCAATATCGCGGGGATTAAGTCGCTCGATTCCCCCTTCACGGGCCGGCACACCGTCAATAACCACTAATGGGCTACTATTCCCTAGGGTATTTGTACCACGGATCTTGATCGTAGATCCATCATTTCCAGGTTCCGCACTACCATTTGTAGCAATAACCCCAGGAATTCTTCCCGTCATTGCATTGGAAATGTTCAATGCCGGTGATTGCGCAAGATCACTCCCCTTAACTGTAGCAACGGCACCGGTTACGGTTTCCTTCCGCTGTTTACCGTAACCAACCACAATGACTTCATCCAAGCTGGATTGAGAATTTAGCAGTGTTACATCTATGGCACGTCGTCCATTGATCACTTCATCTATAGTCTGTTTACCAACCATGCGAAAATTGACCGTACTATTGGGCGGAATTTTGTCCAATTTGTAGCGACCCTCATTGTCCGTTTTTGTCACCAAATTAGTTCCATTAACCGAAACGGTTACTCCAGAAATTGGCATTCCTGATTCATCTCGCACGATACCAGTGACACTTAATTCTTGTTGAAAGAGATTTCCGTAAGACGCTAGGCTTACAGCATCTACAGTTTGGGGGCTCAGTGCGACGATTGAACACAGTGATCCAGTCCAAAACGCTCTCTTCCATTGATTTGAGAAATAATGGCAATTAATCATAAAAACTGTTTAATGGTTTAAATTGTATGTTTATTAGTTATTTATTTGCTTCCACAAGATACTCGGTTTAGGATCTTATCAAAGCCGGTTTATAATTGAATTTTGAATAGATGAAAATACAAAAATAAATAAACAATGCAAGTGTTATTTTAACACTATTTAAAAATACACAAACAAACAACTCATTTACAAGTCATTAAAAGAAAATATGTAGATCGCTACAGCTTGATAATACCGGGTAAAATCGATCTGGTTGAAGCTGTACAATAACCAATTTATAGTTATATATCCCCCTAATTGGTAGTTTAAAAAAAATATCGTCCAAATACATAGACGCTCGATCTTTTACTTAAAAATAGAACAGTTATATTTTGAAAAAATCACATGACAAGTTTTAATTATAATCGCTATAGAATTATATGGAAATACGTATTTTTACAAGAAACATTGTTATTGGTTAATTGCGGATAGCAATAGAAATAATAATGTAGAAATATATCTTTCGAAAAAAATCTACCTTAATCATGAAGATACACATTAGACAGGAAATCCCAAGTGATTATCAAGCCGTTTTTGAACTCGTTCAGAAAGCATTTGAGCAGGAAGAATATAGTGATCATCAGGAACAGTTTCTGGTTGAAAAACTCCGTCAATCGACTGGATTCATACCCAAACTTGCACTAGTTGCAGAGATCGATGGTAAACCAGTTGGCTATATTTTAGTGACAAGGATTAAAATTGTTAATGAAGAAAATCAAGAGAGCTATCCTTCCCTTGCTTTAGCCCCAATTGCAGTATTACCTGAATTTCAGGGAAAAGGCATCGGAGGTAAACTAATTGTAGAAGTCCATCAAATCGCAAAGCAACTTGATTTCGGATCTATTATCCTACTAGGGCATGCAGATTATTACCCAAGATTTGGCTATGAACAAACGGTCAAATATGGTATTAAAATGCCATTTGAGGTTCCAGATGAAAATTGCATGATTATCGAACTCCACCAGGGTGCATTAGTTGGAGTTAAAGGAATGGTTGTCTATCCAAAAGAGTTTGGAATAACATAAAAAGGATTGGCTGTAGATGACAGCCAATCCTTTTTTTATTTAATATTTAATGGGGTAATCTTGCATAAGCTCGAATTGGTATCCATCGCTTTTAAGTGCATCGATTAACGAAGATAATTGTTGTTGCCCTTTTTTAGTCTGAAACATGTCATCATGCATTAAAAAAACCACATTATTCGGGACCATCGAACTTTTATTGTTCATAAAGTTGCGTATATGGGATAATGTCGCTTCTTGGCTCACTATCGCATTACCTGTAATACTATTCAAACGCCATTCCACATCCCAACCAAAAATACGATAACCATTTTTATGAAGCATATCAGCTGTTGTAGAGCCATTTTTTAAATCTATCTTGCGGATATCATCATACATCCAGATATTTCTACCCGGAAGTCTAACAATTTTATGCTGAAGATTAAGATCCTTTTCATTCTTTTCAAAATCTGCAAAAGCTTTTTCCGGATTATTATAGAATCGTGAATATTGGTTATTTGCATGCGTGTAGCTATGATTATAGCAAGCAATTAAAGGATTACTTTCATATTTCTGAAGATCCCGCTTTCTCCCCTTGCTCATGTTGGCATGCTTACCGATTAAGAACACACTTACCTTTATATTTTTCTCTCTTGCCAAAGAATCTATCGCCGCACTCCCGATCAAAGGTCCATCATCAAATGTCAAATAAATATGCTTTGGATGTGCATCAAAAGCTCTTCGCAACGAATCTTTCAGGTTACGTTTTTGTTGCTTTACAGGGATAGGATGCAAGCTATCAACTGTAAAATGGAGCTGATTTTTTTGAAGAGAATCCCATTTATTCAAAAGAACAGGTACTTTTTCCTTTTGGGTTAACTTTTCGTTTAAAGTATCCCTACTGCCCTCTTTGCCACTACCCAATACCTTGTTGGAGAAATCTTTGCACGACACATTACCTAAGATCACACCACATGTGAACAATGCAACCAATAACCTTCTACACTTCATATCTATCCTAATAACTTAAGTGATTTTTTTTACATTTCAAAAATACTACAAAAACC
>NZ_JBWKUH010000031.1:0-62109 GCF_059420745.1 Sphingobacterium sp. GW821-FHT03E03
TAACTTTCGTTAGAGCTTTTCAGTCGGGGTGGCAGGATTCGAACCTACGACCTCCACATCCCAAATGTGGCGCGATACCGGGCTACGCTACACCCCGAAAAGGTATCACCTTTGTTTTGTGTGGCACAAATATACGCTTATTAGGAATTCTTTGCAAGCATAAATGTAAAATAAAAGTAACCAGCTGATCTATTGAAAGATATTAACGATTATTTATATTTAACTTTTAAGTTAAATATAAAATCAATATGCGAAGCAGGATAATTACATTCCAAAAAGCTTTATTCGCTTTACGGAGGCCAAAAAAGGATCGTGCATAACATAATGTAAAAATCAAAAATGACAACCTATTGTTATAAAACATAACTCAAAAAGCTTTATGAGATAAAATTATCCCTTTAGTTATTCAAACATAAAATAAATATTTATTTTTCTCAAAACACAGCACAAAAAAGCGACCTCAGGTTGAATTTCAATAAATTTGTAGCCTTTTGGTTAATAATACTCAAGCATTTACTACTTGTTTGTTAAAAAATCATTATCAAATTACCTTTATTATTAAAAATATAATAGAAATTAACTACTTTTATTCTACCATAACAACCCTCCTATCAAAACCACTAAGATTTTGATATTTGTTATGGGATCTCCTGCTATTATATTTTCAAGATCATCAATGCATGAAAAATTTAACCATTATTGGATTAACGCCTTTTGAAAAGCCTGACGTCAATCTCATGCCTAAACTCCATCAAGCGGGTGCATTTCCCGTATTAAGTTTGGGACACGACTTACCCAGCGCTCAGGAAGCACTGAATCAACTTGATCAGACTGCTATATTTACTTATGGAATTTATTTTCCAAATGATAAACTTCTATCCCTTGAAATTCCGGAGAAAGTAAGCACTGTCATTCTTCCTTTTGGCACCCCAGCTCCCACAGCTCCGCACCTGTCCATAATTTATCAGGTAAGCAGTCTGGAAGAAGCCATACAAGCGGAACAGCTTAACGCAAAAGGAATTATCATAAAAGGAAATGAAGCTGGAGGTCTCGTTGGATACGAATCCACGTTTGTACTCTTCCAACGGATTATCAAAGAAATCCAGTCCATACCTATATGGGTACAGGGCGGCATAGGTCTGCATACCGCTGCTGCCGCAAAATCCCTCGGTGCCACTGGAATTGTGTTGGACAGCCAACTTGCACTGTTTCCGGAATGTTCGGTTCCCCAGGACTTCAAAACGCTCTGTGGAAAATTAAACGGGACGGAAACCAAGATCATTGCCGACCATCGCGTGCTGGTGCGACCAAACTCGCCGACGTTATCGGATGAAGTTGACACGACCGAACTCAGAACGTATTTTACCGACCTGAATCCTGCTACAAGTTATATCCCGATGGGGCAAGACATTTCCTTGGCCATTGATCTTTATGAAGATTTCAGAACACTGAAAAAGCTTATTTTCGGATTTAAGGAAGCCATGTACGGCCATTTAAAGCAGGCGAAAGCGTTACAGCCGATTGACCGTGACAATGTATTAGCGAAACAACTAGGCCTACGTTATCCGATCGCACAGGGTCCCATGACCCGTGTCAGCGATGTCCCTGCTTTTGCTAATGCCGTAGCGGAAGCTGGGGCACTTCCCTTTGTTGCCCTGTCACTGCTCCGTGGTGAACAGGCCAAAACCTTGGTTATAGAAACCAAACAACTCGCCGGAAACAAAACCTGGGGAGTGGGTATCTTAGGCTTTGCACCACAGGAATTGCGTGAAGAACAGACAGCCTATATCCTGGAAGCCAAACCTCCCGTTGTACTGATTGCCGGTGGTCGACCTGCACAGGCTAAGGTATTTGAAAAAGCAGGCATAACAACGTTTCTACACGTACCATCTCCTGCCCTGCTCGACATGTTTCTAAAGGAGGGTGCCAAAAATTTTATTTTCGAAGGTCGCGAATGCGGTGGCCACGTAGGACCTCTTTCGAGCACTGTGCTCTGGGAAAAACAGATCGAACGCATCTTAAAAGAGGATCATCCAGAACAGATCAGTGTTTTCTTTGCCGGTGGCATACACAATGCTTTCTCAACAGCATTTGTTTCTATCATGGCAGCTCCCTTAGCGGCCCGAGGCGTAAAAGTCGGTGTATTGATGGGAACAGCATATCTTTATACGCAAGAGGCTGTAAGTACAGGTGCAATTCAGGAAGAATTTCAGCTGCAAGCCATGCAAGCCAGGGATACTGTCCTGCTGGAGACAGCACCAGGGCATGAAACCCGTTGCTTAAATACGGCTTTTGCACAACACTTCAATCGAGAAAAGTCCAAGCTATTGACTGCAGGTGTGGATAAGAAAGAAGTCTGGGAAAAACTCGAAAAATTAAACGTCGGCCGTCTGCGCATTGCAGCTAAAGGTGTAGACCGCCAAGGAGATCAACTGGTCAATATCCCTAAAAACGAACAACTGGACCTGGGCATGTATATGATCGGCCAGATTGCAACTATGCAGAACAAGGTGATCTCCCTGGATGCTCTGCATCAACATGTCGGCATCGACAATCAGCAGTATATCCATGAAGCAATATTACCGGAAGAACCACTTTCCAACGAAAAACCGTTGGATGTAGCCATTGTTGGAATGGAGTGTATTTTTCCGGGAGCCAAAAATCTGGAAGAATTTTGGCGCAATATTATCCTTGGAAAAGATAGCGTTACCGAAGTTCCTGAAGAACGCTGGAACAAGGCTATTTACTACAAACCAGACGCAGATGGGCCAGACGTATCGCACTCAAAATGGGGTGGCTTTATTCCGAAAATTGATTTTGACCCCTTAGCTTTCGGTATTCCACCGCAATCGCTCGCAGCCATTGAACCAACACAACTACTGACGCTATTGGTAGCGAAGCGTGCCATGGAAGATGCTGGTTATGGCGAAAAACAAATCAACCGCGAAAACATTTCCGTTATTATCGGTGCAGAAGGTGGCAACGACCTTGCCAACAGCTATAGCTTTAGAGGATATTACAAACAGGTATTCGGAGAACTTCATGAAGAAGTGAAGGAAGCATTGCCTCATACCACAGAAGATTCCTTTCCCGGTATTTTGGCAAATGTTATCGCTGGTCGGATCACAAACAGACTGGATCTTGGTGGCCGAAATTTCACAGTGGATGCTGCTTGCGCCTCATCCCTTGCAGCGATTGATCTAGCCTGTCAGGAACTTATTCTCGGTAAATCGGATATGGTACTTGCGGGTGGAGTGGATCTCCATAATGGGATCAATGATTACCTGATGTTTTCCAGCACACATGCACTCTCACGTAAAGGACGATGTGCCACATTTGACAGTGACGCGGATGGGATTGCCCTTGGCGAGGGGGTAGCAATATTGGTACTCAAACGCTACGAAGATGCTGTAGGCGATGGCGACCGCATCTACTCAGTTATCAAAGGCGTTGGCGGATCCAGTGATGGTAAAGCCCTAGGCCTCACCGCTCCCCGAAAAATCGGTCAGGTACGCGCACTGGAACGTGCCTATAACCAAGCGGGTATCAGCGCAGCATCAGTTGGTCTGGTTGAAGCGCATGGCACAGGAACAGTTGTTGGTGATAAAACAGAACTGAGTGCGTTGACTAATTTATTCAGCCGTTCAGGTGCCTTACCAGCACAAACGCATTTAGGTTCGGTCAAAACCCAGATCGGCCACACAAAATGTGCTGCAGGATTGGCGGGTCTGATCAAAGCTTCCCTGGCTGTATTTCATGGTGTAAAACCACCAACACTTCACCTCCAACAGCCAAATGCATATTATAATGCGCAAACAAGTCCTTTTGCTTTCCATGCTGAAACTGGTTTATGGGGAGAAAAAAGACGTTATGCTGGTATCAGCGCCTTTGGTTTTGGCGGAACAAATTTCCATGCTGTTATTGCAAATCATCCACAGGAAGATAGCACAATCGCATTGCAATCCTGGCCATCAGAACTGTTCGTTTTCCGTGGCGAAAGCTACGACGAAGCTAAGGGTCAATTGGGTCAGGTAAAAGCACTGTTAGATATCAACGATAGCCTCCCGCTAAAAGATATCGCCTACAGCTTAGCTGTTGCTTCTGAAAAAGAAATCCAGCTCAGCATTGTTGCCGATACAGCCGAAGACCTGATGATGAAAATCGAATTGGTGTTATCTGGCATTGAAAGCAAAGACACCTTTATAGTCAATAAACGCGAAGGTAAAACAGCATTCTTATTTCCAGGACAAGGTAGTCAACGTATCAATATGGCTCGTGATCTCTTTGTGGTATTCCCAGCAATGCGAAAGCTGATCGCCCAGTATCCTGAACTGGAAAAAGTGGTCTTTCCTTCAACTACGTTTGATGCCGATTCTTTAAAACAACAAAAGGAAACCATCAAAGATACACGTCTAGCACAACCGCTTTTGGGTATTGTTGATTTAGCCTTAGCTAAATTCCTCCAGTCACTGGGTATCGTCCCAGATATGCTAGCAGGCCATAGCTATGGTGAATTACCGGCATTGTGTTTCGCCGGTGTATTTGACGAAGAACAATTAGTCGAACTGAGCAGCAAGCGTGCTCAATCCATCCTGGATTCGGTAGAAGATGGAGATCCCGGCACCATGGTTGCTGTTAACGCAAATGCGGAACAGTTGAAGGCACTCCTCAATCGTGTGGAAGGCTGTTATCCGGTGAATTACAATTCACCGACACAATGTGTTGTTGCTGGTAGCACAGTAGCTATCGGGAAACTCATGGAACTGTTAAAACAGGAACGGGTCTCTGCTAAAAAGCTGGAGGTTGCCTGTGCTTTCCATAGTCCTTTAGTCGCTAGATCAAAAGAGCTTTATGCGAATGTATTGAAGGATGTTCCTTTCCAAGAAATGCAACTACCGGTCTGGTCAAACACAACAACAAGCTTATATCCTACTTCGGTATCCGAAATAAAAGCAAGACTGACTGATCATTTGGTTCAGCCTGTCCGCTTTGTTGAGGAACTTCAGGCCATGTATTCAGATGGCGCACGGATATTTATTGAGGTAGGTCCAGGTAAAGTACTGACGGGCCTGACCAAATCTTGTCTGGAGCAAGATCAACTGACCCTGTACATAGAGGATAGCAACCGCAACAAATTGACGCACCTGCTCTGTATGCTTGCGCAATATTTGGGAACTGGTCGCAATTTCGCTATTGATAAACTTTTTGAAGGCCGTCAGATTCAACCAATCCAGCTAGATCAACCAAACTTATATAAGAAAAACCCTACTATCTGGCGTGTCAATGGACAAGCTGCACATCCAACGACAGGAACACTACCTGTCAATGGCGCATTGCCAATAGTAAGCCCCATTAAAATGAGTAACCTTAACAACCCTATAGCTGCAACAACAGAAGCACAACCTGCTGCTGAGCGTATGCTGCAAGAATATTTAAACAGCATGAAAATGCTGATCCAGGCGCAACGTGATGTCATGCTTTCCTTTTTGGGGCAAAACCCACAAGTAGCACCTATGCCGGTCTATTCAAGTCCTACACCAAATGTGACTGCAGATCGTTCAACCCCGATTGTCGTTCAACCCACACTCAGCGAAAATTCCGCTGTCGCAACAGCCGTACAAACAGCAACTAAAGACATTAAAACTTTATTGTTACAGGTAGTAAGCGACAAGACCGGTTATCCACACGAGATGTTGGGTATGGAAATGGATCTGGAAGCCGATCTCAGCATTGATTCAATCAAGCGGGTCGAAATTATCGGAACATTGCGTACAGAGCTCGGAACACTAAAGTTCGATCATTCAAATGAAGATACAATCATGGAACAATTGGCTGCCATAAAAACTTTAAATGGCCTGGTTTCCTGGTTAACAGAATTCAGCGGTGCAACAGCAGTGCCCGCAACAAGCGCACAGACAGCAGTATCGACACCCACAACATCAAATCAGTCTGCACTCTCCCTTGCGGAATTACAAACAGCAATACTGGATATCGTCAGTGAAAAAACCGGTTATCCCAAAGAAATGTTAGGATTGGATTTGGACCTGGAAGCGGATTTGAGCATAGACTCTATCAAACGGATGGAAATCATTGCTGAACTGAAGACCAAAATTGGCTTTGGTGAGGATCTCGAACATGCCGAAGATCTAATGGAAACCTTAGCAGCGATAAAAACTCTTAACGGTCTTGCTTCATGGATCAGTGAAGTTAGCGATACAGCTCCTGAACAGAGCCTTTTGTCTAGACTTCGTTTTGACCTGACACCAGCAGATGCGACCTCAGCACAAGATACAGAAATTCTACAGGGCAAACGTTTTGCCATTGCTCCTGATCATGGGCAACAGACGATGGCCATCAAAACCATGCTCGAAAAACATGGTGCTATCGCTGAACTGGTCAATCCGGAAAATGATCTTGCTGTCTTCGACGGGCTAATTATCTCCGACATATTTTCAGCACCAGTACAACATAATATTATAGATCAAGTTGATCTAATCAAAAAAATGGATCTGGACAGGGCCAAATGGGTTTATTTAATCTCCGATATTCCGGCACATGTCGAAAAAACAAATGATACACATGCCTTACGCCATTACCAGGGTTACCCTGGACTGTTTAAAAGTCTAGCTCGTGAGTTTGAACAGACCAGCTGTCGATTGATCAGTTTAAGCACACCACAGGAAACAGATCAGATCGCTGAAATCGC
Organism: Sphingobacterium sp. GW821-FHT03E03; assembly: GCF_059420745.1. Classification (NCBI taxonomy): domain Bacteria; kingdom Pseudomonadati; phylum Bacteroidota; class Sphingobacteriia; order Sphingobacteriales; family Sphingobacteriaceae; genus Sphingobacterium; species Sphingobacterium sp. GW821-FHT03E03. Next base: position 6,707 of record NZ_JBWKUH010000031.1, read on the forward strand.
ACTAAAAGAAATCTTGACAACCGATAAAACCGTAGAGGTTATCTACAAGAATGATCAACGTCATACAGTCGATATCATCCCTTCACCACTGTCGACAGGCAACGAAGAAGTGCAAATCCAACTGGATCAAAAATCTGTTGTACTTGTACTTGGTGGTGGACAGGGTATCACCTCTGAATTGGTAAAACACATGTCGGCCTCCTACCCTTGTACTTACATCCTTGTGGGCAGGTCTGCAGATCCAAGAAAAGACATCCCGATTTCGAAAGAACTGGAAACAATGACCTCCAAGGAACAGATCAGAGCTCATCTTATTCAATCAGGGCTATTCCATGCACCAGCACAAATTGAGAAAGAGACCCTCCGTATCTATAAGAACAATCAGATCCTACGGACTATCCGCGATATGGAACGCTTAGGAAATACTGTCGTTTATGAATCATTGGATCTCTGTGATGAGGCTGGATTAACGGCCTTGCTCCACCAGATTTATGAACAATATGGACAGCTCGATGGTGTTATCCATGGTGCAGGTTTGTTGGAAGATAAACTGTTCAAACAAAAAACGACCAGTTCTTTTGGACGTGTCTTTGATACCAAAGTAAAACCATTACGCGTATTGGCGGAACAACTACGTTCAGACTGCCAGTTCGTTGTCTTATTTTCAAGTATAGCATCTGTTTATGGCAACAAAGGTCAGACAGATTATGCAGCAGCAAACAGTGTATTGGATGACTATGCCAATGTACTGAATAAACGCTTGAAAGGAAAGGTTATTTCGATCAACTGGGGACCTTGGAAAGGTGCTGGCATGGTTTCACAGACGTTGGAAACAGAATATGAACGCCGTGGCATCTCTCTTATTCCTTTGGATGAAGGAAAAGAAATTTTCCTTAACGAGATCAGGTATGGTACGGAAAGCCAAGTGTTAATTATGTCAGGCAACAATTGGTAAACCGTCATATCCATTGATTATGAAGAAAACAAATGTTGCCATCGTTGGTTTATCTTGTGTCTTTCCGGGGGCACAGGATGCCAATATGTTCTGGCAAAATATCATCAATAAGGTAGACTCCACTGAATTTGCTCCAGCCGATCGCATTGACCCTATCCATTTTAGTGATGGTCCGGGGACTGTAGATCGCTTTTATTGCAAACGCGGTGGGTTTATCCCAGACTATGTGTTCGATCCAACAGCATTTGGCATTTTACCACTTGCTGTTGAGGGAACTGAGCCGGATCACCTGTTAACGCTTGATCTGGTACAGAAAGCACTGGAAGATGCCGGCGTATTTCAAAAACAGGTATCACTGGAAAAAGCGGGAATTGTCATCGGGAAAGGAAATTATACTGGCCCAGGGGCTACCCGTGCCATAGAAATCGTACGTACTGGCGAACAGATTTCCTCCCTTTTACAGGAACTTTTACCGCAGGTGCCAGCCGCTGATATCGAAAAGGTAAAGCAAGCATTCCAGGAACGCAAGGGGCGCTTTGCCGCTGATACGGCTATGGGCTTAATCCCTAATCTTGTGGCTTCGCTTGTTGCCAACCGCTTCAATCTTGGCGGTGTGGCTTTTACTGTAGATGCTGCTTGTGCCAGCGCCCTGATCGCTGTAGACCATGCTGTACAGGAACTGCAGCGTGGCCGTAGTGATATCATGATTGCTGGAGGTGTACATACAGGGCAAAATGCTGCTTTCTGGAGCATCTTTGCGCAATTGGGTGCCCTTTCTCACAACCAGCAGATCAAACCTTTCAGCATGGATGCCGATGGCTTACTAATCGGTGAAGGCTGTGGTTTTGTTGTATTAAAGCGACTCGAAGATGCTGTACATGACCAGGATAAAATCTATGCTGTCATCAAAGGTGTGGGCGTAAGTAGCGATGGTCATGGCACAAGTGTCATGAGTCCATCGGTGAAAGGACAATTAAAAGCTTTACAACAGGCTTGGATAAATGCTGAACTGGACGAAAAACAGATCGGCTATCTGGAAGCACACGGTACAGGGACACCTCTTGGAGATAAAACTGAACTACAGACACTGTCGCAGTTTTTCGGTAAAGAAGAGGCTGCGCCAGTTGCTGGGATCGGTTCGGTCAAATCCAATATTGGTCATGCCATGCCTGCGGCAGGAATAGCGGGCCTGATAAAAACCTGTTTGGCGCTACATCACGATACACTACCACCAACCCTTTATTGCGAAAACCCGACCGCTGATATGCTGACAACGCGATTTGCTCCAGTACAGGAAGCAAAAAGCTGGTCAAAGACAGGTCTGCCCAAAGTGGCCGCGGTAAATGCTTTTGGTTTCGGCGGTATTAACGCGCACGTAGTTTTAACAGGCTATGATATGCCTAAAAAAGATCCCGTATTGTTACTTGCCCGACCAACACATGCGGAATTAATTTCTGCCTTACAGCATAACGACACAACAGTGGGTGAAGGCAATTATCGTCTCGCCCTATTTGATCCCACCCCAGAAAGGATTGAAAAGGCAATCAAAATCGTCTCTAAAGATAAAGCCTGGCGCAACAAGCAGGATATCTGGTATACCTCTACCCCATTATTACAAGAGGGTGGCAAGGTTGCCTTCGTCTTCCCTGGTTTAGATGGCTTAGCCAAGGGAGAGGTAGAGTCGGTCAGCCGTTATTTTGGACTGACAGCACCTATACAAACCGAAGGTGAAGGACTGCTGAATGATGCATTGGCTATTTTCAATTCTTGCAGCATTTTGGACAATTCACTAAAAAAACTGGGGGTATATCCGGACATGAATGCTGGGCATAGTTTAGGTGAATGGCTGGCGGGCTATTCTTCGGAACTAGCTGAAGCAAGTTCGGTCAAGGATCTTATTGATGTCCTTCACCCAAAGACTTTTGAACTCAAGGATTCCAAATTTATTGCCATCGGAACCGGGCTGAAGGAAATTACACCTTTGATTACCAACATTCCCAATATTTATGTTTCCAATGACAACTGTCCACATCAGGTCATTCTATGCGGCAGCAATACCGCTCTAGAAGAGCTTGTACCTCAGTTGAAAGCGAAACAGATATTTCATCAGATCCTGCCATTCCAGTCGGGTTTTCACTCACCTTTTGTGGCAGACAAGCTCGATCTGATCCTAGCAGGAATGGAAAAAGTACAATTTCAGCCAACCAAGATCCCTTTGTGGTCGGCCACCACGCTAATGCCCTACCCATCGGATCAACAGGCCATCCGCCAATTGAGTGCCGAACACCTTGTACAACCGGTCCGTTTCCGCGAGCTAACGGAAAAGCTTTATGACGAGGGAGTCCGGTTCTTTATCCAAGTGGGTACTGGTGGACTGATCGGCTTTATTGACGATACCTTAAAGGGAAAAGCTTTCAGCACCCTAGCATCCAGTGTGGTAACACGTTCGGCGCTTGCTCAGCTACAACGTGTCGTTGCGGCTTTATTTGTAGAAGGGAAAACAGTGGCACTGGATTTTCTGGCGGTACAAAACCATATAAAAAAGGCGACAAACAAAGGCATGAAGTTACAGCTCGGTTCGCCTATCGTCCGTAATTTCGACGCGGTCAAGAGCTTAGGAAAATCTTTTGATACTGTACAGCCACAACTGACCTCGGGAACAGCTGTAAAGAGCAATCATCCATTGGTACAGGCATTTCAGGAGAATATCGCCGATATGATCCGGATGCAGGAAGAAGTATTGACACTCTTTCAGAACCGACCTGCTCCTAGCAGTGCAGTAACTGTCGCCAAACCTCTTGTTGTAGAAAAACCTGTAGACAGACATTTTTCAAAAATGCTGCAGGTTAATTTGGACAGCCATCCCTACCTGATCGATCATAGTCTGCTGCGACAACCACAGGGATGGCCAGAAGTAGCGGACATGGAACCGGTGATCCCGATGACCATGATTTTTGAATTGCTGGCCGAAATCGCTCAGGCAGAACAACCTGCTACCAAGATCCATAAGATCATGCACGTGAGTGTGTTCCAATGGATGAATGTAGCCAAACCTTTTGAGAAAATGGTCAATGGCGAATGGCGTTCCGCTCAACTTGCCTATCTGGATATCGAGAATTTTGCAAATGCAGAGGTAGCGCTGTCTACGGCATATCCCGTCGCACCAGAGTTTGATCTTTCCATAGGTGAGCCCCTGCCCATCCCGCGTACTTCCGAAGAAATCTATGATAAGCATATGTTCCATGGAACAGCCTATCAAGGGATTATGGAGGTAACCGCTGTAGGTAAAAAAGGTATCATTGGCAAGATCAAGGGCAATGGTGGAAAGGGCTCGCTATTGGATAATGCGGGACAATTGTTCGGTTTGTGGCTTCAGCTTACATTGACAAAAGATCGCATTGCATTTCCTGTTAAAATCAAAGAAATCGAGTTTTTCGACGATATGCGTGACCAAGATGGCCTATTCGAGTGCACCTGTATGTTGACTGATCTGAACGATGAATTTGCTATCGCAAATATAACGCTCCAACGAAACGGGAAAGCATGGTGCTCGATCAGGGGCTGGCAAAATAGACGATTGGAAATCGACGAAGCATTATGGAATGTTTCCATGTCGCCATTGCACAACCGTCTCTCAGCGGAAATCGCACCAGCTGTTTTCTTTTTCCACCAAGCCTATACCCGTGTAGCTTCCTGGGACTTTATCCTGAAACGCTATTTCAACCAAACGGAAAAACAGCACTACCAACAATTGTTGCCCAACCGCAGAAAAAGTTGGATGGTAAGCCGTGTTGCGGTAAAAGATGCTGTACGCCAGCTGTTGAACCATCAGAAAAACCATCCCTGCTATCCCATTACGTTTGAGATCCGCTCGGATGAAGTCGGTAAACCTTATCTACTGGGCGATGCGACTAAAGATATTCATGTCTCACTGGCCCACAAGGGAAAAGATGCCGTGGCTATCGCCCGCCAAGGCCACCCTGTAGGCATTGACATGGAACTCATCGAGGAGCGCAGTGCAGGTTTTTACCCACTGGTCTTTACCGATGCTGAAATGGAATTGCTAAAAGACAGGGAACAGACCGAATGGACAACCCGCTTTTGGGTAGCGAAAGAAGCTTACGGAAAATTTCTGGGGACTGGCCTACAGGGCAACCCAAAAAGATATGAAGTAGAACGCATCCAGGGAGATCATCTCTGGATCAATCAAATAGAAATAAAAACGATCAAACACCAAAATTATATTATCGGATGGACACTGTAAACACGACATCAAAATTGAATCACGAAGAATTATTCTCTTTATTAAAAGGCTTTATAACAGAAGTTATCGGCGAAGAATTTGTAGAAGAGATGGATATCACACCAGAAAGTTCCTTTACAAAGGATCTTGAAATGGACAGCATAGAAATTGTTTCTTTTTCAGAGAAAATCAAAGCACATTTTGGTGACCAGATTGATTTCACAGGCTGGTTATCTTCGATGGACCTGGATCAACTGATCAATCTTGACCTCCGTATGATCATCAATTATATCTACGAATGCCAATAATTACGGTCAACAACAGAAAGGTTCACATACAAGAACTAAATAAAGGTGCTGAACATACCGTGGTACTGATCCACGGCATGTTCAGCAACCTCTCTATTTACTATTTTAATATTGCTCCGATCCTAGCGCAGCATTTCCACGTGGTCATGTATGATCTCAAAAGTCATGGCATGAGTGAACTTGTATCGGAAGGCTATGATCTTGAAAATATGTCATCGGATCTGATTGCTTTGTTGGATAGTCTACAACTTCAAAACGTCCATCTGCTGGGTTACAGTTTTGGTGGACTAATTGCGCTTAAAACGGCATTGCAGATCCCAACCCGTGTGGAACGACTCGTCGTTATGGAGGCTCCGGATCCACAGGATGAGAAAGCACGTAACATCATCGATGAGTATAGTAAGGAATTTTTGGAACATTATATTGCCAATTTTACCGATACAACAAAAATGAAAATGGGTAAGCGACAATTTGAAAAAAATCATCGCCTTTACGAGTTTTTATTCAACCAGACGAGCATCAAAGCTGATATGATTAAGGAAAAATATTTCCTCCATGAAATGGATGCAACAGCATTGCCACCGTCCACCTTACTGTTATATGGAGAAACATCAAACTGTAAACCAACGGGGGAATGGCTGCAAACAAAAATATCTGGTGCTCAACTTGAACTAATTCCGGGAGATCACAATATTCCCATACAAGAACCTACACAGATAGCTGAAACTATCGTTGATTTTTTATCTAACCCCTTATTACAAAACCATGGCTAAATTTGTGTTTGTTGTCCCCCCACTGACAGGTCATGTCAATCCGACGTTGAGCATTGGTGCTGAACTATTGGAAAGAGGACATGAGGTGGCCTGGGTCAGTCTTGACAAAAACTTAACTGATAAACTTCCAACGGGCGGAAGGCTTTTGCTTATTCAATATGACCAGACGGATGAAGAAAAAAAAGAAAGTGAACAGTACCTCGATATCATTTCAAAAAAGATCGTCTATGGTATTGATAGCATCAAGTTTCTTTATGAAGATGTACTTATCCCTTTAAATAGACATTGCTATAAAGGTATCCTTACCTTATTAGAAACATTTGCACCGGATCTGGTGATTGGTGACCATCAATTATTTGCGGCATCCATCGCTGCAAAAAAACTGGGACTCCGCTATGCGACCACTGTCACGGCTCCAGCAGCAATTAAAATTGTCAGTGAACTTCCAAAGGTACACGAATGGGAAGAAAAGCAGATCATTGCTTTGCAACAGGAACTCGGGGTAACGGGAAATAAATCTTTGGATTGCTCGGATTTGCTTACGCTTGTCTTAACATCCCGTTATTTCTTTGGTGAGATGGATCTCAGCTCAAACTATCAGTTCACAGGACCTGTCCTGGCTGAACGTCGGGTATCGGCTGCATTTGACTGGGATAAACTACATGCTAGTAATCGAAAAAAAATCCTGGTCAGTATTGGTACTACCTTTGATCACGACCATAAGAAAGCATTTTTCCAAAAGGTTATCGATGCATTTGCGGGAGAAGAGCTGACTGTCGTCGTTGTTTCAGATCCGCAGCTATTTGATGCCTGGCCTGAAAACTTCATGATTTATCAACAAATCCCACAATTGGATCTGCTACCATATCTGGATGCTGTTGTATGCCACGGTGGCCATAATACGGTTTCCGAAACTCTTTCACAGGGTCTGCCACTTGTAGTCATCCCGATCGCTTACGACCAGTCGCATGTCGCGGGTCGCGTAGTGCGTACCGGCGCCGGTGAACGACTGAATTTCAATCGCTTTAAAGCACATCATTTAAAAGATAGTGTCCATACCATCTTGAATAATCCAACCTATCGTGAAGCTGCACATACCGTACGTCAATCTTTTGTCGATGCGGGTGGCACGAAAACCGCTGCAGACCTCTTGGAACAAACTGCCGCTCCTATCGCTTCAAGAGCGGATGTACCGGCTAAGTTTCTCTTTGTTGTTCCACCATTTTTTGGACACATCAGCCCAACATTAAGTGTAGGTGCAAGCCTACTTGCCCGTGGGCATGAAGTCCGGTGGTTTGGCATAACGCCATTAGCTGATCATCATATCCCTAAAGGTGGAAGTTATATCTATCCTGAAGCGGATCTAGTACCTTTTCAGGAGGAACTCCAACAGCTATTGAAACGTCAGGATGATGGTCCCTCCTGTTCGGGCCCCGAAGTCATGAAACTGGCGTTGGAAGAAACCTATGTCCCGATCGCAAAAATGATGATGCCGGGATTGGAACGTCTTCTCAGCCATTGGCAACCTGATGTGATCGTAAACGACTGTATCACCTTTGGAGGCGCACTATTCGCGCATAAACATCAGATCCCTTGTGTGACAACAACGCCCGTTCCACCGGATGTCATGGGCGACACGGAGAAGAGTGCTCCTAAGATATTTGAGTGGCAGCAAAATCTGATCAAAGACCTTCAAAAGGTCGTGGGAATTTATGATGAAGGAATCTTTATACATTCTCATCAGCTCAACCTGATATTTACATCACAAGCCTTTGCTGGTTTTGAAACGGTACCACCACACATGAAATTTGTCGGACCGGTCAAAGGTCGTCCAAACAATACCCCTTTTGACTGGGAACGTTTGACCGCCAGCACTACTCCAAAAATATTTGTATCCTTAGGTACTCTACTCGTAGATATTCGAAAAGCATTTTTCGGCAAACTGATCGAGGCCTTTGCCGATCAGCCGGTGACAATTATTGCCGCTACTCCGCCGGAAATATTTGAAGAATGGCCTTCCAATTTTATTGTGAGTGGCTTTGTTCCCCAATCCGCTTTGATGCCACACATGGATATGGTCATTTGCCACGGGGGCTTCAATACGGTGAACGACACTTTTACAAATGGTTTACCCATGCTGATCACACCAATCGCCTATGATCATTTTCATACAGCCAAACTGATTGAGCAGGCGGGTTGCGGGCTTAGCATCCGATACAAACGTATGCGCATAGATGCGCTGCGGGACACCGTGTTTGAATTGTTGGAAAACCCCATCTATCGAAATGCCGCCAAGGAGGTACAGAAGACCTTTCTAACGGCTGGCGGTAACGACCATGCGGTAGCGCTATTGGAAGATTTTGTGAAACGAGAATGTTTGACATTGGCACAGGTGTAGGCGATGAAAAGAAAACTATTATTTGGTGAGCGCATGCTGTTGGGGGATGGAACTGAACCCTTCAACGCCGTCATTCCCTTTCGGCTACGTGGTGTTTTCAGCGAAGAAGATATCAAATACGCCTTGAGCCGATTACAGGAAAAACATCCCTGGCTGCGGGCACTTATCCAACATGATGAGAAAAATACACCTTGGTTTCAAGTTCCGGAACTAACCGTATCGATTCCGATACGGTTAGTAAACCGAAAAAGTGAAGTCGACTGGCAAGAGGAATCCAAAAAAGAATGGCATTCGACCTTCGATTATCAGACGAAACCTTTAATCCGATTTGTCTGGATTAAGGGAGAAGAAGTCTCAGATATGCTATTTGTTTTCCATCATTGCTTATGTGATGGTGGCTCGGCCATGGCATTATTGTATGAATTTCTAAAAGTACTGGACAATCCGGCCGCAGAAATCGGACTGGAAAATCCGATCCTTGGTATTGAAGATGTCGTACCCGAACATATCTTAAAGAGTGGTAAGAAGCGATTTAAGGCAAAAACAATTGGCCGATTAGCAGCTTTAGCTATTAAATGTATTCCGGTCGGCAGAAAAGCGGTCGATCGGCAGACGGACTATTTAATTCATTGGAAGTTTGACCAAGCCACCAGCAAGCAACTTATTTCTCATTGCAAGTCATTGGATGTCACCGTCAATACATTTCTGGGGGCAACGGTATTGGAGGCATTCCGGAAAGTACGTGGCTCGTCGGCATTCAATAAAGTTTCCTGTCCAGTAGATATCAGGCGTTTTGCACCACAGATAAAAGATGACCATATTTTTGCTTTCGGATTAATGATTGTCATGTCTTCAAACCAGAAAATGAGCTTTTTGGATAACCTCAGGTTGATGCAGGATGAAGTGGAACGCAAAACAGCGAAGCTCAATCCTTATATCACCATGATGGTCATGGAATCTGCCCACGATGCGCTAAAGAACTTTACCAGACTCTTAAAACGGGGCAAGTCATCCAATGACTGTATGTTCTCCAATCTGGGACGCATACAGATCCCGGACCAATATCGGGCATTCAGCCTAGAAACAATCTTCAGTCCTTCGGTCATTGGTCCTTTGGGCAATACAACCACCATGGTCACCTCTACCTTTCGTGGACAAATGGATTTCTCCTTTATGGGAAGTGAGGGTTATTTACCACAGGCGGAAGCATTGGCCATCCGCGATGAGATCATCCATCAGATCAAACAACAATTAGATTACCAGGTAGCATCATGATCGAGAGAAAACTAATGATGGTGGAACGGATCATGTATGTTGATACCGAAACACCCTTAAACTGTGTATTTGCTGCAAAGATCAACGGGGAGATCGCCGAAGAACATCTTCGGAATGCCCTCACCAAAATTCAGCAAAAACATCCATTGCTCCGATCGGCTATCTGCATAGAGGATGCGCAACAGCCCCGGTTTGCTGTCAAAGAGGATATGGAATCTATTCCACTCCATATTATCCAACGTCAAACGGATATGGATTGGCTGACGGAGTCGGAACGGGAATGGTATCGCCCTTTTAAAGCGGATAATAAGCCGCTAGCCCAATTGGTATGGATCAAAGGTAATTCCGTTTCGGAACTGCTTTGGGTATTGCCACATTGTGTCTGTGATGGAACCAGTATTGTCACATTGATGCGGGAGCTACTTTGCCTATTGGATAACCCCGATAGGGAACTCGAGCCCTACCAGCTCTTTGAATCGGTTAATGAATTCCTGCCGCAGGGCTTTGAGCTTCAAAAAAAATCACGCAAAGCCAAGTTCTATTTGCTATTGGCAAGATTTTTCTTTTTCCTGCAACGAAAGAGCAGAAAAAGAAATTTAGGAAAAAACTATGCGATACACTGGAAACTGGATGCAGAAACAACGGCTGCCATAACCCAGAGCTGTAAAGACCAAAGCATTTCTGTTCATGCACTCCTATGCACGGCATTTATGCAAGCTTTTCGGGAGGTGCAAGGTAAAGCTGCAAAAAATAAAGTGATCAGTCCTGTTGATATCCGGCACTTTATTCCAGAAATCAAACAAGACCACATGTTTGCTTTTGCACCAACGGTGGAGCTTTCTCTAAAAAAGGGGAATGATAATGTCGTGGATACTGCAAAAGATATCAAAACGGCGCTCACACAAAAAATAGAAAAGATGCAAGCCCGTGAGCTACTCTGGATGGGGGAACAGATGCACCCGCTAGTGGGGCGCATGATTTCTATGTTAAAATCGAGCCCAGGAGGACATGACATCACGCTATCCAATATGGGTAAGCTCCAGATTCCAAACGAGTACAACAACTTCACTCTGGAGACCATATACAGTCCAACAGTGGCTTTCCCCTGGTTGAATTCAAATACCTTGGTTGCAACGACGTTCAATCAACAAATGGATTTTACGTTTATGTCCAATGAAGATTTTTTACCAAAAGAAGAAGCGATTAAAATAAAAGATAAGGCGATCGCAATCATGACCTTGTCCCTATAGCACTCCACATGACGAAGTTTACGGAATCAAAGAAAATAAAAAAAACAACGCTCAAGCGCTTTTTAAGGAAGCGCGCAATTTATTATATCCTGCCAAATGTATTCTTCAATTTCCTGGTTGCCTACGCCAGCTTTCAGGAGCTGGGATATACGCACTTTTTTGCTGGCCCACAAAGTTTGGCTCGACTGACACTACCGATGGCGATATTTTTGCCTGTTGTTCTTACAATGGATATTATCAAGCGGGTGATCGCAGCCATAGAACAGGAGTCGATCGCATTAACAGTAGACAGTGAACTGAACAGGAATAAATTTATTACGAAGCTGTGTATTATCCATGGCTTCGTAACGGGTATATTGGTATTCCTATGTCTCCTACTGGCACAACATAATCTATCTACACATTACAAGTTAAATGCGACTGCAATGGCTATTTTAGATGCGCTGCTCGCAGGTGTATTATCGATTTTGTTCACCTACTTACCGATCAGGAAATTAAGAAAATATTTATCTGAACCGTCGTTAGTCATGCAGGAAATAGAACGAAATTAGCTTCCCCTAATGGGAAGCTCGTCCTTCTGGCATTTGCTACCTAAAGTCAGTATATGCTTTTTTCTCGAAATAAAACTGCTATAATGTCTTGATCTTCAATTTTATTGACTGTTAGGATTAAACAAAAAGGGCCGTATCAAAATAGCTATTTTGATACGGCCCTTTTTCAATCGTCAAAAAATTGCTATTACTTATTGTTCAATTTCTGTAAACGCTCTTTTGCTGATGGGACGATATCATCGTCTTTTTCATAATTTTCAATCACACTTTTCAACGTACTCTTCGCCTGGAAAGCATTGCCTTTACGCGCATAGGTATCTGCAAGCAATACGAAGCTCTTGGCCACCCAATATTCCTGGGTCTCCCTGTTGTTGATCACATCAAAAGCTGTTTCTTGGGCTTTATCGTATTCCTTGTTATCATACTGCAGTTGTCCCACACGGTATCGTGCCTCTGCACCTACCGCCGTTTGGCTCTTCAGAGCAGCCAGATTGAGTTCTTTCATGGCCGACGCTATATTCTTTTCTTTCAGAAAGGCCCTGCCACTATATAAGTGTGCCTTAGCAATTTCCTCCTCTGTTGCACCATCGTAATCCTTTATAAACTGTACATATTTGGCCATCTGCTCCATATCGCCGAGTTCGAAATAACAGATCATCAGGTTGGTTACTGCGTAGCCATAGTTTTTCTTGTATTCGGAATTTAGCTCCAATTTTTTGAGGTGCACAATAGCCTCGTTGTATTCCTTTAGTTCCAGATACAGTGCAGCCACCGTCAGCAAGGTATTCTCCGTATACTTACTCGTCCAGTCGTTCAGGATGATATTCAGATCGTGCAGCGCTTCCTGCGGATGCCCGGTCTTGTACGAACTCACCCCACGGATGTAACGTGCATATTTTTCTTGTTTGGGTTTCGGAAATTTATCAAAATAGGCGTTGATCGCTTCCACAGCTGCTCCGTATTCTCCTCTAGCAAAGAGGGATTGTGCTGCTTGGAAAGCCTGGTCATCCTGCTCTGCAGGGCTCAAATTACCGACATTGGAACCGATCGCATAGCGGATATAGCTTGTGGCATCGCCCTGGTCGAGGTAGATGTTTTCAATGAAACGCATTGCCTGTTCGGCCTCCGCAGTTCGAGCATATTTCTCCACCACCTGTTGGAAGGTGGCTTTGGCCGGCTCGGGTTCGTCATTATTGTACTGCACGAGTCCAATAGTCATCAGCGCACGCGGGACATAGCTGCTCCGCGGATACTTCTCAATCATCCCTTGCAGTCCTTTGAGCGCGTTCTCATAATCGCCCATCGTGAAATAGGTGTAAGGGATCTCAAAGGCCGCGTCATCGGCATAGTTGGAAGATGGAAATTGTTTCAGAACGGACCGCAAGGTGCTAAGCTTGGTTTCATTGTCGCCCTGTAGGCCAAAGATCACACCGCGCTGGAAGTAGGCATAGTCCTGATTAGGCGCTTTGCCGTTGATCAGTTTGTCATAGTAGCTATTGGCCCGGCCGTAATCGCGCAGGCACAGATACGAATCGCCCAGACGTGCGATCACGTCATACCGTATATTTTCATCCACCGTACTTCCTCCAGCCTTCAGAAAGCGCTCAAAATAATCGGCCGCCAGCGCGAAACGGTTATTTCGGTAAGCAGCATAAGCCAGCCCATAATTAGCATAATTATAGACCTCGTTGTCTCTTGCAGCGGATAAGCTCAGAAAATGGGAGAAATTTTCCACGGCCTCCCCGAATTTGCGCACTTCATACATCGCCTCCGCTTTCCAATAGGTAGCCAGGGCTGCCATTTCTGCATTGATCGGGAATTTTTCCGAACGCATAAACATGGAAATGCTATTTTCGAAAGCACGCTCGTTATAAAATTCCAGTCCGCGGTAATAGGTTACCTTTTGATAGATCGCATCGACCTCCCGACCTCGCTTCTTCAGCGACTCCAGTAGGCTGACCCCAGCATGAAAGTTGGTCGTCCCACGCAAGATTTCAGCTGATAGTGATTCCGGACTTTCCTGTTTTTTTGCCCCCGGATCAGCAGGTTTATCTTCCTGGGCGATATATTTCTCGAGGACTTTTTGTGCGGCTTGGGTGGAGTCCATGGCAAGAAGGACTTTGGCGTAGTTAAATAGCGCATCGGCTTTCACTTGTCGATCGAGATCCAGTTTCGTCGCTTTGACAAAGGCATTTCGTGCCGCCTGCTTGTCGCCCGTTTCCAGGGCTATATGGCCCAAGGTCATGATCGCTCCTTGATAAAAGGCATCCGAAGGTTTCATTGATTCCATCATACCGCTCGCTCTTTTGTATTCGCCGGCCCCATAGGCCAGATAGCTAATGCGGTAATTGTCGATATTGCTTTGCGAAGCGTCCGGATGACGTTTCATCAACTCATGGTAATATGCCTGTTTGTATTTTTGTTGTGCCAAATAGGTGCTGGTGGCGATCTGGCGCAGCTCCGTCTCGATCGCGTCGCGGTCGATAAGCTTCATATTCGGGCTCCGGCGCACCTTGACGGCATCGGCCAGCATCGGTCGGTAGTCGCGTACAACATCGATGGAATCCATTGTTTGAACTTGCCCTTCAATACCTTTTTGATTCTGTTGTCCCTTTTCTTTCTGCTGTTTTTCCACTTCCTGCGTATACCCCGTAACCAGCAAAGCTGAAAGTACCCCGGTAAACAGGTATTTCAGGTAATTGTCGCCGATTCTTTCTTTCAATATCATTGTTTGTTCGTATTTCTGAGTTTTTCCAACCTTTCCTTTGCCGAGGAGACAATAGTTTAATCTTTCACTAATTAGATAGCCAAAACTAAAAAATTCCGGCCACATTAGGTAAATTACCGGGAAAAAATCCGTCTCGTTTCCACGATACCCCACTCCTTTGCTCGCTATCGGCAAAAGAATTGATACAATAATGGAGCCAAGAAGAGAAATAGGGAGAAGGAGGTCACAGGCTCTCATCCTGCCTGGAAACAAAAAAAGCCCTAACTTTCGTTAGAGCTTTTTAGTCGGGGTGGCAGGATTCGAACCTACGACCTCCACATCCCAAATGTGGCGCGATACCGGGCTACGCTACACCCCGAAAAGGTATCACCTTTGTTTTGTGTGGCACAAATATCGAATCAATTTTTCAATTTGTCAAGACCTAAATTCATTTTTCACACTAAATCACTGATTAATTGCACAATATTTTTATCAATTACATTTTAAATCCCCATTATCGAGGTCAAAAACGCGGCCAATTGGTATTAAATAGGAATATTTAAAATAACTTTAGATTATCCATTTCATTTTCATATCTTTGCATCCGATTTGACTGTCGGTCGATAGTTTTTTCAAAAAGTATTTTCATATTCAAAAAATAAGTCGTAATATTGCATTCCGATTTTTACAGGATATAAATCGTTAATAATTACTCGAAATCATGGATTTAGTAAAATTTGTAGAAGAACAAGCGGTAGTAAGAAATGAAATTCCCGCTTTCAAAGCCGGAGATACCATCAGCGTTCATTATAAAATTCGCGAAGGAAATAAAGAGCGTGTGCAGGTGTACCAAGGTGTAGTAATCCAATTAAACAGCGAAGGTGCTAACGCTACTTTTACCGTTCGTAAAATCTCTAACGGTGTAGGTGTTGAACGTATTTTCCCTGTAAACTCACCAAACATTGAAAAAATTGTAGTAAACAGCTACGGTAAAGTTCGTCGCGCTAAATTATTCTATTTACGTGGCCTTACTGGTAAAGCTGCTCGTATTAAATCGAAAAGAATCTAATTACGACTACCTCGGCATAAAAAAAGGCTTTGATGAATTTCAAAGCCTTTTTTTATTTCCTATCCCCTCAAACACTGCTTTTCCTGAAACAAATATGCTCCCTCCCCGATCACTTGAATAGGAATATCAGAACCCGTGTAATAAAATTAAGACAATTGAACCTCACTTCTCAAAAAGAATCACACCTCTTTGTCTAGCTAAAACATTTTACTTACTTTTAGCGCTGCCAATCTCCCCTGTGTAAAAATCAGCGGGAGGCTAAAACTTTAGATAAACAGTGTAAGGATTGCACTCATAGAAATTTCTTGGCGGCTAATAGACATACAATATTTTGATGAAAACTGTTTTTTTTATACTTGCTCTTACTTTACAGACGATGACCACTTTTGCACAGCGAAATGTAAGTGATTTTCTCCAATTACAGTCTAAGCCCGAGACTTACTATGTCCAAAAAGCTCAAACTCCTATTAAAATTGACGGTAAAGATGACGAAATATCCTGGGAAAAAGCACCATGGACAAACGCATTCAAAGATATCGAAGGCACGAGTAAACCTACCCCACCATTTGACACGCGTATTAAAATGCTTTGGGACAATGAAAACCTCTACCTCTTTGCTAAACTGGAAGAACCTCATATCAATGGCTATCTCAGACAGAAAGACACCATTATTTATCATGACAATGATTTTGAGGTATTTTTAAAACCCAATCTCCAATCTCCGGAATATATTGAAATCGAAGTCAATGCACTGAACACCATCATGGACCTTCTGATGACCAAACCTTATCGTTTCGGTGGAAAAGCTAATTTAAACTGGGACACCAAAGATATCCAGAGTGCTGTCTACCATGCTGGAACAATAAATAACCCAACCGATAAAGATAATTTTTGGACCGTCGAAATGAAGATTCCGGTCAAAAGTCTAAAATACTTTGGTGAAGGAAATCAAATCAAGGCAAATGAAGTGTGGAAGATAAATTTCTCCCGCGTACAATGGCACTATGATGTCAATGGAAAAGGTTATATCAAAAGAAAGGATAATACTGGCAAGACACTCGCGGAAGAAAACTGGGTATGGTCGCCCATCGGTCTTATCAATATGCATTATCCCGAACGATGGGGACATATCAAATTTGTAGATCAGGATAGTAAACATTCCATAGATGACCAATTTTTAGACTTAGAAAAAACAGCTTGGAATATTTTTTACCTGCAACAGATTTACGGGAATGCGAATAAGCGCTATGCAATATCTCTTGATGAGTTGAGCAAATTATATCCTGAAATCATTCATATCAGCAAGCATTATCACCTTGTCTTTTCCAATGCCAATAAGTTCTATCGCATTGAGATTAAGTCAAAATCGCAGTCCAATTTAAAGGTTACAATCGATAATCAGGGCAACATCTATTTTTAATTTATTTATTCAGTCGATCTTCAATTATAATATTGAATAAAAATTTGCTATCTTTGTATCCCGTACATAGAGCAACTATTATTGGTCGTTTTGACCACATAAAATTGAAAATCCTTTAATTGTTATGACTAAATATATTTTTGTTACGGGCGGCGTTACTTCGTCGTTAGGGAAAGGTATTATTGCAGCCTCCCTTGCTAAACTTCTCCAGGCACGTGGCTACAAAGTGACCATTCAAAAATTCGATCCTTACATTAACATTGACCCAGGAACATTGAATCCGTATGAGCATGGCGAATGTTATGTTACTGAAGATGGAGCGGAAACTGACCTTGATCTTGGCCACTACGAGCGTTTCTTGAACGTCCCTACCTCACAAGCGAATAATGTAACAACCGGTCGTATCTACCAACACGTTATTCAACAAGAGCGTGAAGGTGCATATTTAGGAAAAACAGTTCAGGTAATTCCACATATCACCGATGAGATCAAACGCCGTATGCAGCTTCTAGGTGAATCGAATGAATATGATATTATTATCACCGAACTTGGCGGAACTGTAGGCGATATCGAATCTCTTCCATTCGTTGAGGCTGTAAGGCAGTTGCGTTGGGAACTGGGGGCAAATAACTCATTGGTTATCCACTTAACTTTGGTTCCTTATTTGGCCGCAGCTGGTGAACTTAAAACTAAACCTACACAGCACTCTGTCAAAACATTGCTGGAATATGGTGTACAGCCTGATATCCTTGTATGCCGTACAGAACACAAATTATCACAGGAAATCCGTAAAAAATTAGCACAGTTCTGTAACGTTAACATCAATGCTGTTGTTGAATCTATCGATGCCTCGACAATCTATGATGTTCCTTTACTTATGTTGAAAGAGAACCTGGATAAAACGGCGTTAACGAAACTAAAACTTTCCAACAAAAACGAACCGGATCTAGAAAACTGGAAAAACTTCCTCGGCAAGCTCAAAAACCCAACAAATGAGGTTTGCATCGCTTTGGTTGGAAAATATGTTGAACTTCCAGATGCATATAAATCCATTACTGAAGGCTTTATACATGCTGGTGCAACAAACGAATGCAAAGTAAAGGTAAGCTATATTGCTGCTGAAAGTGTTACAAAAGAAAATGTTGCTGAAAAGCTAAAAGGCATGGATGGCGTGTTGGTTGCCCCTGGATTCGGCGAACGTGGTCTGGAGGGAAAATTAAATGCAATCAAATATGTGCGCGAAAACAATATTCCTTTCTTTGGTATCTGTTTGGGTATGCAGTGCTCCGTCATTGAATTCGGAAGAAATGTATTGGGATTGAAAGATGCCAATAGTTTCGAAATGGATGCGAATACCAGCAACCCGGTCATCAATCTGATGGAGGAGCAAAAAAATATCACTAATATGGGTGGTACCATGCGTTTAGGTGCTTACGATTGCGAAATTAAAAAAGGAACAAAAGCTTTTGCGATTTATGGAAAAACAAAAATTTCCGAAAGACACCGTCACCGTTATGAATTTAACAATGACTATTTAAAACAATATGAAGCAGCAGGAATGATCGCTTCGGGATTCAACCCGGAGACGGGATTAGTTGAAATTGTCGAATTGAAAAACCATCCTTTTTTCGTTGCGGGACAATTTCATCCAGAATTAAAGTCAACTGTTGCAAATCCTCACCCACTTTTTGTTAGCTTTGTAGCCGCTGCTTTGGCCAACAAGAAATCAAAGTAGTATTAGAAGGATAAAATTAATTAAGTTTAGTTATTAAAGATGGATAGAAATACCCTAATTGGTTTGGTCCTGATGTTTGCCATCATCACTGGTTCATTTTACCTGATGAAGCCTTCAGAATCAGAAATCAAACAAGAACAAGCGCGACAAGAGGCAAAAGCCCAGACAGCAAAAGGACTGCCTGTAACAAGTGACTCTATCGCGAAAGCTAAAACAGCGCAAACAGCAGTGATTGCAGATTCAGCTGAACTGAAAAAACCCTTTGGTGCGTCAAAATTTGGAACTGAAAAAATCATTACCCTTGAAAATGATGCTATCATTGCCAAAATCAGCACAAAAGGTGGTAAAGTGAAATCGGTCGAATTAAAAGGTGAAAAGAATTTCAATGGAAAACCTTTGATGCTTTTCGAAGGTGAGGATAATAAGTTTGGTTTCCAATTCAATGCTGCGGGACAAAACATCTCCACCAACGATTTATTCTTTAACACAGAATCTTCTGATATCCAAGTTTCGGGTGAAGGTAAACAATCGGTAAAATTCAAATTGAATTACAGTGCCGATCAATATATTGAATATGTATATTCTATCGCTGGAAAAGGTTACAACGTAGCTCTAGATGTTAATACAAAAGGTATTCAAAACCTGATCCCACAGAGTCAAAAAACATTGACATTGAACTGGAATACTGTTCTAAGACAAAAAGAGCAGAATATTGAATCTGAAAGACAAAAATCTACCCTTTATTACCAAGAAGATAATAAAGTAGACCATTTATCTGAATCGAAGGACGATGACGAAGCACTGGAAAAGAAAGTGCAATGGATTGCTTTCAAACAACATTATTTTTCAAATATCCTAAATGCTAAAAATGGATTCGTTAATGCGAAAATCGATGTAAAGCATGCAACGGAAGGTGATGTGGTGAAATTTTACAACACCAATGCTGAATTGGCTTTTGACAACCATAAAGACAACAATTATTCGTTGAATTTCTTTTTCGGGCCAAACCAATACAATGTACTGAAAGCAGAAGGCAATGATTACCAATCCATCATCAATATGGGCTGGGGGCCTATGCGCTGGATCAATCAATGGATCACCGTGCCTGCATTTAACTTCTTGGATGGTTTCCATATGAGCTATGGTATTGTCATCTTGTTACTTACATTATTGTTAAAACTGGTTCTTTCGCCAATGACTTACAAGTCATACGTATCTATGGCTAAAATGCGGGTATTGAAACCGCAGTTGGATGAGATCAAAGCGAAAGTCGGTGAAGACAATCAGATGTTGATGCAACAGGAGCAGATGAAGTTGTATAAACAGGTCGGAGTGAATCCACTTGGAGGCTGTCTACCTCTTGTGCTGCAAATGCCATTTACAATTGCTTTCTTCTATTTCTTTCCAAATTTATTTGAATTGAGAGGACAGAGCTTCTTGTTTATGAAGGATATGTCTACCTATGACACCTTGTTTACATTTGCACCTATTTTTGGATCATTCAACCACATCTCTTTGATGTGTATTTTGATGACGCTAACAACGTTGTTGACCACTTGGTATAACAATGCGACTTCGGGCGCAACGGGTCAAATGAAATACATGGGTTATATTATGCCTTTGATTTTCTTCTTTGTCCTAAACAGTTTCCCTGCTGGTCTGAACTATTACTACTTCCTAAGTGCGTTGTTTACATTTTTGACGCAATTAGTTATTCGTACGATGGTAAATGATGATAAAATCTTAGCTAAACTGGAAGAAAATAAAAAGAATCCAAAAGTTGAGAAAAAATCAAGCTTCCAGTCTAAAATGGAAGAAATGATGCGTGCTCAACAACAAGCTCAACAAAACAAAAATAAATAGTATTATTTATATAACTGATAAAGAAGGCTTCCCAATGGGAAGCCTTCTTTTGTTAATAGCCTTTTGTAGCACTTTGTAAAACCAAACGTTAGAAATGATGTTTTATATAAAAATTTAAAAGATGAGATTTAGAAACATTGTGGTATTGATGATGGCCGCCCTTGCTTTGGCGAGCTGTTCAGCACTAAAAAATAATTCAGGCAAACGGGATTCGGATAATGCATCCGCTACCATTGTTGGAAAAAAATGGCAATTAATTGAAATCGGTGGAAAGGCTGTCTCCGGACAGGTCAACGGTCGGGTTCCTTTTCTCAAACTGGAAGAAAAAAGTTATAGCGCCAATGGGGGTTGCAACGGAATAGGTGGCGAACTTATTTTTTCAACCAATGGAAAAATTAAGTTTGCACAAGGGATGTCAACGATGATGGCTTGCCCTGACATGTCGATTGAGCAAGCATTATCTAAGGCATTAATCACAGCAGACAACTACAGCCTAAATAATGGTATTCTAAGTTTAAATAAAGCAAAGATGGCTCCTTTGGCAAAATTTAAGTTAATGGAGGAAAAGCAAAATTTAAGCGGAACTTGGGAACTCGATTACATCTCTGGACCACGTATTGCTTTTGATGGTCTGTATCCCAACCGCAAACCAACGATAACATTCAACATACAGGATGGAAAAGTGAATGGTAATAGCAGTTGCAACAATTACAATGCTACATTTAAGACAAACGATCAACAAATTAGCTTCGGCCCTATCATGTCTACGAAAATGGCTTGTGAAGGCAATGGTGAAGCAACGTTCTTTTCCACATTAGAAAAAGTGAACAGCTATGATGTCAATGGGAATACACTCACTTTTATCATGGGCGATATTGCCATGATGAGATTTCAGCGCAAGTAAAACAAAAAAGGATAGGATTTTAGTGATACCAAAATCCTATCCTTTTTTATCAATAGTCCGTACTAAATGAATTTCGGAAAAAAGCTTTAGACAAAGGCACTAAATCCTGTAATACTTCTTCCAACGATCAACGAATTGATTTCCTTGGTGCCTTCATAAGAATAAATCGCCTCAGCATCTGCAAGGAATCTGGCGACATTATACTCCAGCAAGATACCATTTCCCCCCATGACTTCCCTCGCCTTGGACACAATATCTCTTGTCCGTAAAGAACAAAACACTTTTGCCAGTGAAGCATGTTCATCCCGTAGTTGTCCAGCATCTTGCAGTTCAGATAATCGAAAAACTAGCGTTTGCATTGCTGTTAGATTCGAAAGCATTTCAACCAAATGGTTTTGAATCAACTGAAAAGATGCAATAGGCTTGCCGAACTGTTTTCTTTTGCGTGTATAATCCAAGGCATTTTCATAGGCTCCTCGTGCGCAGCCCACAGCCATCCATGCAACACCTGCGCGTGTCATTTGAAGGACTTTACCTGTATCTTTGAAAGAATTCGCGTTTTGCAAACGATCTGTTTCGGGAATGATACAGTTGTCTAATGTAATCAATCCATTTTGCACAATCCGTAAAGCCATTTTATCTTTGATCTTTTCGACCGAAAATCCAGGATTATCTTTACGCACAATAAAACCTTTTACTTCTCCATCATCAAGATCCCTGGCCCAGACAATTGTAATATCAGAAAAGGTGGAGTTTCCGATCCATTTCTTCTGACCATTTAAAATCCAGCCTTCATCAGCCTTCTTACAGGTGGTTGTCAATCCGCCTGCTGCTCCGGAACCAACTTCCGGTTCGGTTAGACCAAAAGCACCGATCACCTCCATCTGCTGCATCCTTGGCAACCATTCTTGTTTTTGTTCCTCCGATCCACAGATATAAATCGACCCCATGGCCAAACCACTCTGTACACCAAAAAAAGTAGCAACGGATGCATCTACCCGAGCAATCTCTGCAGCAATGATACCTTCCATCAGCGAACTTCCTCCCATACATCCGTAGCCCTCATAGGTATATCCGCATATATTCAAAGCAGCTAGCTTGGGTACTATTTCAAAAGGGAATTCATCTCTTAACCAATATTTATTGACGATAGGCTTCACTTCGACCTCCATAAACTCACGCACCTTCAACTGGAGTTCGCGATCTGATCCATTCAATTTGCTATCCATATCATAGAAATCCCCATTGATAGGCGGTAATTCCTTTTTTTCTTTCCCTGGGTTTAGCATTTTCATTAAACCATGAAGCTGTTTATCATCCATTTTTGAGACCGCGTCCATGACAGCACCTAGGTCCACTTTTTTGGAGATTTCCTCCAATTTGCCAAAGTCAATTGATTTTGCCAAATCCATTATATTCTTAACTTTATCAAACATAATCGCAATTTCTTTTTTACAGGGTTTCCTCTTAAAATAATAAAAATATTTGAAAATTGTTTGTGTACCCCCGATACGCCAATTTATTCAAGCCTGTTTCCCCCATACTATAGCTATCTAAACAGTTTTATCTATCAAATCGTTTGCACCTATTTTTTAATTTCTTCTATTAAATGAACTATCTCGCTCAATACAATGGCAGCAAGCAAACAAAATAAACAGCTGATTTAAAACATATTATACATAATTAAAAAAAATATATTTTTTTTGGGTTACCTTTTGGGGTTCCGTGTATTAAGAGATGAAAAAGAAAATATTTCAATTTAAATTAGAAAATTAGAAAATGAAAAACGCATTAAAATTCGGTTTCTTAGGTTTAGCTTTAACTGTAGCTTTCGCATCTTGTAACAACACAGAGAAAAAAGCTGAAGGTGCTACTGATTCAGCATCTGCTTTAGTTGATTCTGCTGCTAACACTTTGGATTCAGCTGCTAATAAAGTTGATTCTGCTGCTCAAAAAGTTGATTCTGCTGCTACTAAAGTTGATTCAGCTGCTACTAAAAAATAATTTTAGAAACTGAATAACGTATTTGGAGAGGCTTTTCGTAAGAGAAGCCTCTCTTTTTTTAAAAAAAATTGGGCAGCAGGGTTACCTTTTCAATTTCCCCGTATTAAGTCTTAAATAACAAGATTTAGAAATTACTTTTAATTTTAATAAAATGAAAAACGCATTCAAATTAGGTTTCTTAGGATTGGCTTTAACTGTAGCCTTCGCTTCATGTGGTGAAACTGGTAAAAAATCAACTGATGCAGTTGATTCTGCATCTGCTTTAGTTGATTCAGCTGCTAACACTTTGGATTCAGCTGCTAACAAAATTGATTCAGCTGCTCAAAAAGTTGATTCAGCTGCTCAAAAATAATTCTTCGAAACAGAATTTCAACCAGTATAGAAATGCCTCCTCAATAGGGAGGCATTTTTTTATATCTCACCCAATTAAATTGCTAAGCTCCAAGCATTTTTTTACCTTTGCCAAAAATCATTCAATCTATGGCTTTATCATCCTTAACAGCAGTCACGCCTATTGACGGACGCTATTACAATAACACCAATGAACTTTCGGCTTTTTTCTCCGAATTTGCTTTAATAAAATATCGAGTTCGTGTTGAAGTTGAATATTTTATTGCATTAAGTGAATCGGGTATAGCTCAATTGCAGCATTTTGACAATACATTGAACGAAAAATTGCGAGATATCTACCGTAACTTTTCCGAAGAAGATGCAATCTGGATCAAAAACACCGAAAAAGTTACCAATCATGATGTTAAAGCCGTTGAATATTTTTTAAAAGATCAATTTGAAAAACTAGGACTACAAGATCATCTTGAATTTATTCACTTTGGTCTGACTTCTCAGGACATCAACAACACCGCTATTCCTCTTTCATGGAAAGAGGCAATCAAAGAAAGCTATACACCGATCATTGAAGAATTGCTGCATGAGCTTAAGTCTTTGGCAACCTCTTGGTCGGACATTCCAATGCTTGCCCGTACACACGGACAACCAGCATCTCCGACTCGTCTAGGTAAAGAACTCTATGTCTTTATCGAGCGTATTGAACGTCAGTTACAACTTTTACATACCGTACCTTATTCAGCTAAGTTTGGTGGGGCAACAGGTAATTTCAATGCCCATCACGTGGCCTATCCAGAGACCAACTGGGTTGCCTTCGGTAATAACTTCGTTAATAATATTCTAGGATTGGATCGTTCCCAAACTACGACCCAAATTGAACATTATGACAACTTTGCTGCAAGCTGTGATGCATTAAAACGAATCAATAACATTATCATTGACCTATGCCGTGATGTATGGACTTATATCTCCATGGAATACTTTAAGCAGAAAATCACTGCTGGTCAGATCGGATCTTCTGCAATGCCACACAAAGTCAATCCTATTGATTTTGAAAATGCAGAAGGAAATTTAGGTATTGCCAATGCGATATTCGAACATTTAGCAGCTAAATTACCTATTTCACGTCTTCAGAGGGATCTTACAGATTCGACCGTATTACGTAATATTGGGGTTCCATTTGCACATACCCTAATTGCTTTCAAATCGACATTGCGAGGTTTACGTAAGTTGATCTTAAATGAACAGGCGCTTGCAAATGATCTTGAAAATAATTGGGCGGTTGTTGCCGAAGCGTTACAAACGATCTTACGCAGAGAAGGCTATCCAAAACCTTACGAAGCATTAAAAGATCTAACACGTACCAATACGCATGTGACCAAAGAGACCATTGCAACGTTTGTAGATAATCTCAACATATCTGAAGAGGTAAAAGCGGAATTGAAGGCAATCAGCCCTTCTAATTACACAGGTGTCACTTTATAAGCTTTGACTTATAGATGACCTTAACAACGCTTGTTTTGATCTATCTTTGTTTGGAATAAAAATAAAATTTAAATGGCTACTATCAACGTATATACAGAATCTACTCCCAATCCTTCAACTATGAAGTTTTTGGTCAATAAGTTATTGATCAATGGTAGTGTGGATTTCCCAAATAAAGAAGCTGCACAAGATTCACCTTTCGCGCTGGAATTGTTCAAATTCAATTTCGTAAACGGTGTATTTTTTGCAAGCAATTTTGTTACCATTACCAAAACAGAAGATGCGGAATGGGAAGATATCGAAGCTTTATTGAAAGACTTCGTAAAAGGTGCTGTAGAATCTGAGCTTGCGGTGAAAGCTGTACATCATGATACGGAAGTAAACTTCGAGGGAACAGAAACAGAAGTGAAAATACAACAAGTATTACATGATTATGTAAGACCTGCTGTTGAACAAGATGGTGGTGCTATTCATTACAAATCTTTCAACGAAGGTATTGTAACTGTTGAGCTAAAAGGCTCTTGTAGTGGCTGCCCTTCATCAACGATCACATTAAAAGCTGGTATCGAAGGTTTATTGAAACGCATGGTTCCAGGTGTGACAGAAGTTGTTGCCGAAGCAATGTAATCATAGAGATACGATAAGAATTTTTAAAAGGATTCAGCAATATGAAATTTTGCTGAATCCTTTTTCTTTTTATAGCTATTTGTATTTAGTATGCCCCATAAGGGATATATCTTTTGCACAAACAGACGCTATGAGCATTACTCTTTAGTCACATCAAATGAATCTTTCAATGGTAGGTTAGCGGATGAATTTCCAATAAAGATTTCAAATTCCCCAGGCTCTACAGTCCATCTATTGTATTGATCCAACAACTCAAGGTGAGCCGGTAAAATTGAAAACTGGACAGACTTTTTCTCACCGGGATTTAATTCGATTTTTTCGAAACCGCGCAGATCCATCTCGTAAGTTGTTACAGATGAAACAACATCCTTGACATAAAGTTGAACGACCTCTGCTCCTTTTCTTTTTCCGATATTCTGTACATCCACGGTAACTGTCAGCGAGTCTGTTGGTCGAATCTGCTTTTTATTCAGACGCAAATTTGAAAATTGAAAATCGGTATAACTTAAGCCATAACCAAAAGGGTAAAGAAATCCAACAACCCGACTATTTCCCCAGCCATTGGGACCAACACCGGGTTGCCCCGCTTGTGCCGCAGGCTTGGTCGGGAAATTCATTTCGATCTGTCCAACAGATTTAGGAAATGAAATCGAAAGCTTTCCGCTCGGATTATACTCACCAAATAACATATCTGCTACAACATGTCCAGATTGACCACTTAGAAACCAAGTTTCTACAATGGCAGGCAAGTGTTTATTTTCCCAATTGACAGACAATGGACGTCCATTAACGAGTACCAGAACGATAGGCTTTCCTGTTTCTTTTAACTTCATTAGGTAATCACGTTGTTTACCCGGTAGATTGAGATCTGAGCGAGACCGGCTTTCTCCAACTTCACGTTCCGACTCTCCCATGACAGCAATAATCAAATCAGACTCGTTCCCTAGGCGTACACCTGCAGTCATGTTTTCGATTTCCTCTTTAGAAAGGTCTGTTGGAATAATCTCACTTTCGGGCCAGTTCTTATCGACAACATCCACCCCTTTTGTGTAGTTTACTTGAACTGCTTTCCCTTTAGCATATTCGATAATACCATCCTTAATGGTTGTAATTGGGTTATTGGATGGACCATAGCGACTTGTTGTATAATTCGTTGCTTCGGCCATAGGGCCTGTCACCAAAATCCGCTTATACTTACTGACATCTATAGGTAATAACTGCTGCTCATTCTTAAGCAAAACAATGGATTCTCTATTCACTTGTAGGGAAATATCTTCATCTGCCTGTGTATGGATTTTCTTGTCAGCCAATGTTGTGTTATCGACAAGCGGATGATCAAATAATCCTAATTTAAACTTAACAGTCAATACCTCTCGAACACATTGATCCAATACGTTCATATCAAGCCCGCCTTGGTTGATAAGTTCCATCAATGGTGTCAGGTACGTACTCGGTGGATCGAAATTCGTCCGGACATTGAGTCCACCCTCTAAAGCTTGCCGTATTGCATCTTTATAGTCTGCAGCAACATGATGTTTACTGCTGATAAACTCCAACGCCTCACTATCCGAAACGATATATCCTTCAAACCCGTAATCCTTCCGTAGCAAATCTTGCAGAAAATATTTACTTGACGAGACTGGTACACCATCATAGTCATTGTAGCTACTCATGATACCCATTGGTTTGGCCTCTTTGACAACCCGTTTAAATGGGTATAAATGAAGTTCATGCATTTCACGAAAACCAACATGCGGATCTGTCCGCGCATTTCCATCTCGCCCTCCTTTAGGTACAGAATAGACGGCATAATGTTTCAACGTTGACGCAACACCATTTTGCTGAATACCCAATACAGCCTGTTTACCCATTTCTGCGATATGAAAGGGATTTTCACCATAAGTTTCCACAACACGTCCCCATCTTGGATCTCGGGAGACATCCAGAATCGGGGCATAGACATTGGTATATCCTAAATATTTCGCTTCTCTCCCCACTATTTCACCGGCATCTCTCACCAATCTAGTATTCCAGGTGCTTCCAATATTAATCGGAGCCGGTAATGGCGTCGCCCGATCATGGTTGAGACCGTGTATTCCCTCATTGGTAAAATCAACTGGAATGCCCAACCGGGTATGTTCGATAAACCACTTTTGTACATTATTCAATGCAACAGCATGGCGGCTGAATGGATAAGAAAAAGAACTTTTTGCGGACTTATTATAGGCAAGACTATTTAACATTTCGTCTATATTAGCCAATCCATGTTTCCAAATGTCGTTGTCCCAAGCTGCGGTAGGCTGTTCATCTTTCAATACTCTCCCATAACCATAGAGTGTAACGGTCTGATTGGCCTTTTCCTGCGTTGTCATCTGACTCAACAGATCTTCCACCCGACTTACTATGGATTGTTTGGGATCTTCATAAATATCCTTTTTACCATTTTTGTTGAAGTCAATCCAATCTTTATGGTAAACGGATTTATCCTGAGCAAAAGAATAGAAGTGTATTACGGAAAATGTCGCAACAAACAGAAAACGTTTAGATTGATTAGGCATCGTCTTGAAAATTGTGGGTTTTATAATTAAAAGCAAGGTACAAAAAAAGTCAACATTAAAAGGTCTAAAATTGCAATGGCGTCCATTCACAAACCAGGGACTTATTCGAAAAAATAGCGCTGAAATCGTCACATACGCCATACTAAATAAAGAAATTCACTTTTTAACAAGCATCTAGCTTAAAAATAGTTAACTTTACGACCAATTGTGAAACCAACAAAAAAAATGAGTGCAGATATTAACAAACTAGAACAAATTGCATCACAAGTAAGACGTGATATCGTACGTATGGTACACGCTTGTCAATCAGGACACCCAGGTGGTTCTTTAGGTTGTACAGATTACTTTGTGGCGCTTTATTTCAATGCAATGAAACGTAATCCTTCCTTTGATATGGATGGAAAAGGAGAGGATTTATTCTTCTTGTCAAACGGACACATTTCACCTGTATTTTACAGTACATTGGCACATGCGGGTTATTTTGAAGTAAGCGAATTGGCGACATTCAGAAAAATCAATTCCAGACTACAGGGTCACCCAACGACACACGAAGGTCTTCCAGGCATCCGTATTGCGTCAGGATCTTTGGGTCAGGGATTATCCGTTGCTATCGGTGCCGCACAGGCAAAAAGATTGAATAAAGACAATAATCTAGTTTATGTATTAATGGGTGATGGTGAATTGCAGGAAGGCCAGGTTTGGGAAGCTGCAATGTATGCGCCACACAACAAGATTGACAACTTGATTGCGACTGTTGATTATAATAATGCACAGATAGACGGATCGACAGATCAGGTGCTGTCATTAGGCGATCTTCGTGCAAAATGGGAAGCTTTTGGCTGGGATGTGATGGAAGTGACTAAAGGAAATGATATGGCTTCAGTAGTTGCGGGCTTAGAAGAAGCAAAATCACGTACCGGAAAAGGTAAACCAGTGGTTATCTTATTGCACACAGAGATGGGAAAAGGTGTTGATTTCATGATGGGTTCTCATAAATGGCACGGTGTTGCTCCAAATGACGAACAATTGGCGTCGGCATTGAATCAACTTACTGAAACTTTAGGAGATTACTAGAAATGAAAAAATATACTTACACAGAGTCAAAAGATACACGTTCAGGTTTCGGAGCTGGCTTATTGGAAGCTGGAAAACAAAATGAAAATGTAGTAGCATTATGTGCTGATTTAATCGGTTCATTGAAAATGAACGATTTTATCAAAGAATTCCCAGAACGCTTTTTCCAAATCGGTATTGCTGAAGCAAACATGATGGGCATCGCGGCAGGACTTACTATTGGTGGTAAAGTTCCTTTCACAGGTACATTTGCCAACTTCTCTACAGGTCGTGTTTATGACCAAATCCGTCAATCTGTCGCGTACTCGGGTAAAAATGTAAAAATTGCTGCTTCTCATGCAGGATTAACCTTGGGTGAAGATGGTGCTACACACCAAATTTTGGAAGATATCGGATTGATGAAAATGTTACCTGGAATGACTGTAATTAACCCTTGTGACTTCAACCAAACAAAAGCCGCAACTATTGCGGCAGCGAAATTTGAAGGTCCGGTTTATTTACGTTTTGGTCGTCCGGTAGTTCCTAACTTTACTCCAGCTGATCAAGAATTTGTCATCGGAAAGGCAATCTTATTGAATGAAGGTACAGATGTAACCATCATCGCTACGGGCCACTTGGTATGGGAAGCCATCCAAGCGGGTGAAAAATTAGCAGAATTGGGTATCAACGCCGAAATCATCAATATCCATACGATCAAACCGTTGGACGAAGAAGCGATCTTGAAATCAGTTGCTAAAACGAAATGTGTCGTGACTGCTGAGGAGCACAACCGTCTTGGAGGATTGGGCGACAGCGTTGCACAGGTATTAGCCAAAGAATTGCCTAGTCCGCAAGAATATGTAGCGGTAAACGATAGTTTTGGCGAATCAGGTACTCCAGCACAACTCATGGAAAAATACGGTTTGAACGCTGACGCTATCGTTGCTGCGGCTCAAAAAGTAATCAAAAGAAAATAACAAAACTACACAGGTCAATATATGGATGACGCTTTAATTATAGCAAAATTCGCCGAAGAAGGTACGCGAGAAGAAGCTTTCCGTTTATTGTTGAAAAAGTATCAACAAAAGATTTATTGGCATGTGCGAAGAATGGTAATCGATCATGATGATGCAGATGATGTCGTTCAGGATATTTTCGTCAAAGTATGGAAGAATCTCGGGAACTTCCGTGAAGACTCACAATTGTATACTTGGCTATATCGAATTGCAACAAACGAATGTATTACATTCTTAAATAAAAAAAAGCAAAAGCAGAACGTGTCGTTGGATGACGACACGACTGCTTACTTAGCAGAAACACTTGCGGATGGCAATTACTTTAATGGCGACAAAGCTCAAATGAAATTGCAACAGGCTTTATTAACATTGCCAGAGAAACAGAAATTAGTTTTCAATATGAAATATTTTGAAGATATGAAGTATGAAGAGATTTCTAATGTATTAGGCACAAGTGTTGGTGCATTAAAAGCATCTTATCATTTGGCAGTAAAAAAAATAGAGGCTTTTTTTAACAACCACGATTAAACCTTTTAGCGAAATTCGGTTCTAACAAATACTATGAAGGAAAATAGCACATATCATGATGGGCTGGAATCTAATCATCTTCCAGAATCATTGCGTGGAAATCCTTTTGGCGTGCCTGAAAATTATTTCAGTGATTTAGAATCTAAAATAATAGCGCAAGTCAAATGGATAGAATGCAAAGATGAATCTGTATTTGAGGTTCCTGAAGGATACTTTGATTCGCTCCCTGATGTTGTGTTGAGCAAAATAGCAGCAGACTCTCTCAAAGCTCAAGTCACTGTAGATGGCTTCGCTATTCCTGAACAGTATTCGGATAAATTGACAGGAGACATTTTTCATCGAATTTCGGAAGAAAACTTAAAAGAAAAAATCAAATCGGATGGCTTTGCTGTTCCTGTAGATTATCATGCGGATCTTGAAGATGCTATTTTCTCTCGTATTGCAGAAGCAGAATTGAAGGAAGTTATCTCAACGGATGGTTTCGCTCTTCCTGTAAATTATCATGCAGATCTTGAAGATGCTATTTTTTCTCGTATTGCAGAAGCAGAATTGAAGGAAGCTATCTCAACGGATGGTTTCGCTCTTCCTGTAAATTATCATGCAGATCTTGAAGATGCTATTTTCGCTCGTGTTGCAGAAGAAAAATTAAAAGATACGGTTCCTGTCACAGGTTTTGGCCTGCCACCACATTATTTTGATACGCTTTCGGACAAAATTATAGGGGCTATTCAGGACATAAAAGAAGAAAGAGATTCAACTCCGATCCGTCGCTTAGGAAAACCAAAAAAATGGTATACCCGATATGCAGTAGCAGCTTCGTTCACAGCCATGTTAGGTCTAGGTGGATATTGGGGCTATCAATTCCAGCAGCAAAATACGATTGTACAAGATAATGTAGCCGAAGAACAGCTCAGTCAACATTTATCTGAAATACCCAAGCAGGAAATTATTAATTACCTTTCGGCATCGGCTTCAGGTGATGACATAATATATATGTCCCAATATACGGATGAAACAAATCTTCCAACGAAAGGATTTGGTACTAACATATCTAAACAAGAGATAGAAGATTATCTAAACTATACCTTATAATGATGTTCAACAAAAAAAACATATGGATAACATTGTTCTTTAGTATATTTTCTATTGCCTTGGGCTTTGCGCAAGACAAAAATCGATTTCAAGCTATTGAAAATGAAAAGATAGCTTATATTACTAAGGAACTAGATTTAACACCCAAAGAAGCACAGCAATTCTTTCCACTCTATAATGAATATAGCCAAACATTATGGGATATCCGGAAAGAGAAACTGAATGGAGCCCCTAAAAACAGTTTTAGAGGTGGATCGAGGGATGTATTGCAATATGATGCCAAAGAAGTACAGATAAAAAAGGAGTACCGCGCAAAATTTGCCAAGGTGATAGGCAACGCCCGAGCTTCACAGTTTTTTGAAGTAGAACAGGAGTTCAGGGAGCATCTCTACAAATCTTTACAAAATAGGCGGAAATAATCTCAAAAATAAAAAAGAAGTCTTGAAGACTTCTTTTTTATTTTCGGACATTTGTAAAATCATGCTAAGCAATAGAGAATTATTTTTGATGAACACTGCTCAAACCTCTAGCTCACCTAGGTTGGTTGAAGTGGTTAAGGCCGAGGGGGTCTATCTTTATGGGCCAAATGGGGAAGAATATATGGATCTTGTCTCCGGTTTTAATGTGAGTAATATCGGACATCGTCATCCCAAGGTACTCGAAGCAATAAAGGCTCAGCTCGATCAGTATTTGCATGTCACTGTTTATGGTGAATTTGTACAAGCCCCTCAAGTCCAGTTTGCAACAGAATTACTTGCGGAATTACCTACAAATTTTCAATCAGTATACCTGACCAACAGTGGTGCGGAAGCTGTCGAAGGGTCTATGAAAATAGCCAAGAAATATACTGGACGGAGACAGATTATCGCTGCAAAAAAGGCCTACCATGGAAGTACACAGGGTGCACTTAGCCTTATTGGAAACGATGATTATCGTCAGGCTTATGCCCCACTCCTTCCAGAAATAGACTTTATTACGTTTAATGACCCGCAAGACTTAACGAAAATTACAACTGAAACAGCCGCTGTGATCCTAGAGGCTATTCAAGGAGAGGCTGGTGTCAGGGTCCCAGATATAGCCTATATGCAAGCGGTAAGAAAACGTTGTGACGAAACTGGCACTCTTTTAATTTTCGATGAAATCCAGACTGGTTTTGGTCGTACAGGAAAACTGTTTGCCTTCGAACATTTCGGTATTGTACCTGATATACTGATGTTGGCCAAAGGCATTGGTGGCGGTATGCCATTGGGCGCCTTTGTTGCCGCTAAAGAAGTAATGGATGTCATTAAAGACAATCCAATGTTGGGTCATATCACCACATTCGGAGGACATCCTGTGAGCTGTGCTGCCGCACGTGCATCGCTCGCAGTGATCAAATCCGAAAAACTGGTTGAACAGGTAGCCCATAAGGCCAACTTATTTAGGGAAAAGCTCAGTCATCCAGCAATTAAAGAAATCCGGGGCCAAGGCCTTATGATGTGCTTACAATTGGACAACTTTGAGCAGGTTTATAACGTCAGTAAATACTGTGCAGAGCATGGTGTTATGATTGACTGGTATCTTCACTGTGAAACAGCACTTCGCGTGGCTCCACCATTGACCATTACGGAAGCTGAAATTGAAAAAGCCTGTAACATCATTATAAAAGGTTTGGAAAAGTATGCTTAAAGTATGTAACTTTAAGCATAACAAAAACCTAATAATGAGCACAAACCGCAGATCATTTATCAAAAAAAGTATCATTGGCGCCGGTCTTTTGACTGGAGCCAATTTATTGGGCAACGAAGCTTATGCCCATGAAGATAGTTTCAAATCTTCAAAAATAAGTTTGAATGACGGAGATGTCATCCTATTTCAGGGGGATTCCATTACGGATGTAGGCCGCGATAGGAATAACAGAAATCCCAATGACACCAAAGCCCTAGGTCAGGGTTATGCCTTGTTGGCCACAAGCGAATTATTGAATAAATATGCCGCAAAGAAACTGAAGGTCTATAATACTGGGATTAGTGGCAATCGTGTTCCCGACCTTCAAAAACGTTGGGCGGAGGATACATTGGCATTCAAACCAACAGTATTAAGTATCTTGATCGGCGTAAATGATTTTTGGCGAACGATAGACCGCGGCGCCAAAACGACCGTTGAAGAATATAAATCGCAGTACCAGCAATTGTTGCATGAGACACTACAAAAACTTCCGAATGTTAAACTGATTATTGGAGAACCTTTTGCTATAAAAGGTGTAGGCCATATCACGGATGCTTGGTACCCCAAATTTTTAGCCTATCAAGAGACTGCACGTAATGTTGCGAAAGAATTCAACGCGATACTCCTTCCCTATCAAAAAATCTTTGATAATGCCCAAAAGACTGCCCCAGGAGCCTATTGGGCAGCGGATGGTGTGCACCCTACTCTAGCTGGAGCACAATTAATGGCAGCAGCCTGGATGGACTGTATCAAATAGTATAAAAGAGAAAATTGCCCAAAAAGTAAAAGCCCCCTGAGAATTGATTACTTCAAAAGAGGTTTTAAGGGGATACGAATAATACTAAAGAAAAGCGGGAGTATCCAACCTTTTTGGACACTCCCGCTTTTTAATATATCATATTCTAAATCTCTTTATAGGGCGTTTTCTGTAGATTAGGAAGAAAATAGGCGACGACACCGATTAAGGGTAAATACGAACACAGATGGTAAATAAATTCGATGGATGTATGATCTGCCTGCCATCCGAGTACGGCAGACCCGATCCCTCCCATGCCAAATGCAAATCCATAAAACAAACCAGAGACCATACCCAACTTCTTAGGCAATAACTCCTGTGCATATACAATAATTGCAGGAAAAGCGGATGACAATATTAATCCGATGATCACAATCAGTATCCCGGTCATTGTAAGACCAACATAGGGTAAGGCCAAAGCGAAGGGAGCTACGCCTAAAACGGAGAACCAAATCACATATTTCCTTCCAAAACGATCCCCAAATGCTCCCCCTAATAAGGTGCCAACCGCAACGGCGATCAGAAAATAAAACAAGTAAACCTGTGCCTCCACCTCATTGATGCCAAATTTTTTCATCGTGTAAAACTGAAAATAATTAGTAATACTTGCGATATAGAAATATTTAGAAACGATTAACAACAATAGGATAATGACAGTTGCGACAATACGTGAATTGGGAAGATCTGGAACACGAATATTCCTTTTTGTTGATCTCGAAACATTTGCAAGACGACGCTTATACCAAGTGCCGATATAATAGGAAATAAACTGGCCAACAATTGTAAATAAGCACATCCAAGCAATAGCCTGCTGCCCTCGAGGTAAGACCAGAAAAGCAACTATAATAGGTGCTAGAGCTGTCCCTGCATTCCCACCGATCTGAAAAATGGACTGTGCCATACTCCTTCTGCCACCGGAGGCCATGTAAGCCACACGTGAGGACTCCGGATGGAAAATTGAGGATCCGATCCCAACGAGAAAAACGGAGAACAATATCCATGCATAGCTATGTGCCTGGGAAAACAACAACATGCCCACAAGCGAAAAGGACATACCGATAATCTGTGAATATGGAACAGGATGTTTGTCTGTAAATGAGCCGACAACAGGCTGAAAAATTGAAGCGGCAATCTGATATACTAATGTAATCATCCCCACCTGAGAAAAACTCAAGTGATGCTCTTCTTTTAATAAAGGGTATGTAGCAGGAATTACAGCCTGAATAAGATCATTCAGCAGGTGCACCATACTCACGGCAAACAAAATAGAAAAAATAGGTCTAGTTTCTTTTTCTTTGATCATGATTTCGCTTTAAATTAAAAAGGTCGATTTATTCAAATCAACCTATATATCTGCATTTATTTATAATACGCGTACCAACAGTCCTTTGAGGTATTCTCCCTCTGGAAAGGAGGCCCTAACAGGATGATCTTCGGGTTGATGGAATTGTCGAATAAACTGTATCTCTTTACCTGCGTCCAATGCGGCCCAGGCAAGCACCTGTTTAAAGGTGTCCATATCCATCGCTCCAGAACATGAGAATGTCGCCAATAACCCACCGCTATTCAACAGCATTAAACCCCGACGATTTAAATCTTTATAAGCCCGTGACGCTCTTTCCAAAGCTGAACGGGAAGGTGCATACTTTGGAGGATCCAAGACGATCAAATCGAATTTTTCACCCTCATCTACAAACTTACGCAATTGCTTATTGACGTCAGACAATATCGCTTTATGCCGACTTGGCTCAAATCCGTTTTCGGCTACATTTTTTTCAAGAGTTTCAATCGCCAACGCAGAGCTATCTACGGACACAACTTCACTTGCACCAGCTTTTAAGCTGTTCAGTGTAAATCCACCAGAATAACAGAAACAATCCAATACCTTTTTATTGATAACATACTGCGCTGTCAATAACCTATTCTCACGTTGGTCGCAATAGAAACCTGATTTTTGCCCATCAATGATATTTACCTTATAATGAAGGCCATTTTCGATGACGTCCACAAATTCAGGTGGTACCTCTCCCGACAAAAGACCATTTGTATCTGGTAGGCCCTCATGCTCACGAGATTTCAGATCACTCCGCTCATAAATTCCAGTAGGATTTAGCAGCGTATTTAGCTCCGCAATAATGATATCTTTAACTTTTTCTACTCCTACAGAATGGACCTGAATAGAAATAAAATCAGCATACTTATCCGCAATTAATCCAGGAAGAAAGTCTGCCTCGGCAAAAATCAAACGAACGGTATTGGTAATGCCTTCCTGCAGCAAATGTTGTCTAGCTGCCACCGCCTTTTGAATACGGGTGCGCCACCAATCCGCATCAATCTGAGCTTGTGGATTCCATTCCAGTAAACGGATGGCCACCCGCGAACTATTGTGAAACAATCCATACGCAATAAACTCACGCTCGGCATTGTAAACCCCTACAATTTCGCCATCTTCAATCTTATCGGACAATGATTTAATTGCTCCAGAAAATACCCAAGGATGCAATTGCCAGGCAGCTTTATCCTTACCCTTATTCAAATAAACTGATTTCATTACTGCAAAATTAACTTATTATTTCGACATCCAAATGAAACATACGATATAAATAGCATAAGCAACAAAAACAGCTAATACCTAAGCCATCATCGATAAAAGCTAGTTTATAAAAACACTATCCAAAAAGTGAAAGCCCCTCAAAGAATTAAAGATTTGAAAAGAGATTATGGGAGAAGTTACGAATAGAGAAAAAGGGGGACGTTCAAAAAGATCGCCCCCTTCGGGTTTAGTTATGGTTGATTAGATATCTTTTGAACGCTTCGAAGTTTACCGCCAAAGGTTCCGCTAATTTTTCTTTTCCCTGCAACGCTTCTGCACCGTCCGGCAATACAATTTTTGCAAATACATCAGCATCTATTGCATCCGGAAATTTACAAGGATGTGCCGTCGATAAGAATACCGAAGCGTAAGTACCTGGATATTCCTTCGCATAGGCTTGTGCTCCCAACCAAGCAATGGCAGTATGAGGACAGGCGATATAATTTGCATCTTTAACAAGCTTATCCATCCCAACTTTTGTTTCCTCGTCAGTAAAGGTATAAGAAGAGAGCATAGCTTTTAACTCCGCTGGATTAGCTGCAAAAAGATCCTGAATCCGTACCCAGTTGCTTGGGTCTCCAACATCCATAGCATTACTCAATGTCTGAACAGAAGGTTTAGGCTCATATTGTCCCGAAGAAAGGAATCGTGGTACTGTATCGTTGACATTTGTCGCTGCCACAAAATGTTTGACAGGAAGCCCCATTTTGTAAGCCAATAAACCTGCCCCAATATTCCCAAAATTACCACTTGGCACAGTAAATACGACTTCATTGATCCCTTGGGATCTTAGTTGCGCGTAAGCATAAAAGTAATAAAAGGTCTGTGGGATCAATCGGGCAATATTAATTGAATTGGCCGATGTTAACCGCAAAGTCTGATTGAGTTCCCCATCATTAAAAGCCTGCTTCACAAGTGCCTGACAGTCGTCAAATGTACCATCTACCTCTAATGCGCGTATATTTTGCCCATTTGTAGTCAACTGAAGCTCCTGCACCTCGGAGACTTTGCCTTTGGGGTATAATATTGTAACGCGAGTTCCCTCTACCCCTAAGAAACCTAAGGCTACAGCCCCTCCTGTATCACCAGAAGTTGCGACAAGTACGTCCAGCAACTTATCGTCGGCTTTAGAAAAATACCCCATGATACGGCTCATAAACCGGGCTCCAAAATCCTTAAAGGCATAAGAAGGCCCGTGAAATAGCTCCAAAACAGCTGTACTGTTGTTCAGGAATTTTACGGGTGCCTCAAAATTAATCGCTTCATCAACAATCTTCTTTAGATCTGGTTTAGGAATATCATTGCCCAAAAGAGTTGAAGCAACCTCCAAAGCAATTTCCTGTAGGGAATATTGTTGTATATTTTTGATAAACAATGGATCCAATTGCGGAATTTGCTCGGGCATATACAACCCTTTATCCGCTGGCAGCGAATTAAACACTGCATCTTTAAAAGAAACAGCTAATGTCTTATTATTTGTACTGTAAAATTTCATCTTTTAATACTTATTTGATGTACATTTATTCTGATTAATCAAAAAGAGCACATTATACGATTTTTATGCAATCAGTAAGATACTTTGCACCTTGCTTAGTTTTTACACGCATGGTACAGTAAAATCTCTAATTTAACACCCTTGGTCCTTCGATATTTACCTTTGACACATAACCGAAGCTGTCGATTTCATTTTCTTTGAGATGAGCCTGAATTCTGTCTGCAATACTTTTTGCGATCTGCTCATCCCGTGTGATCGCGACTACCGAGGGACCTGAACCGGATATCCCGAAACTCAAGGCACCATGTTGTAGAGCGATTTCCTTCATTTCATAAAACTGTGGAATCAGGATCGCGCGCGTAGGCTCAATTAGGATATCTTTCATACTTCGGGCAATCAAATCATAATCTTCCATAAATAATGCTGCGACCAACCCAGCAATATTGCCCCATTGTGTTACAGCATCTTTTAATAGCACTTTATCTTTAATTAATTGTCGGGCATCACGTGTAGGGACATCTACTTGTGGAAATACGACGGCTGCCACTAACTCCTTCGGTGAAGGAATTGAAATAACATCTAAAGGTTCGTTTCCTCTGATCAACGTAATACCACCATAAAGCGCTGGTGCAACGTTATCAGCATGTCCGGTGCCACAGGCCAACCGTTCCCCCTCGACACAAAATGGTAAAAGTTCTTCTTTTGTCAATGGATTACCAAGCATAACATTAATCGCAAAGAGCCCAGCCACCGTACTCGCGGCACTGGATCCCAAGCCAGATCCGATTGGCATGTGCTTGTGCAATTCAATTTCAACACCTACTTTCGAAGCAATATTTAGCGCCTGCAACAGGTACTGAACACAAGCCGAAACGGTATTTTTGCTCGGATCGAGCGGGAGTCTACCGTCATCTCCTGTAATTTGCTTTATAGTCACGCCGGGTTGCTGCTTGCGTCGCATGATCACCTCATCTCCTGGCTGCTCCACAGCAAAGCCCAGTATATCAAAACCACAGATCATATTCGCTACAGTTGCGGGAGCAAATACCCGAACTTCGGGTAACATCTTTTCTAAATCGATTACTTTACCTTTTAGATATTCTACATTTAAATTATTGGCCATTACTTCAGTCGTTATTTCCTCTAAAATAGTTTTATGCACCTACGTTAACTAAATCTGCAAAAACACCTGCAGCAGTCACTTCCGCTCCAGCACCTGGGCCTTTTACAACCAAAGGACGCTCTTTATACCGTTCTGTCGTAAATGAAATAATATTATCGCTACCAGACAGCGCATAAAAAGGATGATTTTCATCCACAAATTGGATCGCAATGGAAACCTTTCCATTCTCCAGTTTTCCGATATATCGGATTACTTTGTTCTCGCGGGCAGCGCGCGCTTTCATCTCTTCAAAATAGGTATTCTCCTTTTGTAGTTCAGTGTAGAAGGAATCTACAGTCTCGGCTTTCAGGCAGGCTTCCGGAAGAATTGGCCCGAGATCTACATCTTCCGCTTCAACAGGATAACCAGCGTCTCTGGCTAAAATCAACATTTTACGCATAAAGTCTATTCCCCCCAGATCGTCCCTTGGATCCGGTTCGGTATAGCCCAATTCTTGTGCTTGCTTTACAACATTGAAAAAAGTAGCATCGTCTTTGAAATTATTGAAGATGTAAGATATAGTACCTGAAAGAATAGCCTCGATCTTTAAGATACGGTCACCACTGAGCATCAAGTCTTTAAGAACCCTTACGATAGGCAATCCGGCCCCAACATTTGTTTCATAGAAGAAATCCACTCCATGTTTATGTGCAGTATCGCGAAGCGTCTTATATTGCGCATATTTTCCAGAATTTGCGATTTTGTTACAGGTTACGATGGAGATATTGGATTTAAAGATATCTTCATAATATGTTGCGGGCAATTTACTAGCCGTATTATCAATGAAAACACAGTTTGGCAAGTTCAGGGCTTTCATTTTTTCGATAAATAAAGCCAGATCTGCCTCGGAACCATTTTTCTCGAGTTCAGCTGACCAATTATCTAGTTCCACACCTTCGGTATTGAACAACATTTTACGGCTATTGGAAATTCCAACAACTTTGATCTCAATATCATTTTTATCGAGCAGAAAATCATGCTGATCCTCTAATTGTTTAAATAGCGTCGCACCGATGTTACCTGTACCGATATTAAACACATGCAAAGTCTTTTTCAACTCCGCAAAAAAAGCATCATGAACAGCATTAAGTGCTTTAGCTAAATCTTCTTTGCCGATGATGACCGAAATATTGTATTCGGATGAGCCTTGTGCTATTGCTCGGACATTGATACCATTCCTTCCAAGTGCAGAAAATAACCTACCGGACATTCCCGGAGTACGTTTCATATTTTCACCGACAATGGCCAATACAGATAGATTTTCCTCGATAGCGGGGATGACTAATTTATTCGCCTGAATTTCTAATTCAAATTCCATTTCGATCAGCTGGATCGCGCGTTTCGCATCCGATGGGTTGACTGCAAAGGTGATACTGTGTTCGGAAGAAGATTGTGTAATCAATACAACATTGATTTGCTCCCTAGCCAGCAGTGTAAAAAGACGTCCGCTAAACCCTGACTTGCCGATCATTCCTGATCCACTTAGATTGATCACAGAGATATCCGAAATAGAAGAAATTCCTTTGATTGGTAGCGCGGTCTTTCCACTATCAAATTGGATCACCGTACCTGAGAAATCAGGTTCAAAAGTATTACGAATGACAATTGGGATTTTTTTCAAAAATGCAGGGATCATGGTGGGCGGGTAGATGACTTTAGCACCAAAATAAGATAGCTCCATTGCTTCAGTATAGGAAAGCACGGGGAGTGAGAATGCTTTTTTCACGATCCTCGGATCAGCGGTCAGCATTCCGTTAACATCAGTCCATATTTCGATCGCCGTAGCATCCAATATCGACCCAAAGATAGCGGCTGTATAGTCCGATCCGCCTCGTCCTAAGGTGGTAATGCGGCCATTCTCGTTGCTACCGATAAAGCCGGTCACAAACAGCAGTTTGTCACCATGGGTGATATACATCGATTTCACAAGCTGCTCGGTCAATGCCTCATTTAAATGGGCATTACCGAAATTAGAATCAGTCTTTACATAGTGTGAGGCATCTATAAATAAAGCTTCCGGTATGTACTGTTCCATGACTTTAGAAACCATATAATTGGAGCAACGCTCACCATAGCTGAGAATTAAGTCTTTGCTTTGATTGCTCAATTCTCTCAGTGCAAAAATCCCCTGGAGAAGATCCTCGATCTCATTGAAAAATAACTTAAGTTTCGTGAAAACAGGATTTTGAAACTTCACTGCGAGAAGTTCTTTCACGACTGCAAAATGTTTATCTTCCAAAGATTTAAGTCCATCCGAAAAGGACTTCCCTTCAGCTGCGTCTTCTGCCAATTGGGTTAGTAAATTTGTTACACCCGACATCGCGGATAATACCACAAGGGGCTTTTCCTTAGCGTCGTAGGATTTCTTAACAATACTTAAGACTGCTTTGAGACTTTCTACTGTTCCGACTGAAGTTCCTCCAAATTTTAAAACTTTCATACTGATCTATACTGTTTGTTTAGTTTGATTTATGTGACAAAAAAAAGCGCTTTCCCTTTTGAGGAAAGCGCTTCGAAATATTGTGTCTACAATTATATACAATGAAACTACTTCCTCCTGAGTTTTATCCCGGTGGTAATAATAATTGTTGTAATAATTGTGTTTGTGTTCATTGTTTTTGCTTATGTATTGTAAATATAGAACAAATATTATCACATTCCTAAAGAAAATTAATATTTTTTTTCAGTTTCACAAAAACGAGCCTTAAAGAATAGTATTCTAGCATAACACCGCTATTTTTGAGAGCCTGAAACCACCACCTGCTTGTAGTAAAGTTCGACAGGCCGATTAAATTTCGATATCTCCAAAAAGCGTTAAGGAAGATGTTAAAATTGTTAAAATTTCGTTAAATAGCTTTAAAAAAATTTGACCTTAAACTGATATTGTATTATATTCGCAACAGTGCTGTCCAAAATAGATGACAGTATTGAATTTTAAAAGTTAAATGTTGTACAAAAAAGCGATTTAATGAAAACAAAGAAATTTATAGCGTCAATGCTATTTATCGGCTTATGTCTAGTGTCGCAGGCACAAACCAACAGAAACTCCAAACCTGAATCAGATCCTGATAACCTTGCCAAAGAATACTTCTCACAAATTATGGGTGTTGCAGTCTCAGCAACAACAAACACAAAACTTTATCAATTTGTTTACGAATGGCTAGGTACTCCATACCGTTTGGGTGGGGATTCAAAACGAGGCATTGATTGTTCTAAATTTTCTTACGAATTATATGACAAAGTATTTAACACGTCATTGGGTTACAATAGTCGTAACCAGTATTCGCAAGTAAAGACTGTAGAGAAGAATGAGTTGAAAGCGGGGGATTTGGTATTCTTCAAAATCAGAAGTAGAAGCATTACGCATGTGGGTGTTTATATTGGTGATAATAAATTTGCTCATGCTTCTTC
Source organism: Sphingobacterium sp. GW821-FHT03E03 (assembly GCF_059420745.1). Lineage (NCBI taxonomy): Bacteria > Pseudomonadati > Bacteroidota > Sphingobacteriia > Sphingobacteriales > Sphingobacteriaceae > Sphingobacterium > Sphingobacterium sp. GW821-FHT03E03. The sequence goes on from NZ_JBWKUH010000031.1 coordinate 50,030, forward strand.
CAGCAAGGGTGTTATGATCAGTAATTTAGACGAACCTTACTGGAGACGCTATTATTATAATGGTGGACGTTTACCAGAAGACAATAAATCGCTTACTGCCGAAATATTGAAAGCAGAAAAAGATAATAAACTGAACTAGGGGTTCAGTTATCGACATAAAAAAGTCCAAAGCTTTAAACGGCTTTGGACTTTTTTTATACAATTTAATATCCTATTTTTACCCTATAATCATTGAAATACTATTATGTCTTCAAAGAAAACGCTCATCTTAAATAAAGAACAAATAAAACAGAAGTCTATCCGTATTGCCTATCAGATTCTAGAAGACAATTTTGAAGACGAAACACTTGTTTTAGTGGGGATTGCAGATCGGGGTTATGTATTTGCGCAACGCCTGCAGGCGATATTAAAGGATATCTCAGACAAGGAAATTCTTTTGATTAAAGTTACCATGAAGAAAACAAGCCGGTCTTTGAGTGCTGGTACAGATTTACCTGTTGATATTGCAAAAGACAAAACAATCATCCTAGTTGATGATGTATTAAATAGTGGTCGAGCACTGGCCTATGGTTTGGGTGTGTTTCTCAATGTTCCATTAAGGAAGATGAGAACAGCAGTATTGATTGATCGGAGCCATCACAAGTTCCCAATCTTTAGTGACTACTATGGCACCAAATTGTCTACTATCCTAAAAGAGCATGTTACTGTTACCCTAGAGGAATTTGATAACGAAGAAGATGCAGCATGGTTAGTATAACCATGTTGCTATTTCTTTGATACTTTCAATTTCATTCCCGGTTTGATCCGGCTTCCATTCAGATCATTATCACTTTTTAACCGGCTAACAGATACACCATTTTTATCAGCAATTTGGGATAAGGTATCACCCCTTTTAACCACATAATACGCTGTACGGCTAGCAGCTCGTTGTTGACTCTTCTTAACCGATTTTTCAGCATTATGCGCTAATTTCGCATTGACAAAATTATCTTCCTTCTTGATCAATAGATTTTGCCCCGGTACGATTTTATTTCCGCGTAGGTTATTCCAAGACTTTATATCCTGAACAGTAACCTCAAATTTCTCAGCTACTGAAGCAAATGTTTCTCCGACTTTCACCTTATATTTTCCATCTTTTAAAAGTTCGGTAGGTTCGTTAGTACCCGAACTAGCCATCACTGAAGTGGGTATAGGTGTATTAAGGGCAGCATATAGCTCCTCGGTAGCTATTCTCTTATCCAATACAGGCAAAACTAATCTTAGTGGAGCTTCCTCTGTACCATTTAAAATATTCTTCTTAAAGCTAGGATTTAGTGCGCGGAGGGTTTCTTTAGATACATCTAAAGCTGCTGCTATCTGATTTAACGAGATCCGTTTATTGATGTCTAATGCTTGGGTTCTCAGAGAGAGCTCTGTATCAGCTGCATTTATATCGTTTTCCTCGGCATACTTCATCGCATAAGTCATAGCAATGAATTTGGGAATATAGTTTTGTGTTTGTTGTGTCAGATAGGGAGCGATATCCCAAAAAGTAGGTTTATCTTTACCCGAACGTTGAATCGCCCGTCCAACAGCACCTTTTCCGCCATTATATGATGCGATTGCCAAAAGCCAGTCACCATATTCGTCATAAGCTTCTTTCAAGATTTTCGCGATCGCGTAGCTGGAAGCGATGGGATCCATACGCTGATCGGTATAACTATCTACGGTCAGGTTGTAAGTCTTTGCCTCATAATACATAAGCTGCCATAATCCGGTAGCACCAGCACTTGAAATATCACGCGGATTCAAAGACGATTCGACCACACTCAGATATTTCAGTTCTCTAGGCACCCCCACCTCATCCATGATGCGATCAAACATTGGAAAGTAATACTGTCCAAGTCCCATCATTCTACACATATAAGGATTGTAATTGTTGGAGGTGTATTTGGAGATCAGGTTTTTCACCTGTGGAGAGTAATTTAAGGGCACTTCTCGTTCGATTGCTTTGAGTTTGCGAACGAGCTGTATTTCTTCTTCGGTAATGGTGGAATCATCTTGTCGATTATTTCCCGAAGATTTGACACTGTCCAGATATTGATAAATCTCCTGCTTTTCTCTGTCAATCCTTCCTTGAATAACCCGATGTGTGGCCTCTCTCATGCCTTCTACAGCGCTTTCATGAGCCATGATAGGCAGCACGTAGCATAGCCCTCCTAGTATTGAAATTAACGTCTGTTTTCTGATCATAAATTTACTGTTAAATCCAGGTCTGATTTTCCTTCTTAAAAAATCAACAATAATCTAAACGCTTAGAAATGGATTTTAGTATAAAAATGGTTTGGCCTATTCAGCTATAGGTCCAGGATAAAACAAAATACGATTTTGTTCCTCACAAAATCGTATTTATGCTATATGGGATAAAATTATCCTTATTTGTTATCTTCTACTTCAGATTTCTTTTCAGCCGAAGAATCTTCTTTTTGACCTTCTTTGAATTCTTTCACCCCCTTACCCAATCCGCGCATCAACTCAGGAATCTTCTTACCTCCGAATAATAGTAACAATGCTATTACAATGAGGATAATCTCATTCGCTCCCAAACCCATGATTAAAAATGATGTTGACATATCTATAATTTCTTGTTTTTCAATTCTTTTAAACTAAATCTATTCTCCCTCTTTACAAATGTAGTGATAATTATTAAATATAGTAATTATTTCTTATCTAGCCAACCATGACATCGGATTCAATGGTGTTGATCCCTGATAAACAGAGAAGTCGACCATTGGTACACCTGTATCTGAATCCACATCTGCCGTACCGATTGTTTGACCTGTACTTACCTTCTGTCCCTTAGAAACACTTACACTACCTAAGTTATTATATACTGTAAAGTACTCCCCGTGTTTAATCATCACAATACGTTGCCCATACATCGTCAACACGCTACTTACCTCGCCTGCAAAAACAGCTTTAACTGCGGCACCACTAGACGTTTGTATTTTCACAGACTCATGATCCCAGTTCACATTTCTACCGACGCTTTCACCACCAAAACCTTGCATAACTTTCGCATTCGAAACTGGCCAAGGCAAACTACCACGATTAGACCTAAAATCATTTGAAAGTTTGATCGCTTCTGGTGTGCTACGTAAAACCTCAGAATCTGATTTCCGTGCGGTATTACTACTTTTTGTAGTCGTATTGCTTTTACCTTTCGAAGCATTTGCAGACTCATTTGCTTTCCGATTACGTTCTGCGGCTGCTTCGGCAGCACGACGAGCAGCTTCTGCACGTCTTCTCTCAGCTTCAATCTCTCTTCTAATGATTTCTTTGATGGCAGCATTGATGCGACGCTCTTCTTTTTGTTTTTGCGTGATATCTTTCTTCACACCACGTTCTGTAACAATGAGGTCACTCAATTGCCCAGAGTAAACAGAGCGTTGTTGAGAGATCGTTCTCTTCTCCGTTTCTTGCTCTTTCATCAGTGCCACCTGCTTATTTCGATCGGCTTGCAATTGCGCAATTTTTTGCTCGATCTGTTTCTTCGTATTCTCGATATCCGCAGCCTTTAATTTCCTTGAATCATTAAATTGCTGTAAATATTTTACGCGTCTAAATCCTTGATTAAAATCCTTCGAAGCAAAAATAAACATCAATTTATTGTAGGCATTGCGATTACGAAAAGCAAACATGACCATCTTTTCATAATCACGTTTCATTTTTTCCAGTTCAGCCTTCAATTTATTTACTGCCGTCGTATTCGCATTAATATGTTTATTGATGACTGCTACCTCAGAAGTGATTGTATTTATTTTTTGTTCACGTAAGTTGATCTGCTTACTTAAGGCTGTTACCTGTTGCTGTGTCAACGATTTTTCCTTGGCTATTTCTTTCACAGTATTCTGCAATTCAGCAATTTCACGAGTAAGTTTCTCCCGCTGTTTTTCCAGCTCGGCTCTCGTCTGAGCAGCAGAAATACCAATCATCAAAATGAATGCTACTATACCAAATATCGTCTTTTTAAAGTTCATTTACAGTACTATTTATTTAGTGTTTGCTACTTTCCTAACCCCATTTTTTTCATTTACAATAGCAAACTAAATGCGAAAGTAATAAATCTAATGGAAATAGATAACTTCTTATCGGATTACTTTATATCGCGATGACACTGAAAAAGGCATTTCAACAGGTTCATTAAATGTCACTTTGTTAAAATTAATCTCTGTTTTTATCTCCTGACGTCCATCTGAAATAATCATTTTTAGCAGCATCGGAAATTCCTGACCAGAAGCCATTGCATATTCCCCATAATTCGCTTCCAATAGTTGTTTTTTTGACAACTGTGACAGCCTGAACTGGTAGGGGCGATTATTGTTGTTCAATTTATATAAGAAATCAAGTTCATTCAGTTTTCCATCCAACTGCACAGAATTTGGATCCTGTTTCAAATTCACCGCATCGATATCTGACAGAAGATTAACGGATATATTCGCCAAAAGTAAATCCTGCAGGTTAGAAAAAGTAAGATCAGGGCTTGCGAAACGATAGAGATAGTCAAATGGTTTGACCATATACTCATTCTGAAACTTATTCAGAATCTGTACGCTATCCGGCGTAATTAAAACGCGAGCAACTTCGATCCCAAGGGTCGCCGAAATCGAAATCCAGATCCTTTTATCTTTTTCGATCCGGATATTAGAAGTAACGTCAAACTTATCCTTACCCAGATCGAGACGCATTTTCGCCTTTCCCGAAAACGTCGAATAGCTTAAATTGGTCAAAAAAAGATTACGCAGCGAGGTTTTCTTTGCTTCACGTGTATTATCTTTGATGACCAGTTCATTTTCTGATTTGAGATCTGCTCCTTTCAATAGTTTCTTTTTGGAGCTACAAGAAGAAAGCAGAATCACCAGAATACCTACCCAAAGAATTTTATTCCACATAGCTTTTTGTCTCAATCTTCTTTTTTATTTTCTGTTTACTTTCATCAGAATCCAGACCTTTTTCCAGTGCTAGATTCCATTGTTTGAGCGCTTCACCGGTCTTACCCAATTTGACCAAAATATCACCATAATGCTCAAGTAAGACTGCTGTCGGTGGATTTGTATTTTTCATCGCTTTTTGAATCCAAACCAGCGCATCTTCATATTTACCGTCGGCAAATAAAACCCAAGCATAGGTATCTTCAAATGTTCCGTTGTTGGGCTGCAATTTAGTAGCCATTGCTGCATATTTCGTCGCTTCATCCAGCCGCTCTTTTCTTAACGATAAATAGTACGCTAAATTGTTCATGGCGGTCACATTTGTGCTGTCCAATCTAATCGCCTCCATATAGGCAGCATCCGATTCTTTATACATCTTTAATGTATTGTAGATATCACCCAGTCCTCCATAGATATTCGCTTGTAAAAAAGGAGTTTCGTCCTGCGCATTATTCAAGGCTGCCTCCATAAACTTACGGCTATTCACTGTATCTTTTTTCATCAGGTAGGCCATACTTGTGAAATAGAGTATGGTAGAATTATTGGCCACATAATGTAGGGCTTCTCCCCCATGGGCTATAGCTTGATCAAATTCTCCTTTATCCATATCCAGGCTCATCAACATCCGCCACGCATCGATCTGATAAGGATTCATACTTACTGCTACTGCCAGCGAGCTTTGTGCTGCTGTTTTATCTTCGTTCAGCCACAATACCTGCCCTTTGGCCATATGGCTTTCTGCAATGCGCGGGTGCACCTCAACTAAAATATTGGCTAATTCCAAAAGCTGCGCATTGGAATAGGGACTCTTAGGTCCCAACAAGGTCATGATAATTCTATTTTTGTCTCCGAAATCAATTTTTTTAGATTGAAATCCTTTTTTTAATGCATCAAATGATAATTTGCTTTTCTTATCTATCCGGTACAGGTCGGCTAAATCAAAATAAAGGAAGTCCTCCTGCGAAGTTTGAATACCCTTATTTATATATTCCAATGCAAGTTTTGAGTTTTTAGAAAGATTATAAGCCTGTGCCAATTGTCCGTATACCTGAGCCAATTTAGTACCTTTATCAGCCCAAGGTTTCAGGAGACCGATTACAGCATTATAGTCGCCAGCGTCATTCAACAGCACACTACCCACCATATCAAGCGTATCGGAAGGAGTTTCGATTTCTTTTGTTTTAAGAAAATATTCGAGCGCTATGTCTTTATATCCCCCATTAAAAAGCAACATGATACGTTCACGTTTCAATGAAGCTGTGTTATTTTCATCTATGTTGATCAATTTATCCAGATAGATCAGTGCACTATCCGCATCATTTTTACTTTTAAAAGCATCGACTGCGAAACTTAGATACTCAGGCTTCTGTTGGATTTCTAGGGCTGCCTTTATGGCATCTATTGCGGCATCTTGATTTCGCATTTGAGCGAAAAGGATAGCCTTCGTGAAATAGATCTCATCTGCTTTTGGGTAATCCGCTAATATGGCATCTAAAGAATCTACACCAGGACCGATTTTCCCTTGCTTTAATATTTCTTGTACATTTTTGAGCCGCGCGTCATAGGGCTTGCTCTTCTTCTCCACTGACTGAGCCTGCACTAGGCTGACTGTACCAAAAAGAAATCCAACAAAACTTAGAACAACTCGTTTATCTAAAAAATCCAATCTCATCTACTTCCACTAAATAATTAAAAATTCTTCCTGCAATATACTAACTAATGTAACAATATTCATTCGAGGAAGTTGTAAAAATATTGAGATTGGCCCATCCAGTTAGAAACTTAGCTCGTTTTCAATAAAATAAGTGAAATAGATTTTAAAATATAGAATAATAGATGTACCTTTGCAGACCCTTGTGATAAAGGGAAGATAAATAAAAATTTACAAATTATTTAAACAAAAGCAAGTGAATACGTTAAGTTACAAAACTGTCTCTGCCAACAAGAACACCGTTAACAAAGAGTGGATCGTTGTTGACGCTGAAGGAGAGATTTTGGGGCGTTTGGCGAGCAACATCGCGAAAGTAATTCGTGGTAAGCACAAGCCTACATTCACCCCACACGTAGACTGTGGAGATAACGTTATTGTTATCAATGCAGACAAAATTAGATTGACAGGAAACAAATTAGGCGACAAAGTTTACGTACGCTACACTGGATACCCAGGTGGTCAACGTTTCGTTTCTCCTAAAGAGTTAATGGCTAAATTCCCTGAGCGCATCATTGAGAAAGCTGTTCGTGGTATGCTTCCTAAAAACCGTTTAGGTCGTCAATTGTTTAAGAACCTTTACGTTTATGCTGGTACTGAGCACAAACATGAAGCACAAAGTCCAAAACCAGTTAAATTTTAAGGAGCATCGACATGTCAACAACTAACACTTCAGGAAGAAGAAAAACTGCTGTTGCCCGCATTTACTTAACTGCTGGTAGCGGAAACATTATCATAAACGGTAAAGACTACAAAGAGTATTTCCCAACATTACCTTTGCAATATATCGCTACACAATCATTGAGCGTAGCTGGTGAATTAGCAAACTTTGATGTAAAAGTAAACGTTAACGGAGGTGGTGTTAAAGGTCAAGCAGAAGCTGTTCGCCTAGCGATCGCAAAAGCTTTGGTTGAGCTTAACCCAGAAGTTAAACCTGCATTACGCGCTAAAGGTTTAGTAACACGTGATGACCGTATGGTTGAGCGTAAGAAACCAGGACGTCGTAAAGCTCGTAGAAGATTCCAATTCAGTAAACGTTAATCAAAGGAGGATCAAAAAATGGCAAGAACTACTTATCAAGATTTATTGGATGCAGGTGTGCACTTTGGTCACCTTACACGTAAATGGGATCCGAAAATGGCTAAGTACATTTTCATGGAGCGCAACGGTATCCACATCATTGACTTGAACAAAACTCTTACGAAATTAGAAGAAGCTGCTTCAGCTATCAAACAAATCGTAAAATCAGGTCGCAAAGTTTTATTCGTAGCAACGAAAAAACAAGCAAAAGAAATCATCGCACAACAAGCTAAAGAGGTTAACATGCCTTTCGTGACTGAGCGTTGGTTAGGTGGTATGCTTACAAACTTCGCTACAGTTCGTAAGTCTATCAAAAAAATGTCTAACATCGACAAAATGCAAAAAGACGGTACTTATGATGTATTGTCTAAGAAAGAAAAGTTGATGATTCAACGTGAGCGTATCAAATTAGAAAACCTTTTAGGAGGTATCGCTGATTTGAACCGTTTGCCAGCTGCTTTATTCATCATCGATGTGAAAAAAGAACACATCGCTGTTTCTGAAGCAATGAAATTGAACATCCCTACTTTCGCGATGGTAGATACAAACTCTGACCCTTCAAACATTGATTTCCCAATCCCTGCAAATGATGACGCTAGTAAATCTATTAGCTTAATCGCTAGCATCATTGGCCAAGCAATCCAAGAAGGTTTGGACGAGCGCAAACGCGACAAAGAAGAAGAAGCTGAAAAAGATGCTGCTGCTGCAAAAGCAAAAGTTGACAATAGTGAAGCTTCAGAAGCTAAACGTCCTCGCAAAGCGAAAGACGGAGAATAATATTTTTATTCCAAACCGGATAGCGTAGCGTTAGTTTCTGGAAAAGATTACTTTTCTTGAACTAGCCTATCTCTCCGGTTTTTTGGTTTAACAACTCTTGATTATCAAGGAATGTTAAACTTCATATTAGCTTAACATGTTTTAAGTTAATATTGTACAAAATTTTCAGTAGTAAACAATAATAAAAAGAAATAAACATGTCAGTACAAATTTCTGCATCAGATGTAAACAAATTGCGTCAACAAACTGGCGCTGGTATGATGGATTGTAAAAAAGCTTTGGTTGAGTCTAATGGTGACTTTGAAGCTGCTGTAGATTACTTGCGCAAAAAAGGCGCTAAAGTAGCTGCTAGCCGTCAAGATCGCGACTCTAACGAAGGTGTTATCATCGCTAAAGCAACTGCTGATGGTAAATCAGGTATCGTAGTTGAAGTAAACTGTGAAACTGACTTCGTAGCTAAAAACTCAGATTTCGTAGCTTTCGCAGAAAAAATCGCAGACCTAGCGTTGAACAACAAACCTGCTTCTTTGGAAGAATTGAAAGGTTTGGAAATTGATGGCAAGAAAATCGCTGATGCTTTGATCGAGCAAACTGGTGTAATCGGTGAGAAAATTGACGTTTCTAAATACGAAACTATCACTGCAGAGAAAGTAATCGCTTACATCCACGGTAACTACCGCTTAGGTGTATTGGTAGGTCTTTCTGCTGATGCAGCTGGTGCTGAAGAAGCTGGTAAGGATGTTGCTATGCAAATCGCTGCTATGAACCCTATCGCAATTGATAAAGATGGTGTTGATCAAAACACAATCGAGCGTGAAATCGCTATTGCGAAAGAGCAAATCATTGCAGAAGGTAAACCAGCAGAGATGGCTGAGAAAATCGCTCAAGGTAAATTGAACAAATTCTTCAAAGACACTACGTTGTTGAACCAGGAATTTGTAAAAGATTCTTCTAAAAATATCGCTCAATTCTTAGACTCAGTTTCTAAAGGATTAACTGTAACTGCTTTCAAACGCGTACAATTAGGCGCATAAGCATATTTCCTTTCTAGTAATAGATCGGAAAAAATAAAAACAGGGACTATTGACAAAATAGTCCTTGTTTTTTATTTATAGGCAGTCGACCTTACAGTTCTATTTTCCTATCATTTGTTAGTTACATCCTTACCTTCCCCATCATTCCCGCTTTCCCTATAATTTGTCTTCATCTTCCCTATGTTCGCCTATCATTTGTTAGCCTACCCCTATCATTTGCTACAATCCCCTCACCTCCCCTGTCTTTCATTCACCACTTTTATTTTCATTCAAATTTATGTAACTTAATCATACATAAAAACGAAACAAGATATGGGCATGTTAAAAGAAGGTGCACTAAAAGGCAAACGCATTTTAATTACAGGTGGCGGTACTGGGCTAGGAAAAGCGATGACTGATTATTTCCTGGAGCTAGGTGCCTCTTGCCTGATCAGCAGCCGAAAGGATGATGTGATTCAACATACAGCAAAAGAACTATCCGAAAAACACCAAGGCACATGCCTGGCGATAGCTGGTGATGTACGTAATTATGAAGATGTAGAGCGTGTAGTAGCTTATGGCTACGAACAATTGGGCGGGATCGACATCTTAATCAACAATGCCGCAGGAAATTTTATATCTCCTACCGAACGGCTGAGTCATCGTGCTTTTGAGTCTGTCATCGGAATAGTACTTCAGGGTAGCATAAATTATACCTTAGCATTGGGCAAACGTTGGATTGAAAATAAGGACCAAAATAAAACGGTGCTTAGCATTGTAACGACTTATGCCTGGACAGGTTCAGGTTATGTGGTCCCTTCCGCGACAGCCAAGGCTGGTGTATTAGCAATGACAAGATCCCTTGCTGTCGAATGGGGAAAAAAAGGTATACGTCTAAATGCAATTGCCCCTGGTCCCTTTCAGACTTCAGGTGCAATGGAACGTCTAATACCAGGTGAATTGGGCGAGCTCCTATCTCCTACAAAACGGATCCCACTAGGACGCTTAGGACAATTAGACGAGCTGGCTGATCTTGCAGCATATCTTGTATCGGATTTTTCCAGCTACATTAATGGCGATGTCATAACAATAGACGGTGGAGAGTGGTTAAAAGGCGCAGGAGAATTTAACGGTCTGGATATTATTCCCGAAGAACAATGGGATAATATCGAAAAAATGACGCGAAGCGCAAAAAGTACTTAGCCCTATTTCTGGGACCTGCAACAGTACACTGTTTTCTTTAAAAAGTCAAAAGATATAATCAAAATAACGATATTTGGTTGTCATATTGATTATCATTCGATAAAACAAAATTTACAACTACACAATGAATTTATCCTTTCTCCCCGAAAAAATCAAACACAAACAAAAGATTGATCTAGGCGAACTAGGTTTTGATTTTGCATTGGCTTATATTTCGGAAGGCACGTTGGTATCAAAAAGCAATGGTGCAAAATTTCTCAAAGAAAATCTGCTCTTCCTGAATGCCACTTCAGAAATACTTGAAAGTAAGAAAGATTCGAGTGTATTTATTTTATATTTTTCAAGCCATTACTTTAAAGATCTGCATCATATACAACAAAATTTTTGCTTATCTTACAATCCTCAGGATATTTTCAATTCGGAAACACTACGCAATAAAAGCCTGTCTCTTAAAAAGGAGAATAGAAAATTAATAGAAAAAGTAATCTCCTTAATTTATCAACAGGGAGAATCTGAAAATGCAGCGACCTCTACCTTTGTCTTTCATCAAGTGATGTCACTCTTCGCATTAATCGAAAATATATTAAAAGATCTGGATCTTCCAATCAATGAGTCCCGTGACATGTCCCAAGAAATAGAAGTTTATATCCAACAAAACATTTATTTCCCTGACAAGCTACAAATAAAAAGTATAGCTGATCATTTTCAGATTTCGGCCAATTACTTTGGCGCCTTTTTTAAGAAAAAATACCAGAAAAGTTATAAACTGTATATAGACGATATTCGTACCCAGCTTATCGAAGAAAGGTTGGCATCGAGCCAATACACCATGAAACAGATTGTGGATGAACTAGGTTTTAACGATGAAAGTCACCTGACCAACTTTTATAAGAAAAAGAGAAATATAACCCCAAGTACTTATAAAAAATCTAGAAAAGCAGTCAGCTAGTTGTCAAGTTGAATGACACCATTGAGGTCATTATTTAACGAACGTTGGATCGCTTCGTCAAGAATCAATATCTTCTGCCCCTGGAGTGTACGTTCTTGTGCGCTACTTGCATTTGTCTGTGTCGAATTGAATGATTCCAATTTCATGGGGAAATAAATTGGGTTCTCATCTTCTGAACGCCCGATGGTCAATAAGATATTATACCCCTGTAGGCGCAAACTCTGTAATGTCTGATAATTTAAACGCTTGAAAATCATAATGGCCAAGATTTACTGTTACTATTAGTAACAATAATATTTTCAATTTGTTTGCATTATCAGGTAGAATTTTATCCTTTATGATCACTATTTCAGCGAATTTATCAATTGCTAAAAAAAATA
>NZ_JBWKUH010000032.1:0-60206 GCF_059420745.1 Sphingobacterium sp. GW821-FHT03E03
TAAGGAATTCTCTTCTGTTTTGCAATCAAAATAAAGGTATTTAATCCATTATTTTTCTTAAACTGACTGCTATCAAAATTAATATATTTTAGGGCAATGCTATTTCATTTAAATTGTGTCAAGATTATTTCGCCTGTAAATGAAAATGTATGTGGACATTGTCTATAATCTCAATATTAGAGTTTTCGGTTATTACGTTATCTAAGAATTTAATGATTTTCTCAATTGATATTGAAATAATCTAAAAAAAGTGTTGAGCGTTTCACTAAAAAAGATAAGGATTGACAACGTTTCATTTTGTCAATCCTTAAGGTTTAAGAGGAGATTATGCTTCTATATAATTCAATAGTGCCAGTTAGTTATTTCGGCTCTTTGTGTGTTGTAGGTGTATGGATAATATCGAAATAAACGGTTTTATTGTCGTTGTTTGGATAGATCCGGTATGTAAATTCGTTTTTTGTTAATACCGTTATATCAACTACACGTGTGAAAAGTGTTTCTCCTGCTGCATTTTTGGCAACGATAGTCCGTGTTTTACCATCTGCTGAAACAGACCAGTCTCCACGCATTTTGGGAGAGTCGTCAAGATTGAACATGGTAAAGGTACCATCGGATTTGAAGTAGGCAAAACCTACAAAATTTGAGACATTGGCATCTGTCAATACCACATTTTCACCTTTGTTATTTTTGGCGCTTGTTGTTTCCCAAGCGGTACTAGCCAATACTTCGCTCGGGGTGAGCTGAGGCTCTGGTGTAACTTCATCATCCTTACTGCAGCTCATAACCAGTAAAGTACAAATGGCAATACAACATACCAATGCAACCTTTTTTAAATCTCTCATAGTCTATTAAATTTATTGTTTCACAAAAGTAATCGCATTATGGCTGCTGTATTTGTTCCTTTTATTCCAAGGTTTGAAGGATTTATAACAATGACTATAGTGACAGACATGATTTTTTAAAAAGGGCGCCTATTTTATTGTTTTGATGCTTAAAGAGGGCTGGCTAAGAGTAGGAGTAGGAGTAGGAATAATCCAATGAGCGGGGGGGGGGCATTGTTGAAGGTTGTTGCTATAAAATAAGACAGGAGACCCTCGCGGTCCCCTGTCTCCCAGATATGTGATATAAAATTAGAAAAATTGCAAATCTTTAAAATTAGTTATTGCTCCATCCACCACCCAAGGAGCGATACAGATCTACTACAGCCGAAAGTTCCGCTTTCTTCACTTGAGCCAGCTCAAGTTCGCTCTGTAATATATTGCTTTGAGCGGTGATTACTTCCAGATAAGTTGCCATACCAGTTTCAAAGAGAAGGTTGGCATGTTTTGTAGCCTCTTTTAAACGAGTAGTTCTATCCAACGTAATCTGTTGTTTTTCCTTCAATTTTTGGATTGAAATCAGGGCATCGGAAACTTCTCCGGCAGCTGAAATGACTTTTTGTTTGAAAATCATAACATTCTTCTCTTGTTCTATGCGGGCGAGCTCATATTGCGTTTTCAGCTCTCTACGCTGAAAAATAGGCTGTGTAATACTCCCTGTGATTGCACCAAATAAAGATGCAGGCAGATTAAACCAATTACTTGCTTTAAATGCGTTGACACCTGCCTCAGCACTAATGACCAGCGAAGGATACATTCTTGCTTTAGCAGATTTTTGATAGGCCTGAGAAGCAGTAACAGCAAGCTCTGCCTGTTTAACATCAGGGCGATGGCTTAATAAATCTGCTGGTATCCCAGTTGCAAGATCTTCAGGAAAACGAACGTTGACCAATTGTTCCTGTGTTTTGATTTCTGCTGGGAGTTTACCACTGAGAATTTGGATCGCATTTTCTTGAAGATGAATCTGTTGTTCAAAATCAGGGATAAGCGCAGCAGCGGATAAACGTTGCGCATCCACTTGCTCCAAAGCAAGCAAGGTAATATCACCAACTTCATATTGTTGTTTGACAATACGGAGCGTGGTATCGCTCAGCTGTAAATTTTGTTGTGCGATATCCCGTAATTGATAGAGCATCAAAAGTTGATAATAACCTTGCGCCACTTGGGCAATCAATTGGGTTTGTATCACTTTTTTTGCTTCTTCAGTTTGCAGGTAAGAAGCCAAGGCTGCCACATTTTGATTCTTGATTTTTCCCCATAAATCAGCCTCCCAGGATAAACCAATAGATGCTGTATAGTCTTCAACGTGATGCTGTTTTAAAAATTGATTCAAGCTCAATCCGTTCATGCTATTATTGGATGGGTTGGTACTATTTCCTCTGACCTGCAACTGTGCTGTGGGAAGATAGCCCGCTTTTGCCTGTTTCAAGCTCAGTTGAGATGACTCTATATTTTTCAGCGCCAATTGCATGTCCAGGTTATGCTGGATTGCGCTGTCGATCAAGGTTTGTAAGACGCGATCCTTAAAGAAATCACGCCATGGAATAGAACCAATATTGTTTTCCTGTGCTGCTTTTCCCTGATCACGATATTGTTCAGGCAGAGTGGGTGCAAGATGTTTATTGCTAACCAGTTTGTCTGTTTTACAAGACCACGCGACAAAGGATAAAATGAAAACCGTCAGTAGTTTTACTTTTCTATTCATATATTTCGATGTTGTCATTGTTTGTTAATTATTTGTATGCACAGGAATTTCCAAAGAAATGTGCTCATTCTCCAGTTGTTTTTCTTTTGGCGCGCCACTTACTTTCTCTTGTATAAACTGGAATACGATAAATAGGATGGGAATGATAAAAAGCCCTAACACAACCCCACTAAGCATTCCTCCTGCTGCTGCAATACTGATCGAGTGATTACCTTGTGCCGAGGGACCCACTGCGCTCATCATAGGAATCATACCTACAATGAAAGCCAATGATGTCATGATAATAGGTCTCAGACGTAAGCGTGCTGCTTTAAGCGCAGCGCTTGGTATCGAAAGCCCTTGTTTTCGACCTTGAATGGCAAATTCGACAATTAAAATAGCATTCTTCGCCAGTAACCCGATCAACATGACCAACGCTACCTGAACGTAAATATTATTGGCAGTATCGGTGAGGCTAATTGCTGCAAAGACACCAAATATACCTGTTGGAATAGAGAGTATAACGGCTAATGGGATAATGTAGCTCTCATATTGTGCCGCGAGAAGGAAGTAAACGAAGATCAAACAGAGAATAAAAATAAGCGTAGACTGACCTCCGGAGACAATTTCTTCTTTCGTCATACCCGAAAATTCATAAGTGAATCCAGTTGGCAAATGCTGTTTGGCCACTTCTTCCACGGCCCGGATTGCATCTCCTGAGCTATAGCCAGGTTTTGGGATTGCATTTATTCCGATCGAATTGAATAGATTGTAACGTGAAGCCGTTTCGGGACCATAGACACGCTCTAATTTAACCAATGTATTGATCGGTACCATGTCGCCTAATCTGTTTTTAACAAAGATTCCGTCCATAGAAGTTGGTTCGCTACGATCTTTTGCATCCGCTTGGACCATAACACGATAGTACTTTCCGAATCGATTAAAATCTGACGCCTGCGCACTACCAAAATAAGCTTGCATGGTTTGTAAGATACTTTTGGTACTTACACCAAGTTGTTCGGCTTTGATGTCATCCACTTGTAGCTCGTACTGCGGGTAGTCGGCTTTGAAGGTTGTAAAGGCCATCATGATTTCAGGACGCTTCATGAGTTCTCCTATGAACCCTTGACCTATTGTACTGAATTTACCAAGTTGTCCACCTGTCCGATCTTGAAGAACCATATCGAGACCATCCACGTTACTAAATCCAGGGACTGTAGGGAAGGTAAACACGAAGAAGTTGGCGCCCTTGATACTTGCTAAACGTTGGTTCACATCGGCCATAATAGCGTTGATGTCCTTGATACTGCCACGTTCTTCATGTGGTTTCAGCAAAATAAATGCTACACCTGCTGATGGACTGGTTGATTGCGTTAAAATATTAAAACCAGCCAAAACGTTTAGTGTCTTGGTGAAGTCAGCATGTTGAAGTTGCTTTTCAGCTTCAGCTAATGCTTCCGAAGTCCGATCCAAAGAGGCACCGGCTGGCATAGAAAATGATATAGCGATAAAACCTTGGTCTTCGGAAGGGATAAATCCTGTTGGTGTACGACGAATCATAAAAATTGTCAACAACAAGGTGATACCTAAGCCTGCAAAAGCTACCCATTTGTAACGGACCAGAAAACGTAAGCTGCCTAAATAGTTTTTGGTCAGACGGTCAAAACCGACATTGAATCCTGTGAAGAAACGTTCTTTGAAATTAAGTTTCTTGGTCTCGTCGTGGTTATGGTGCGTAGGTTTTAAAAATAGGGCACAGAGCGCCGGACTTAATGTCAGTGCATTGATCGCCGAAATCACAATTGCTATGGCCAATGTAAAGGCAAATTGTCGATAGAAAACTCCTGTCGAACCTTCCATAAAACCAATAGGGAGGAAGACCGCAGACATGACAAGGGTAATGGAGATAATGGCTCCCGTAATCTCACTCATGGCAGAGGTCGTTGCTAATTTGGGCGGTAGATTATTATGCTCCATTTTGGCGTGTACGGCCTCGACCACCACGATCGCATCATCCACGACGATACCGATTGCAAGTACAAGCGCAAATAAGGTCAATAGATTGATGGAGAAGCCAAAAAGCTGCATAAAGAAAAATGTTCCCACAATTGCCACTGGTACAGCAATGGCCGGTATCAGTGTTGATCTAAAATCCTGAAGAAATAGGAAAACAACTAAAAAGACCAGAATAAATGCTTCGATCAACGTGTGTTTAACTTGATCAATGGATTGGTCGAGCGCATCTTTAGTGTTATATAAAACGAGATATTTTACACCTTTTGGAAAGCTTAACGAAGCTTTTTTCATAAACTCCTGTATGGCAATCTGAATTTCATTCGCATTGGATCCCGCTAATTGCATTACACCGATGTTGAGACCAGCTTTTCCATTGATGCGGGTCTTACTGGCATAAGTATAAGATCCTAACTCGACACGAGCTACATCTTTCAGTTTTAATACAGAACCGTCTGTGTTTGAGCGGATAATGATATTTTCATAATCGCTCGGCTGATTAAGTTTACCTTTATACTTAATGACAAATTCAAAAGCTTCACGGCTACTTTCTCCAAATTTTCCGGGAGCGGCTTCTACGTTTTTATCCTGAATAGCTGCCGTTACCTCCTCAGGGGTCAGTTTGTAAGCAGCCATTTGGTTTGGATTAAGCCATACACGCATGGAGTAATCTTTACTACCGCCAAAAACCGATGCTTGTCCCACTCCGGGGATACGTTTCAGCTCCGGAATAATATTGATCTGTGCATAGTTGGTAATAAACGTTTGGTCATATTTACCTTCATCCTCAGTATATAGATCCAATACCATGATCAAGCTATTTTGTTGCTTGGCTGTTGTAATTCCGGCCTGAACAACTTCGGAAGGAAGTTGGCTGGTGGCCTGTGCAACACGATTCTGCACATTGACAGCAGCTTGATCCGGATCAGTGCCTAGTTTAAAATATACCGTAATCATCAATGAACCGTCGTTACTGGCGGTAGAGCTCATATAGCTCATGTTTTCGACACCATTGATGGATTCCTCCAAAGAGGGGGCCACGGCACGAAGTACCGTTTCGGCATTTGCGCCAGGATATAATGCTGTTACCTGTACTGCTGGTGGGGCAATATCGGGAAACTGCTGTAAGGGCAGCTTTAGGATACCGATCACCCCCAATATTACAAGTAATATGGAAATGACAGTGGCAAGTACAGGCCTTTCTATAAATTTCTTAAGCATAAGTTTGTCGTTTATAATATTAATTGATGCTGTCTTTTGATAAAGCTTGTGGTGTTATTTTTTGACCATCTTGAAGTAAATCAATACCCTTGTAAACAATGCGATCTCCGGCACTGACACCCTTGCTTACGAGATAGTTTGCGCCACTTTTTCCGATGACGGTGATGGGCTGCTGTACAACTTTATTTTCTTTTCCGACAGTATACACAAAGATCTTGTCCTGCATTTCAAGTGTCGCAAGTTGTGGTACCAATAAAGCCTGATCATATTTCTTTTGGAGTCTGACACGGCCGGTATTTCCATTACGCAAAACTCCTTCAGGATTACTGAATGTCGCGCGTAAGGTAATCGCGCCTGTGTTTTTGTCAAACTGACCATCCACCATATCTATTTTTCCTTTTTGATCATAGATGGTCTGATCGGAAAGCACTAAACTGATCGGCGGGAGGTTGTTCAATTTTTGTTGAAGATTATTGCCTTCTGTATTATTTTTGAAAGCAATAAAATCATTTTCTCCCAATGAGAAATAGACGTGAAGATCTCTGACATTTGACAGTGCAGTTAAAGGTTGCGGATCTGCTGGCCCTACTAAACTTCCTTGTTTCCGTTGTAGTCTCCCGATATACCCCTCTGCCGAAGCACGGATCAGTGTATAACCTACATTGATTTTAGCAGTTTCCACAGCAGATGCTGCCAATTGAACATTCGCTTTAGCGGCATTACGCGCACTGATCGCTGTCTTTAATTGAAAGTCAGTCAATACTTTGGTATTGACTAATTTTGTTTTTTTCTCAACTTCCAGCTCGGCGTTTTCCAACGCAGCTTTTGCAGCTAATAAATTGGCTTTGGCCTGATTCAATTGCTCTTGATATGGCCGGTCATTAATTTTAAAAAGCGCCTGTCCTTTACTGACTTTCGCACCCTCATCGACAAAGATCTGCTCCAAAATCCCCTCAACCTGAGGTCTGATCTCGATATTCGCCGAAGCTTCTATTGTTGCTGGATATTCCTGATAAACTGTCTCGTTACCATTTTCGATGGCAACAACAGGTAGGCTAACAGGAGGAGGATCAATAGGTTTGCTGGTTCCTGTTGAACAGCTGTATAAAAAGATTACACTAAGCACATATGCGGTCTTTACGATATTAATTCGTTTAACACTGTTAAGTGCTGGAATGTAAATCTTCTTAAGACTTGGTGATACATTTGTTTTCATGTGATATTAAAAATTGAAGTTGTGGTGTATTTAATGGTGTTAGATTTTTTAACGTTGTATTTTCTGGTATAAAAAAATTTAGTCACTAAGCGAGCGGGTGATACCGTAGATTGCATCTTTTAGAACCTCTTGGTTGGTATTTTCACCATTACCCTGGTTAACTAAGTTGATTGATATTAGCCCATGTATAATTGACCAGTATGTAAAATATTTTCTACAGATCAAATCTTCCGATGGGTTTTTATCCTTCATGATCTCACGAATCACATCACTGATCATTCTACCATGAGATTCCGCACACTTATAAGTCTTTTCAAACCCACAGCAGGCTGTTCCAACGCCAAACATGAGTTGGTACAATTCGCGCTCCTCGAATGCAAAATCCCAATAACTGAACCACATCGCTTCCAATTGTTTCTCCAAGTCGGTTTGAGTTGATTTGGCTTGTCTGACTTTTTTGGCAAGTAAGAGATAACCTTGGTTAGCGAGCTCATTTAAAATTGCATCTTTATTTGCGAAATACTCATAAATCATGGGTGCGGTATACTCAATGATATCCGCGATTTTACGCATGCTCAATGCCTGCCATCCCTCTTCTTTCACGATTTGAAGAGCGGCGTCGAGAATATTAGTTCTATTCTCATCTTTGATACGTTGTATGCGTTCTTTACTACCCATGCTTTAATGCATAAATGATTTAACAGTGTTAAGCAAAATTCAAACTTTTTATTTTATTTAATGACATATAAAAGTCATTAAATAAAAATATCCCTCAAATGCGCTTAAATGGCTGCTGTATCGAGATTATTGGGAAGTATTAGTATCTGTTTTATCCGGCTCCTCTCTTTGTCAGATAAGGAAATTGCCTTTTCGAGTATGGGTAGGATCTCTGCACTTTTCTCTGTTTGTAGTAGGAGATCCAGGAAACCTAAATAGGTACGGATCAGGTCGGTTTTGACTCCAAAGAAGATGCGCGGATCTATGATATAGATTTCCTGAACCAATGCGAGCAGTGTTTCTTTTCTTTTCCTGTCTTTTTCTGTTTGATCATAATGGGGTAGAAATCCTTTCTTTTCCAATTCACTGAGTTTGACAGCAACAGCGCTTTCACGAATGTATTTTTTCTGCTTACGATCTAGAAAATCGCGTAATTTAGCAAGTAGATTACGGTAGACAACTTGTTTGTCTTTGCCAGTGAAGAGATTTATGTCTGTAGAGATGCTGATATCTTCCAGTTCAAAAGTGTCAAAAAAATTGGATGTTACATATACCGAGTGATGGAAATCTATTGCATTATTGTTAAAGCTACTGAGTACTTTTGCCACTTCTCTTTTTTCGCTATTGCGCAAATAATAGTAATAGCGGTCTCCGATCTGTTGGTTCCAACGAATGTAATTGACCTGAAAAGTATAGGAGGAATTACCTTCAGGACTATATAAAGTCCAAGATAGAAGATCCGTTTCTTGAATCAGATGATCATATATCAATTGTACTCCATTAATTCGTATTGTATAACCTAAATCGCGGTTAAGGTATAGAAACCAACCAAATTCCTGCGCCATGAAATCTATAAATTCTTGGGATTCCAAATGGGATGAATTTAGCCCGAAAACCCCCTCCAATCTCACTCGGGTTCCAGTTTGCTGATTTTCTACCAGAATACTTTCGCTAACGTCATATTGTTCTTTGCTGTCCCTATCAATTTGGATGTGGTATGATTTTAAAACTCCTTCTTCTTTTACAATTGTATTCCAGATCGCTCTTGTCGCAAATAGTGAAAAGGAAAATCTACCTTTTCCTTTCTTTCCTCTTGTATAGGAGCTTCGCTTGATGCTATTTTTCTTTACTGAATCGAGAAAATTACCAAATGAGTAGGGTAGTGTATCGAAAACGATTCCCTCTCCATTATCGCTGATGCTGATACTGTTTATATAACCGAGTTCGTTGCTATCAATTGCAATATCGACTTCGGTAGCTCTTGCGTCAAAGCCGTTCCATATATATTCAGCAATGACCAGTTTTGGATCTTTAGGTAAACCAGCGGATTCTATACTCAGGTTGGTTATCTGCGTGTTTTTTTTCATAATGACAGCAATTCTAGCAATGTAAATTTAAGCGGTGAGAACTTCGCTTCCCAATTATGTGGTGTTTAGTTTGTACCGATCGCGTTACTTTTTTTAATCTTTTATTTTTTTGTTTTTTTTTATTAAGTAATTTAATAGACAGGCGATCCCAAAATAGATGATCAGGTTCAAAAGAAGGTATATGCCGTTAAAATATGTTCTGTCCGGTGGTTCTGGGTAACGCTTTCCGCCTAAAAAGGTATAAAAGGGAAAGGGGAAACCAAGGGTATCATTACCATCCGAGGGACTTCCACATTTCGAAAATAGCAGGGTGATAGTGACTGTTAATATAAAGAAGATTATCCAGGTCGTTCTTGGAAATTTTGGAAACATAAGCATTGATTACTTTATTAGTACAAGTAAAAATACGATATCTTATGAATATTTAATGGATCTACTTTTCGAGAGGTTTAGATCCATCTTTTCAAAATTACAGTCGGTTGAGGCAATTTTTTCTTTTTCTTCTTCACATAAAGAACCAATTAATATTGTGAAAGCGTTAGTTTTGATTAAGAAATGCTAGTGGTATTATACTAAAAATTAGATTATGCTTGTAAAAACATTGAAAAGTCTTTTTTATAGAGATCTGAATAGATTGAAAACAGAAATTGCATCTTATGGACAAGAGGAGAATATCTGGATTGTTGATCATGGTATTGCGAATTCAGCGGGAAATTTATGTTTACATTTAATTGGCAATTTACAAACTTATATTGGAGCGGAAATCGGAAAAATAGGCTATATTAGAAATAGGGAGGCTGAGTTTACCCTGCGGGATATTCCAAAATCAGTACTTTTAGATAGTATAGACAATACTATCAGCGTCGTTGATCTGGCTTTGGATAAGCTTAATCAGGATGACCTTGCCGCGATATACCCCATATTAGTGTTTGAGGAGAAGACAACAACGGAATATTTGTTGGTGCATTTAACCACACATTTAACCTACCATCTCGGGCAGATCAATTATCATCGTCGTCTATTAGATGTATAATTTTGATGCTGTTATTTGTATTGGAACTGGGCTTTTTTAATGAATAAATTTAATATAAAAAAATAATGGAATGGAGATAAGGGAAGCCAGGATCACTGACTATAAAGAAATTGCAGATTTGACCGAACAGTTGGGGTATCCCAATGAGGCAGAAAAGTTGAAAGACCTGTTGAGAATATTATTATGCCATCGTGAATATCATATACTTGTTGGTACGATTGATGACAAGGTTGTTGGGTGGATGCAATTACAACGGACCATGAGTATCGAGACAGGGAGCTATGTAGAAATAACTGGACTGGTCGTTGATCATGTTGTGCAGAGAAAAGGCTTGGGTAAATTACTGATACAGGAAGCTGCTCAGTGGGCAAAGAACATAGGATATTTTCGTTTGCGCGTAAGATGTAGCGTCCTTCGGACAGAAAGTCATAAATTTTATGAGCAGATGGGTTTTAAACTAAAAAAGGAGCAGAAAGTTTTTGATTCCATGCTTTAAAATGTGAACTTTAGCCATATTTTTACTGACGACCGACTTAAGAAATATGAGAGGATTCCTAACATTGATTACGTGCTGCTGTGCTTTGAGCTCATATGCTCAACAAGTTGACAGCATAACAACCGTCATCGCCCCTGAGTATGACCGGGTAGGCGTGATTCATCGGTTCTGGTTGGGCGACAGCTATCGTAAATTATATAATACGCCCGTAAAAATGCGTATAATGGATCTTAAAACCGAAAAGGGCGGGCTTCATATAGTCAAACTGGGTGGGGGGATGCAAACCCAATCGCTTCGGATGGCCGATCCCTCAGGGAGAGAATGGGTGTTAAGATCCATTCAGAAATATCCGGAACGTAGTCTTCCTGAAAGTCTTCGAAAGACATTTGCAAAAGATATCGTTCAGGATCAGATTTCAATACACCATCCATTCGGTGCATTAACTGTTCCTCCGTTTAATACAGCTTTGGGTATTCCACATTCATCTCCCGAGCTTGTTTTCGTGGGTGATGATCCTGGATTCGGTGAATACCGGGCGGTCTTTAAAAATAGGCCTTATATGTTTGAGGCCCGTACACCTTTTGAAGATGAAAAAACGGACAATAGTGCAAAAGTCATTCGGAAAGTGTTAGAAGATAATGATACGCAAATTGATCAAAAACTAACTTTACGTTCAAGATTACTTGATTTTGCATTGGGAGACTGGGATCGTCATGAAGATAATTGGCGCTGGGATCCTGAAAAAGAAAAAGGTAAGAAGATTTATACGCCTGTACCGCGCGATCGGGATAAAGTGTATTATAAAACATCAGGTCTGTTTCCAACTTTACTTTCCTATCAATGGTTAAAGGCCCACTTACAACCATTTAGCCCACATATACGTAATGTGTCTCATTGGAACTTTAACGCACGCCATTTTGATCACTTTTTTCTGACCCACCTTACGGAGGACGAATGGATCGATGAAATAAAATTTGTTCAGAAAACACTTACCGATTCGCTGATTCATCAGGCTATGCTTACTATGCCTGATTCTATCGTAAAATTAAGTGCGAATGAACTGGAAACAAATATTCGATCCAGAAGGGACGATCTCATGGAGAGTGGGTTAACCTATTACCGTTTTCTTGCACGTGTTGTTGATTTACCCTTATCTGCCAAATCTGAATTCGTTGATATCGATTACAATAAAGACGGTTCGGTATCAGTCAATATACACAATAAGAAAAAGGATGGTACTGAGGGGCGAAAGCTAATAAAACGTACTTTTTTACCTAGTCAAACCGAGGAAATCAGAATCTATGGAATTTCAGGCTCGGATGAGTATAAAATCCATGGATCTGGCCGATCACCTATCAAACTCCGTTTAATCGGCGGAAAAGGTGAAGATCTATATCGTACTTCTGATAAATTTGACAATGGTCATAAGGTTTATATTTATGACTCTAAAAATCAACAGGCTTCCGGTATTCAGGTTGATAAAAATGTGCGACTAAAATTGAGTGTAGATACTGCTATTCACCAATTTGAGTACGATAATTTTGTATACGATCGTAAAGGAGTCGTGGTCAATCTAGATTATGGTGTTGACCGCGGTCTGATTTTTGGGCTAGGATACCTGATAGAAAATCAAGGGTTTAGGAAGAAACCCTATGCTTATCGGCACCAATTTATGGCCAATTATTTAACAGGACGCGAATCATTTATGTTTGATTACAAAGGTCACTTTAAGAAATTAATTGCAGATCAGGATCTTTCTATTCATCTTTCATCACTTGGCCCTAGAAATCTGAGCAATTTTTTTGGTTATGGAAACAACACCTTGTTTGAAAAATCGGATTCAAGGAGTATTTCTTACTATCGAAATAGATTTGATATTGTAAGTGGCGACATTTTTCTGGAAAAGTATCTAAATCCTAAACTGAAATTATTTTATGGTTCATCTTCTGAGTATTACAACAGTAAAGAGGCTAATAATATTGGAAAATACTTTGAGGAGTTTAATACTAAGTTTCCTTCTGAACCTATCTATGGGAGCAATTTTTTTACAGGAATTACAGGGGGGATAGATTATGATACACGTGATAATGCTGCAAATCCAAAATCAGGTATTCATATCCATACCAGAGTAGGGTGGAATGCTGAGATTGGCGGCGATACAAGGAAATATACAAAGCTACATCACGCGATGAGTTTCTATAAAACAATTGCTGATGACTATATTACATTTGCGAATAGGACGGGGATAGATGCGGTTTGGGGAGCCCCGTATTTTTATCAGCATGCACAAATCGGTGGTGAGATGAGTCTGCGTGGATATAATTCAAGGCGTTTTACAGGGAAAACAGCCGTATATAATAATTTTGATATGCGATTGAAACTGTTCAGTTATTCATCCTATCTTGTTCCGGGAACGGTAGGAGCGATTGGTTTTTACGATGTTGGGCGGGTTTGGATGACAGCGGAAAGTTCAGATACATGGCATATGGGCTATGGCGGAGGAATTTATTTTATGCCGGGAGAGCTTCTTACGATTCAAGGGGTGCTAGGCTTTAGTAAGGAAGCAACTTTGCCTTATATTCGGATCGGTCTTTCTTTTTAAGCGTAAACGTTTACCCTACAAAAGAGTCGCGAAAAGCTCGGTCACGTTGTAGATACATAAAAAAAATGGTTCTTCAGGGATGTCCATACATTTGCGAAATATTTAACTATGGGATCGGATTTAAAAAAGACACTAAATAAAAATCTTGCTGGTAAAGGACTGCGAAATACAAGTGTAGACCTATCTGTCTTGAAATACTATAAGCAATATGCCAAAACATATGCCGACATCCATAACGGCATTGTGGTATTGAGCGATCTGACAGCCAATTGGAGTTTTACCTTTATGGGCGAGATTGCTGAACGTTTACATTTGAGTTCACCCAAAAGAAAATTGGAGATCAACAGTATATGGGAGGATTTTCTCTTAGAGCGCGTACATCCTGAAGATCTGGCTGTAAAACATGCACTTGAACTGCAGTTTCTTGATCTGGTCAAGAAAACCGAACCGAAAGAACGTTTTCGATACCAGGCAAACAGTGTACTCCGTGTAGAAGGAAAAGATGGGCAAATTATGTTGATGTCGCATCATATTATCTATTTGGATACCCCCGGTCAAGAATTTCCCCAACTGGCATTATGCTGCTATACGCTAATGCCCGATCGAGAAGATCGTCAAAGTAAGAAGAACTATATTTTTAATCAGGTCAGCGGCGAAGTTTTTCCGCTTGACAAACAGGAGATGAAGGATGTCATGAGTGTGCGGGAAAAAGAGGTTTTACGGTGCATAAGAGCAGGCATGATCAGTAAAGATATTGCCGAGAAGCTAGCTTTGAGCGTTAATACTGTCAATCGACACCGACAGAATATTCTGCAAAAACTGCGGGTGCGCAACTCACATGAAGCGATCAGTATATACAATAAAATGTATAATCAAGATGATACTTCGCTATAGTAAAGAGTCTGTCAAAAGAGTAGCTTTTGACAGACTCTTTACTATAGCGGCTCAATTGGAAGTATTTTCTTTTAGCCATTTGGTTCTACGCTGGTCTGGAAGATGTTTGATCCCAAAGTGTTCAAACTTAGCCTGGAAGCCATCACCATCTGGGGATGCACCCATCAAACCAACCATAACAGGATGATTATCTTGTAACCAGGCATTTCTCATCATCACATACTCCTTGTCATCAAAAGAATAAAAGAATTCTACAGCATCTAATCTTCGAATTGCTTTTATCCATATAAAAGGGATTTCTTTATCTATTGGTACGATGCTCCAGTCGCTGGTTCGATGAGTGACGACAGTACTCAGATTGTACTTGCCATCGACAAATTCTATTCCCGCTTTTATATAATTTTCATGATCTATACGCAGCATGATACCTGCTTGATCAAAACGATTTTTATACTTAGCCGAAATTTTGACCTTCACTTCAAATTCACCTCCTCTCTCTGTGTAGAGAAAAGGTGCGTCATCTACGGTAAATCCATAGTGTGATATTCGCCAGTAGTCGCTCTTGGGTGTGACAAACATGGAAAGGGAGTTGTTACTGACTGTCCACTCAGTAGGTTCGTTAAACCAGGTCATCTTGTCCAATTGTTGTGCGGAGGCCTGTGTGGAGAAGAAAGGAAGCAATGAAGCCGCAAAAAGTGTCTTTATTTTTTTCATTATATTCTTTTTAGCAAGAGGTGTATTCTTTTTTCTAAAGGCAAAGATATCGTCGGCATGCTGTCTTTTTCAATACTGATAAATAACCATTATATGAATAGCGGTCTTTAAATGTAATTTATTTGCAATTTAATTGCATTTAACAATGTTGCTACATAGTTGCAATAATAAAAAGCCTTACCTTCGTTCTATCTTTATTGTCATTGCAAGCTTATCGGAAGCAGAATTCAATAAAAATAGCACAGATACTTAATGTAAAAGCCTACATATATGGAGTTTTGGGAACGTAATTTTATAGAAAAGGGGGAGATG
This sequence comes from Sphingobacterium sp. GW821-FHT03E03, assembly GCF_059420745.1. NCBI lineage: Bacteria > Pseudomonadati > Bacteroidota > Sphingobacteriia > Sphingobacteriales > Sphingobacteriaceae > Sphingobacterium > Sphingobacterium sp. GW821-FHT03E03. The sequence continues at coordinate 15,148 of NZ_JBWKUH010000032.1, forward strand.
TGGGGAGGCAGTCCTGCTCATTCAGCACACATTGCGAAAGATCTCTTTATAGCAGAAAATATAAAGGAAATTCTTATTCCGGGCTTTGGCTATGGACGAAATGGTCATATATTTCTAGATAATGGAATAGCTGTTACGGGAATTGAATTGTCCAAGACAGCAATTGAAATCGCCCGAAAACATGTTGGAAGTCAGACGATCATACATCATGGTTCGGTCGTAGATATGCCATTTGATACCAAAAAATATGGTGGTATATTTTGTTACGCACTCATCCATCTTCTGGGAACTGAGGAGCGGGCGAAATTTATACATGACTGTTACGAGCAGCTGTCCGACGATGGTTACATGATCTTTACGACTGTGTCAAAACGGGCAAGTATTTATAGACAAGGGACTACCATAGGCACAGATCGTTTTGAAATGTTTGGAGGTGTTAGCATGTTCTTTTATGACTTGGAGTCTATTCGGTCAGAATTTGAAAAATATGGATTGATTGAAATCAAGGAAGTAGAAGAGAATTATCCTTTTTATCTGATCATTTGTAAAAAATAGAATAAACAAAATAATCATAGATGAAACTATTCTGATTTATTTAATTCACCTGCTGGAATGAATAGGTTCGGGAGACGAAAACCTTACTTATAAGTCCATACCATAAATCTGCTAGTATCATCAGCATTTAAAATCAAATTTATAAAGATGAAAGACGATAAAAATTTTGATGTCATCATTATTGGGGGAAGTTATGCCGGACTTTCGGCAGCAATGGCACTGGGGAGATCACTACGTCAGGTGCTCATTATTGATAGTGGTCTACCATGTAATAGACAAACACCGCATTCGCATAATTTTATAACTCATGATGGCGAAAAACCATCGGTTATTGCTAAAAAAGCTAAAGAGCAGGTATTAAATTATCCAACAGTGAGATTCCAGAAAGGACTTGCTGTAAGTGGAAAGAAAACAAGTACCGGCTTTGAAATTAGTACTGAAAATGGTGAACTATTTAGTGCAAAAAAGGTGATTTTTGCGACTGGGGTAGAAGATATCATGCCAGGTATCCAAGGTTTTTCGGCCTGTTGGGGGATTTCAGTTATCCATTGTCCATATTGCCATGGATATGAATTCAGGGGCAAGAAAACAGCAATTATGGCTAATGGTGAACGGGCTTTACATTTGGCATCTTTAGTCAACAATCTCTCCGCCGATCTGACAATATTGACTTCTGGAGAAGCAAATTTCAGTGTGGAGCAGGCTGCAAAATTGAAGAAGCACGGTATAACTGTCATAGCAGAACAGGTTAGTAAAATTCAGCACAAAAATGGCTGGGTAGAAAAAGTGATTTTCAAGGACAACAAAGCAATAGCATTTGATGCCGTATATGCAGCAATCCCTTTTAGGCAGCATTCAAGTATTCCTGTTGCGTTGGGCTGTGAATTGACTGAACAAGGGCATATTGTCGTTGACAGTTTTCAGAAAACAACAATTAAAGGAGTTTTTGCATGCGGTGATAATACGAGTATGATGCGGTCCGTTTCCAGTGCTGTAGCAGCAGGCAATTTAGCGGGAGCAATGGTCAATAAAGAATTGGTTGAAGAAAACTTCTAATATAAACTTGCAAGATCGTAGCCACAACAAATTTAATCTCAACTTCAATCGGAAGCGATCGTGGATAGACGCTTCTGATTGAAGAACTTTTTAAGAACCATTGTGCTTGGCCAAACTTAAGCAGAAATTTTTCTCAGTAGAAGTTCGAACGGACCATGTTTAAATCTTTTGGCCCAAAGTTTACTGAAATAGTAACTGCATGCAAAATAGAGAAGCGAAATGATAAATATGAGCATCGGTGACAGTGATTTGTGTGCATTGATCTTGACAAAGCATCCCTGATTTATCATAAATGAGAAGAAAACTAATCCGATTGTTAGATGGGAAATATAGTGTGTCAATGTCATTTGTCCCGTTTTGGCCAAATCGTTTGCAAACTTGTTATGTGCAATAAATTTGCTGATATACATGAAAGAAGCAATTAACATTAATCCAAAGCCTATTGTACTGATTAAGAAGGGTAGAAAAGGGGGCAGATAATCTGCATTTAGAAAAAAATCAATCTCAGGAGTCATCAGATTTTTGGGAATACATTGCAACGTTTGGATCAATAAGTAAAGTACTAGTCCGATAGCAAATGTTTTCCTCTGTATACTTAAATCCGACCAGTCTAGTTTTGCCAAGTACATTCCGGTAATAAAATAACTCATCCAAGGGAAAACAGCATTCCAGCCGTTATAGAAAGAGTTTCGTATAAAACCGGATAAAGTCCACATATCTTTATATTCCAGTGTGTCAAAATTCCAGCCTGTTTCATAGGGAATCCAAAGAAGTAGCAGGTGGAAGATAACGGCAGAGATAATTGCTCCATAGATATATTGTTTTTTATCGCGGAAAAGGAAAAATGAGGCAATGAACATATAAAACCCGTAAAAATGTAGGATATCCGCTGGCCACCAGATAGCGAGTAATATTCCCAAAGCAAATAAAAATCCGGCCCGTTTAAGTGCAATATATTTCTGATTTAGCTGTTCTTCAGCGGTGCCAAATGCCTGTTTTTTTGTCATCAGGATTAACCCCATACCTGCTAACATAACAAATATAGTGCTTGAGTTACCACTAAAGAGGGAGAGGAATTGTCCCTGCCAACTTGTATCGTTGTGGTCTCCGAACACCATGTTAAAATTTACGATATACATCCCAAAGATTGCATACGCTCTTAGTAAGTCAAATCCTATAAATCTCGTTTTTTCTGCCATGATAATTGCTTTCAAAATGTTATGCAAATTTTGAAAGATGCGTTAACATGGCATTTGACTTAAGTCAAATAATCAGTATTTGATTTTTGCGCGGATTCTGCTTAAGGTTTCTAATGAAATGCCCAGGTAAGATGCGATATAGGTAAGGGGAACCTGTTGTATAATATTGGTTTGATTTCTCAGGAGCTGTGAATAACGCGTGGATGCATCAAGTGTATGAAAATCAAATAGTCTTTTTTCCAGCCACATGGTGTAATACTCGGTCATCAAGAGATCTAGCTCCATTAAAGCCGAAAATTGACCTTTTATACGCTGGAAAGAGCTATTATCAATTGATGATACCCTAACATCTGTGACCGCTTGTATAAACTCTTGGCTCGGCCCCTGGGTAACATAACTGCTAAATGCAACAGCGAGGTCATTTTCAAAGAGCAGTTCAGTCGTTAGCTCTTTGTTCTCGTTCAGATAAAATTTTCTTGCGATACCAGATTCGATCCAAAAGCTATATCGGCAGACCTCACCCTGATAGAGTATAAAATCACCCTTTTTATAGGTTTTTATTTTTGAGACAGCCTCGAGTGCACTGAGGGTATCCCCGTCGAGCTGTTCAATAATGCTGTTGATCTTAAGGAGATGTTCATTCATACGTTACTGATAAGCACAGCTACTATTTGGATTCTATTTAACCTGTTGAACTCCTCCAGTTCTACTTGCAGTCTCCCTGCCCCATAGTGCAATAGATTCCAATAGAGGAATAAGTGTCCTGCCAAATTCCGTAAGTTCATAATCGACCTTTAATGGCGCTTTGTCCGTGTGTACTGTCCGCGTGACCAAGCCGTCTGCTTCCAGCTCCTTCAGCTGTAGGCTCAATGTACGTTCGGTAATCATTGGACATTCTTTTCTCAACTCATTATAACGTTTTTTTTCAATTAAATGAATGAGGATGACTGCTTTCCATTTTCCGCCTATGTATTTCATTGTCAGGCTGGTACTGCATGGGTATTGTTTGTTGTCTATCAAATACATCTGTTACTATCAACTTTGACCGTTATTGCAAATATATAACACTATATTTAAGTTTGCAACTATAAAAAATATAGTTAATTTAAAATTGTATGTTATGGCATTTATAGAAACAGCAAAACAACGTTATACAACAAAAAAGTATAATTCAACAGAAAGAATTTCAGCGGACAAGATTGCTGAGCTAAAAGAAATACTTCGCCTGAGTCCATCATCCATCAATAGCCAACCTTGGAAGTTTTTCTTTATTTCAGATGGAGAGACAAAAACAAAATTAGCGGAAGCATCCTATTGGAATGCGGAGAAAATTAATGAGGCAAGTCATCTGGTAGTCTTTAGTGCTCTTAACGATGTGCAACGATTCGAGGAGCAGATCAACAGCACGCTTCCCGAGGGATCGATAAATTATTACCATCGTTTTTTAAAATCACAGGGAGAACAACATGTGCAATCCTGGATGAAGCAGCAGGTTTATCTTTCTTTGGGATTTTTTCTTGCGGCCTGTGCGTCAAATAATATTGATGCAACACCAATGGAGGGAATTGAAAATGATCGTTATGATCAAATCTTGGGGCTCGAGCAATACCATAGCTTATTTGCCGTTGCCATAGGTTATCGAAATGTGGAGGATTCAAATCAGCCTAGCATAACAGCTAAATCGCGTCTGAATATGGCGGATATTATTCAGGCAATATAGTTCTTTTAATAGCAATAGGGACGGCCAAAAAACTTGGTCATCCCTATGTTCTTTAATTTCGTTCGTAACCTCAATCGTCTTCTTTCAGCAATTAAATTTCAGCGGAATCGCACTTTTGAGACATCTTGTTACCAGATATGGTTAAGGTAGACTAATCTTTTTTCCTTGCTCAGGAAAAATATAATTTACTTTTAAGGGATTGTTTTTTAGGAGCTCCTTTTTTATGATTTCTGGATTATCTCTTGTTGGTTTTCGGTGAGTGACCACGATGTTTAATCCTTTTAAATCATTTTGTCCGATCTTATCTTTTAGTTTGTTTAATTCCTCTAATAACAGATTAGGGGTAAGATGACCGAAAAGCAGGTTTTCGGCTTGACTATTGGGAAAAGATACCTCAATTAATATCGTGTTTAATTGACCTTTTGTGATCAATGGAGCAATATTTTTCCAAAGATTGTCAAGTCTGTCAGCCTTTTCAACCCGGTCGGCACCCGTATCTCCGAGATAGAGCAGATAATGATCATGATGGCGCACCAGCACAGCACTGCTTTTATACGGATTTACATGGCTTAATTCGTATGCCGTCAGCAAGAAAGGGGTCTTTTGTGCCGCAAATTCTATTCCTTCTTGCAATTCACTGTAATGATACTTTCCAAGAATTGGTTTTTGCCCCTGATCAGCAAAATTAATCCAGGTATCGTTTATAAAATAATGGTTTTGTAAAATCTGAAGTACAGGAGCAAGAGCAAAAATATTCTTTTTGCTATCTGCCGGAGAATTGATAATCAGACCGGATAGATGATCTAAATGACCATGAGAAATAAAATATCCTTTTATTTGATTATGTAGGATCGTTTCTTCTGTTCCATGGAGACTTTTCAGCTGGATGGCTTTTCGTATCCCAGTATTTATTGTACCGGCATCAAGGCAGAGAAATGCAGTGTCCTTTGGAGCTCCAACCAGGTAGGCCGATAGATTATCCTCTTGCTCACCACCATATATACCTAAAGGGATTAAGTCGAAATGTTGCGCTTGGGAGGAAATACATATAAAGAGAGTAACAAAAGAAAGTAATATTTTTTTCATATCATATTAAACTAAAAACCCATCCTTAAACAAGGATGGGTCAAATTTACATTATTTTTTACTTATTGATTGAAACGATAACGGACGCCAAGTTGAATTCTCCAACGCGATGTTTCGTCAACACTATTTGAAAATGTACTGGTCAATGGAATCTGATTCGTCGCATCTAAATAAGGGAAAGAAAAAGTTGGTTGGCCCTGAGTGTTGAGTCCTTTGTAATTTAGTATACCATTCGCCTTATTGGCAAATTGTGCCACACCCCAACTTTTATTGATCATATTTCCAAAATTGAATACGTCGAATGTAATTTGTAATTGATGTTTTTTTCCACCAGTATTTAAGAATACATCCTGAGCAACACGGATATCAAGAGTACCGATCATTTTTCCGACCAACGCGTTGCGTTTCGCGTATTGACCCCGGTGTGCATTCAGGTAGCTGTCCTGATTGATATAACCATTCAATTGTGACCACAGTTGATCTGGTGTACGCATATCTTTGTCATTGTCACCTACCAATGCAATTTCCGCCTTATTATTTGGAATATAAATCAAATCGTTACCAGACAGACCATCATTATTTAGGTCACCCCCATAAGTATAAGAATAGCGTGGACCATCCTGCAATTGATAAAACAAGGAGAAAGTCGTTCCCAAATGACCAAAATACTCTTTCCGGTAAGAGAAGTTGGCAATAAATCTGTTTTTAACCAGGTAAGTTGAATAGGAGAGGTCCGCATTATTTGGGTTCCCAGATACATATCGATCTCGCCACATCGATTGTGCAATAGAACCTCCGTCGTTAACGGATCTTGAATCAGTATAGGTATAACCGATATTAGCAAAAAATCCACCTTTAAATTCTTTTGATAATGTTCCTGTCAGGGTATAGCTATATCCTTTTGAAGTATTGGACATGACGATCGCATCCGAAATATTTGGATTTTCAGGAGTAGGTTTCGCAGCACCATATATACGTGGTGTCGTATAACGCATACGGTTATCAGCACCAGTTAAAGCTGTACCATCTGTCGTATTTAGATTGACATTCCGGAAATAAACAGAATTGATATCCTTGGAGTACATTGCTTCAAATGTACCGATGACTCCGCCTGGCAATTTTTGGTCTATGGCAAGATTTGTGCGCCATAGCTGCATAAATTTGAAGTTATTGGCCGTAACAGCAAGGTTATAGCTCGAATTATTTGCGGCTGTTTGATGATTCACATTGCGATAGGCATCCACATCTGGCGTGAAAGGGCGATTGGTGGGCTTATCTATTGTTTCAGATCCAAACATAACACCATTGTTACCAGCTTGGTTGGAGATCCATACCAACGGCGGGCGACCGGTAAAGATCCCCGAGCCACCACGTATTTGAGTTTGATTGGTTCCATTGACGTTCCAGTTGAATCCAATGCGAGGCGACCATAGAATAGTTCCCTTAGGGTATTTTGAAACATCAATTTTTTCGCCCTGATCAAAGGTCAATTTGCTGACATTATCATTTTTCAGATCACTAGGTGATGATATGTGTGTGTAATCAGCCCGTAGTCCAGCGGTGAGTTTAAAATTATTGTTTACAGCAAAGGCGTCCTGCACATACAGACCAAGCATATTGGCTGAAACCTCCGAATAGGGGAAAGACCCATCAGCCAATACAGAATATTGTACTTGGTATTTGGTTGCATTTGAAATATTGTTTTTAGCTGAATTATAAAAATCATCAAGACTGGCAAAAGTATAAGCTCCATAGTAGTTTGGTGCAAAACCATTTCTTGTTCTATAATTTTCAAAGTTAGCTCCCAGTGTGATTTCATGCTTGCCGGCATATATATTGAAGTTGTTAGTCGCTTGAAAAACTTTTGTTTTTAGACTGTTAAATGCCGTAAAGGGTTCATACCCAAAAGCAGTCATGCTACTTCCATCAGGATTCATAATGTCTACCAAAGGGAATGGCTGGCCGCCTTTAGATTCACGGTAGTCATCCATTACATTATAGCCTACGGTTAGGGAGTTGGAATATTTACTACTGATACGCGTACGCAGCTCCAGATTCACATTATCCATATTGTTGTTGATACCGTAGCCCGCTGAACTAAATGGTAGACTTATATTCGAGGGTTGTCTATTGTTTTTTGGCGCCCCACTGTTAGATGGTAGGATATCCCGATAGGAGCGGAAGTAAAAGTATTTGGCACTCAGCGTATTTTTGGAGTCGATGTTGTAATCTAATTTGATCGAAAACTTGTCACTGCGTGTATCCAAAGGATAATCTTGATAGGAGCCAGGGTTGTATCCGATAGATTTGAGATAGTTTGCTAGATCATCTAGTTTTTCGGCTGAGACAGTTGACACATTAGGGCCCGTGTTGCCTCCGCGCGAAGCGATAAAGTTTGTTCCTGGATCCACCCTTCGCTCAATTTCTCCACTAGCAAAAAAGAAAAGCTTATTTTTAATAATTGGACCGCCGACTGTAAACCCATATCCTTTGAGATTAAAATTATTGACAGGAGCTTTCAGACCCGCTGAATTATACTTATTGACAAGATCCTGATTTCTGAAATAATAGTTTAATGAACCCTGTATTTCATTTGTACCACTTCGAGTGACAGCATTGATTGCAGCCCCTGTGAAGCCATTTTGCCTCACATCGTAGGGAGCGATATTAACAGAGATCTCTTCAAAGGCATCCATATTAATCGGTTGCGAGTTCGTCTGGCTTCCAATTGTCCCCTGTAGTCCAAAAGCATTGTTAAACAATGCTCCATCAATCGTGAAGTTGTTGGCAAGATTGCTTCTGCCTGCAAATGAAGGATTACCGTATTGCATGGAGAATTGAGGCGTCAGCTTGACGAAATCTGTAAAACTCCGGTTGAGTGTGGGTAAATTCTGTATTGCCGTACGTGAGATATTCTGCGAAGCACCAGTTCGCCCTGAATTGAAGACTTTTCCCTGCCTTGTGCCCACGACAACTATTTCTTCTAAAAGCCGATCATTGGCGATCATCTGAATATCAAGGGTTGAACTTTGTCCCAATGCCAGTTTTTCTACTTGCTTGACATTTGGTGTATGACCTAAATAAGTTACAGTGATTTGATAAGGACCACCGATACGCATATTCGGAAGGTTATAACGGCCATCGTTGCGTGATGAAGTCGTGTATTTTGTCCCAGATGGTAAATGGATAGCCTCAATTGTTGCGCCATTGATAGGAGTGTTCCCCTCTCTGACTGTTCCATTTAGGGCAGAGGTAGTTTCATTTTGCGCATAGGTAATCGATGTACCAATTGTACTTAGCAAAATGCTGGTAATCAAATGTTTTCTCATTTGTTTATTAGCTGTTTAAATGACTAGGTGATTTTTTAAACCGCGGTAAAGGTAGTGCTGTATTATTGATCTTAGGTTAAGTAATTATTATTTAAATGTTTTGGAGGATGCTGCTAAAAGCCGATTTTTCCATCGCGATATAGGTTGACCGCTGCATTTAAAATAGTTCTAATGGTCTCCAGTGGAAGATCCTCATTTGGATTGACAGGAAATACCTTCATCCGTGAACGTGTTCCGGTTTCGAGCTCAGGATAATCCAGATATTTTCCTTCTACCATCAGCAGATAAGGATGTTTTGTTTTTTTGTCAGTCCACAGGTAACAAAATGCTTTGTTCTTATAGCAAAAACAAGGCATCCCATATTTTACCGTTTCCCTGATTTCTGTATCCTGCTGAAGAATAATATGCTTTAGTGCCAACAGGCAGCTCTTATTGGGTTCTTCCTGGCTTAAATAAAACTGGTTGATTTCTTGCATATTGATAGATTTTTGAACTGCTTTTTTCCAAACGGATTAATTTTTATTGATTGGTTTACCGTTTAGACAAAGATACATTACACTTGACTTTTTTATCGTATCCTGCACTGTTTTTTTGAGAGTTTTGTATCTTCAGATCCATTAGTTTATAGCAAGTCATGAATCCATTAATCCAGCAGTTCAGAAGATATGGGCATCTCAATGAAGCGGCCGAAGAGGAGATCGAACAAAGGATCAACTATTTTTCGAAGCGTAAGGGAGAACATTTTCTAAAAGAGGGCCAGCATGTATCCAGTTATTTTGTACTAAGTAAAGGTCTGATTCGTGCCTATTTCTTTAAAAATGGGCGGGAACTCAACAGCTGGTTTGGTGAAGAAAATCAAATTTTTGGATCGATATTACCTGTATATACAGAAAAACCTTCCTTTGAGAATATTCAGTTTCTTGAAGATTCGGAGGTCTATGCAATTGCTGTGGATGATCTGAATGAACTCTATCGTGAATATCCAGAGTTAAACCTTATCGGAAGAAAAATTGCGGAGGAAGTATGCATTGTCTTAGAAGAACGTATTATCTCATTGCACACCGAATCTGCTATAGAACGCTACCAATCGCTGATTAAGTTGCAACCAAATTTGTTAAATCGAGTCAATCTTGGTCACATTGCATCCTATTTGGGAATTACACAGGAGACTTTGAGTCGTATCAGACGTTAACGAACGATTTTGATATAGATCAAAAAATGTAGTCAATCAAGTCACTACTTTTGTAGTGGATCATTTAAATAATTGAAAATGAATTGGATTGCATTAATTATCGCTGGTATTTTTGAAATTGGTTGGCCTTTAGGATTGAAGATGGCACAACAGCCAGATGGCAATAAATTTGGTTGGATCATATTCGCTATTGTCTCGATGACTATCAGTGGAGCACTATTGTTTTATGCGCAAAAGGCTATCCCAATCGGTACAGCCTATGCGGTTTGGACTGGTCTAGGTGCCGTAGGTACATTGTTGGTCGGGATATTCTTCTTCGGCGATTCGGCAAACGTCTTTAGACTTTTGTCGGCCACGTTAATTGTGGCGGGTATTGTAGGCTTAAAGATATTTTAATACAATCAAGGGATTTTGATATCGCTTTGCATATAAAAAGGAGTGATATCAGAATCCTTTCTCTTTATGAGAAAAACTAACGCGTTATAGTTTCCATATGCTGCTTGATTTTGAATAAATCATATTTTTTTGTCTAAAAAATCAATAATTTAGTTTAAAATCTGCTATAAAAGAGGATGTTGGGATGATTTTTGTTGCGTACATAAATTATGAGGCAGGAATTGGCAGATAAGATTGCATTGTATAGTAAACGGTACGGCTTGTTTATGCATCCCGATTATGTGAGCTTTGCCCGCGATACAACAAGACTGTTGATTCGTAACGAATGCCTGCGAGTAGGGGATATAAAAATATATCAGGACTATGTGGCCTCCCATTATCCCGAAGATCTCCCTTGGGAAATGAAACAATATCAAGAAGCGGCTAAAGCTTTGATAAAAATGGATAAGGTAGCCGCCATAGCTTGGGTCACAACAAATCAAATTAATCTTTTCGAATCTGATATTTTTATTGATGATGAAGACGCGATTTTACGTCCGATCCAGTTTAAGAACGATGATATGTTGCGTTACAATTTTAATACATTGGAAGAACTGATTTATAACCATCAATTACCCGATGACTTATTTCGCAAACACAGGGCGTACTTCTGGATAGATGCCCGTATCGATTTGCGATAATAGTTGCGACAGGCAAGAGAGCAGTCTATAATGGCACTTTCCAAAAGCATTTTTTTTTTTAATATTTGTAGAAGCCACGATTTTGGTGACTCTCTAATTCTTAATGTGTTTGGAATTTAATTCGATACATTAGTATTTAATAAATATTTTATTTCTTTTGTTTTTGTATTTTAATTCTGAAATGTAGATGCTGTATTGAATAATGCTGTAATCAGATATCAATGAATAATATAAAAACCCGTAAGCATCAGATTGCTGTATACGGCAGACAGTGTATTGTCCAACAGTTCACTCGTCAAATCGTATCCCAGGCATTAATCCTGATTCTACCTAAGAAATCGATTGGTCAATTTCAATTTTTGTCTGTGCGGCTACGGGAGAGGCAATTGCAAAGAAAAGTAATATGTTAATTAATGATTTGCTTGTGTTCATGTACTTAGAGATCGGTTTAGTTTATATAGAGCATATAATTCCGGAATTGTTTGAAAATTTAAAGGTCCTTCGTTCATACAAAAACGAAGGACCTTTTTTTTGAAAGCTATATGTAGAGGCTCTTATAATTGTTTTATCTTTAGATTTCTAAAGGATGCACCCCTTGACCAATCTTGAAGAGCGAGCTTGCCACTAATATGTTGACCGAATTCCGGAAAATCTTTGAAAGTACTATGTTTTACCAGATCCTTCCATTTTTGCGAATTGAAATCCATTTCAGCTGTGACTGTACCATTCAGATAAAAGGTTATTTTACCGTCTTTTTGTACAATGCTTGATTGGTTCCAATCATCTTTAGCTTTGGTGCTGACAAAATTTTGTTGAGGCAAAAACATGTAAAGACAACCTGCACGTTTCAATGGTTTGTCAAAGTCTGGGTGCGAATCTGCTAGTAATTGATATTCAGGGCCTGAGTGATAAGTCGCGTTGATATTCGGCTGTTCTTGTACATTGACGAAAACGCCACTGTTGCCTTCCTTTTCCAGTTTCCATTCAAATTTGAACTCATAATTCTTATAGTCAGTATTGGACACAAGATCATATTTTTGACTTTCGTTGTTTGGATCGCAATAGATTGTACCATTCCGCACCAACCAGGCAGTTGGTGCTTTTTTCTCATTGTTGTAGGTATGCCAATTGTTCAGGGTAGTGCCGCCAAATAGGAGCTGCCAGCCTTCTTTTTGTTCTTCCTCAGTCAACGTATTTGGAGCACTCACCTCCTTATTACACGAATAAAATAGACAGCTGATACAGGCAGCCACTGCAATTTTTTTGAATAGGTTTAAGTTTATCATTGTTTAAAGTTTGTCGTATATGATTGTTTTTAGGGTCTTGATATACTAAAATAAATTTTAATGTTTGCTTTCCATTATAAATACAGGCTCTTATGCAAATTTGTTACACGGGAAGCCGATGTAGCGAACTACTTTTCAGCGGAAATAATCAACATCATCGGCCTTCTCAATTCATCACCCATTGCCGGAAAATTTTCGAGCATTTCTGTACTGGGTTCAGGTTCAACACAAGCGTTTATTTTAAATCCACTTTGTACAATGCTACGGAGATAAGAAGTAATTGTTCTATGGTATTTCAGAACTGTATTTCCCAAAAATGTTGTCTCTCTGGCCCCCATGAGAAAATAGTTGTCTACAGGCCAATAGAGTTTGTCTCCATCTTTGTTGTAGATCCAATCTTGGTTGCCCTGCGCGGTAAAAACAGGATGCTCTATCGAGAATAAAAATTTCCCTCCCGGTTGGAGCCAATTGTAAATACTCCGACAGAGTGCATCAAAGTCTTTTATGTAATGAAATGCCAAAGAACTGATCACTAGATTAAATTGTCCGGATCTGAAAGTAAGCTCTTCAATTGCATTTCGTTGATATTCGATTCCTTCCAGTTTATTGATCTCGTTGGCCTTCTCCAACATTTTTTCGGATAGATCTACGCCTACAACAGATTTTGCACCATTTTCAATCACATATCGACAATGCCAGCCATATCCACAGCCTAAATCGAGCACAGTACTGTTCTTCAGGTTTGGCAAGAGCTTTTGGAATTCGCGCCATTCGCCAGCTCCCAATAAGCCTTTCTGTGATCGATACATTTTGCTATATTCTTCGAAAAATTTTGGATCGTCGTATTTATTTTCTTGCATCTAATTATTACGGGTTAAGTTCACTCCCTATTCTTGATTGCCTAATGTACAGATTATTCATGTTTTTTGTTTTTGTTACGCTTATTTTTTGCGTATTAATACTATTTGTTTCTAAATTAAGGGCATGGTTGATAAAAGTTTTATGACAAGTTTTGGTGAATTTGAACGCACCGAAGGTCCAGAGGAGACATCCGTTTGGTCTATTCGGATTGTTGTGGACAACCGTTTTTTTGATGGAGAAATTCCGCTATATATACTGAGCAGAGCAGAAAAGCCGAGTGTTAGTATGTTAAGGCGTGCCGAAGCTATTCTCGGTAATATGGAGAGTTACCTCGAAACTGGAATATCCTTTTTGAAAAGAACATTGACCGAACAAGCTGATGATTTCAAAATAAGCGATAGGGAAAGGGAGTATTTAGTGAGGGAGATCGAAGTGTTTCCAGTGGATTTCCCCGAAGTTATTCTTTACGACGACGAGGAGGAATGGGTGCTGCGTTTTGCTGAAGGTTTATTTAGCATTTGTGACCCCTATGGTATCAATATAAATTTTTCGTCAGATAAGCCAATCTCATTAGACAACTTAGAAGATAGTGAGGAAATCTAATTTTTCTTAGCGATTGACCAATTCTCACCCGATAAAAACGCCGTATTGGTCATCAATCAATCAATCAGCCGTTGACAGGGACTGTATCCCTCATTTTGGATAGCTCATATCACAAATCAATTCTCATTTTGATAAAATAACCCTGTCATTTTGATAGGATCTAGCTATTTTGATTTTAGTCTTTTCTTTTTAAATCTATTGTCTTTTAGTGTTTTACGTTGTTCGTGAAAACTGTGGAATATTGTTTGGCATATAGGGGCAACGTATATAAAAATGAAGATGATTAGAAAAATAAAAGAATCGGCATAGAGCCCGCCCACATTGAAGCTGATATACCGACCGCGGATGATATAACATCTCTGAGAATGAAAATAATAGTTTACGAATTTTTAATAATCCACACCAAAGTGAAAACACTAGTACTATAATAACTGGATTACTTTGCTTTTAGTTATTCTTTAAAATGTGATGGATTCCTTTGAGAAAAATTAAGAAAATACAAGGTAGAACAACACTTAAGTTAACGTTAGCCATGAAAGATTTAAAAGAAAATCAGGAGCAGCAGTCGCCCCGGAAATTGTCTATGGATCGCATAGCGAAGGTCGTGATGATCATCTTGATCCTTACCATGATCTATCAGCTGTATCTCGGTTAAATTTTGAAAAAACAATCGTGATATCAACTTTTGGCGACAGGATATAGTCGGAGTAGCTATTATGTCGAGTATATAATGGACTGCAGTCCTTCGCAGGAATAAAACGAATCTAGATGATAGAAGAATGGCAGTGATGGGAAAATAAATGCCAAAGAGTAGCTATACGAATAGAATAAATGACAATCAAAAATTAAATAAATGAAGAAATTAACCCTGTTGACCTCCCTCGTACTTGGGTCAACAACATCAATATTCGCACAGGAAGACACAACGAAAAATAATCCGCTTTCATTCAACGGGTATGTGGAAGCTTATTATATGCGGGATTTCAATAACCCTCTTGGAAATACACGTCCACCTTTTGTTTACAGCCATAACAGGAACAATGAAGTGAATATTAATCTGGCCTTGCTAAAAGCTAGCTATAATACTGAAAACACGCGGGCTAATGTAACCTTGGCAACGGGTACCTACATGAATGCCAACTATGCTGCGGAGCCTGGAGTATTGAAGAATATCTATGAAGCCAATGCCGGTGTACGCATCTCAAAGAAGCATAATTTATGGATCGACGCCGGTATTTTCTCTTCCCATTTGGGTTTTGAAAGTGCCATTGGAAAGGACAATTGGACATTAACAAGGAGCCTTTTTGCCGATAATTCGCCCTATTTTGAAACTGGCGCAAAAATATCTTACACCTCTGCATCTGGAAAATTATTTCTTAGCGGACTTGTATTAAACGGTTGGCAACGTATACAGCGTGTCGATGGCAATAGTTTGCCTGCCTTCGGACATCAGCTAGTATATAAGCCGACCGATAATTTAACGATCAATAGTGGATCTTTTATAGGTAGTGATAAAGCGGATAGTGTCAGACAGATGCGCTATTTTCATAATTTATATGCTATTTACCAGTTAAATAAACAGGTCGGATTCACAGTAGGTTTTGACATCGGTGCAGAGCAAAAGGAAAAAGGGAGCAGCAAATACAATGTCTGGTATACCCCGGTATTAATTGCACGTTATGCAGGATCCGATAAATTCAGCCTTACTGCTAGGGGCGAATACTATCAGGATAAAAAGGGAGTCATCATCTCTACCGATGCAAAAAATGGGTTCCAAACATTTGGCTATTCTCTAAATGCTGATTATGCAATTCTCCCCAATGTACTTTGGCGGACAGAAATACGTAATCTGACCAATAAAGAAGCAGTTTTCCTAAATCGGAATAATAGTTTGGTAAAAAATAGCACAACAGCTGTTATGGCACTGACTGTTAGTTTCTAAATAAAAAAACAAACCTTGCTGTTGGATCAATAGTCAACAGCAAGGTTACCGAAACGATACGCAAAAAATGCTGTACTCCATTTTTAGGTGTATAGTTATGTCTCAGGTGTAGGAACGGATTGATGTATCTATTAATTGTTGACCAATGCCATCGCGCCATCACTATAACGAGCGCCTACATTCGGGTATTTCCGAAGTATTTCTTCGATGGCGTTTAGATCTGAATCTGACAATTGTACTTCGATAGCACCTGCATTTTCTTCTAGATACTTTCTTTTTTTCGTACCTGGAATTGGAATGATGTCATTCCCTTGAGCGAGCACCCAAGCCAGCGCCAATTGTATTGGCGAACATTGTTATCTTGAGCTAAGAGCGCGAATTCAGCAATCAAACGAGCGTTATTCTCCGCATGTTCTCCCTGATTACGAGGAAGTGTCCTTCTGAAATCGTCTGCTGCCAGACTATCCAAATTTAAGGTATTGGAAAACAAACCTCTGGCAAGTGGTGAATAAGGGATTAAACTGATACCGAGATTACGTACAGTCTGTAGTATTTCTTTTTCTACATCACGTGTTAGCAGAGAATATTCACTTTGCAGTGCTGCAATGGGATGAACCGCATTGGCTTTGATGATCGAAGCCGGCGAAGCCTCACTCAGTCCAAGATATCTTACTTTTCCTTCCTTGACCAATTCCGCCATAGCGCCTACAGTATCTTCGATCGGGATATTCGGATCCACCCGATGTGCATAATACAGATCTATGGTATCGATACGAAGTCTTCTGAGACTATTTTCTACGGCGATTTTTATCCAGGCAGGTGATCCGTCAAAATAGGTGTTTGCGGTGCCGCTTGGTCCCGCTTGTTCATCTTTGAAACGAAAGCCAAATTTGGTTGCAATAAATACCTTATCACGATTGGGAACCAGAACTTTTGAGATTAATTCTTCGTTGGCACCATTACCGTACATGTCCGCTGTATCCCAGAAGTTTACGCCAAGATCCAATGCCCTTTCAAGTGTAGCAATACTCTCTTTTTCGTCTGTAGGTCCATAGGCAAAACTCATTCCCATGCAACCTAATCCGATAGCAGATAACTGTTCGTTTGTTGTTCCGAGATTTCTATATTTCATAACTGTTATATTTTGTTCAATACAAAAGTAGCGAAGGTATCCTGTGTCTTACTTAAGACAATCAAACAGATAATTATATTATTCAAACAGTCGTCATCCGTAATTGGTTTGGTGACATTCCGGTATGTTTTTTGAAAAAGTTCGTAAAATAAGAAGGGTATTCAAAGCCTAATTTATAGGCGATATCAGCGATATTCCAATTGGTATGCAACAGCAATGCCCGCGCTTCCTGCGCAATGCGGCTGGCGATATGTGCGCTTGTGGTTTTACCTGTTGTTTCTTTTACAGAACGGTTTAGGTGATTGATATGCACCGAAAGGGCATGGGCATAATCCCCGGGGCTTTTCAGTTGCAAACCAGTATCCAATGTGTTTACTGGGAATTGACGTTCCAGGAGTTCCAAAAATAGACTCGATACCCGGGTAGATGCGTTGGTATATGCACCAAACTCCTGAGCAGGGATTGACTTCATTGTCTCATGGATCAATAGATGTAGGTAGCTGCGCAAGACATCATCTTTATGCGCATAATCTGAATTCATCTCAGACAACATTTTTTTGAAAATTGTTGAGATTTCATCCAGTTGTTCTGTATTTGGAAAATAAATTGGGTTGCTCCCAATTTTAAAAAGGGGAGAATCCTTTAAACTCTCTATGCGTTCACTATGTTGAATAAATTCTTCCGTAAAGACACAATACCACCCAGATTGTGCCGTAGATTCCGGTTCCCAGGCGTAAGGTACAACCGGATTGGCAAATAACATCGCAGGTCGATCGATCTGTATCCATTTATCAGCATAATATAATTTGCCCCGACCTATAATCAATGATGTTTTATAAAAATCACGACGGTTATAAGGGGAGACCACAGTACAGGATTCTCGGCTAAACACATTGAAGTGCCCAATACCTGTATTATTAAGTGGTAAGTCTACGTTCGCAAAGCCCGGTTGTCTTTTGTAGAAATCTGTTACACTTTCAGCTGAGTTCATACTACTAAATTATAAAATTCGTTTTACAATCCATGGTCATTTACAGTTCAATTTTCCCTGAGGTATTGCCAATAAATCAGATGTACCTCAGGTAAATAGGAGGAGTGGCCTATATAAACAATTCGCAGCTTATAGAAGGGGTAAAATTGTGCCAAAATTTAGGAAGTACAAAAAACTTTTTGGCGCAGTTTTAACTCTATGATTTATTGAATTACATTTTTTTCTGTGAAAAATGTATCTATTGCTTTTAATCGCATGAGTTGCCGCTTTGGTTTCTAGAGGTAGAATTTAGGAGGAAACGAAATCCCTTAAGGGAAAAACAAATTTCCGTCAGGGAATCTCGTGTTTCCTAAGTGAAAACGAAATCTGCTTGTATTTCCTTTGGAATTTTCATTAGATTCGAAAAATAATCTCAAATAAAGAGACCCAACAACAAGCTATTATGATTAAAATATACCATAATAAACAATGCAGCAAGAGTTGTGCTGCACTGGATTTTTTGCAACAGCATGCCATTGAGCTTCAGGTGCAAGAGTATCTTGAAGAAGTACCTAGTAAAGCTGAGCTCATTGAAATATTGTCACAACTCGGACTTCAACCATTAGCGCTTATTCGAAAAAAAGAAGCCTTATTCCTCGAAAAATTTCAACACCTTCAATTGACGGATGAGGAGTGGGTTGAAGTGATGCTGCAAAACCCCATCCTGATTGAACGGCCTATTGTTATTAAAGACGGTAAAGCGGTTATCGGACGCCCATTGGAAAGAGTAATAGACCTCTTTTCGCCGCACTCATCCTAATGGTTCGATAATTGTGTTATCATTTTTATAAGGAAACAGATATTAAATATACTTGCAGCAGTGCTGGATATTTTCAAATTATTTACATAGTTGATTATCGTTAACCACCTTGTGTAGAAGTGCTGAAATATGCCCTTTAAAGTCTTTCGCGGTATGTGTTTTCTGTTTTTTTGTAAATCAACTTGATCTTATTTATTCGTAATTGACTGTCGGTAGGGCCTGACTGGTCTGATCAATAGCGGTGTAACTTGAAAGGATTGTTTTTATCTGTACAATATGTCTGCTATTATGGTTAACCAGAAAGCGGAAGGTATCTCCGAGACGGATTTTTATCCATTTATTGATGGAAATATTTGTTCGGATTCTGTTGAGATCTTTTGATTTTGCCTGCTCAAGTAATTGAAGGAAGTTCTCCTGTTGTTCCAAAAAGACAACAAGCACATTTTTGTCCAATTGCTTATATATAGGATCCATCTCCTGGAATGTCTTCATTTTGTTGGGCCGATCTTTTGGAAGTATACTTTTTGCGAAATAGTTTCCTAGAAGGCCGCTGCTGAAATAGCTTGCTGCTTTCGATTGACTAGCCACCATTCTTCTTGAAATTTCGGGCAAATAGAAGTTTCCATAAAGATTGAGATGTGCGATACACTCTAAAATATTCCATGAGCCTTTATGGGGCCGTTTATTGAGATCGTCTAATGACAGGGTTTTCAACGATTCAACAAAAGCCGTATGTTCCCTTGTTTGTGTGCTGAGCTGTTCAAGTAATGCTAGAGATTTATATTCCATTTTCGTTTTTTTGATAAAATACACGAAAAAAAACTGTAAAAAAATTGATTGAACTCAAGATTTACTGATCCGTGAAAAAGTTTCAGGTGTCATCCTCAAATAGTTAGCAATATGTTTATTGGGAATAATTTGGAATAAGAGAGGGTTTCTCTTAAAAACACGTTCATATCGGATTTTAGGGGAGTCCTGCAATAGATCCTGTTCTCTTTCAAGCTGTTGCTTCACCAGTCCCTCTAATATGTTTATGTAAAGTGAAGTGTTCTCATGACTGTCATAGACGAAATTCATAAAATCTTCTTTTTCCGCAACTAATACCTCAGTTTTCTTGATGGCCTGAATAACAAAATCTGAATTGCAAGCATCAAAGAAGGAGTCCATGGCCACGATAAGATCTCCAGTATAACCTAGCCGGATAATCTGTTCAGCATCTAGTTGGAAGATGGAAATTTTAAGGCTGCCTTTTTTTATGAAATATATTTTTGAGTCTACAGTTCCGCTGCTTTTGACCAGTTCATTCCGCTTGAATGTAAGTGTTTTCTTAAAAACGGCAGGTGTAATTAGATCTTTGAATACAGTCATGTCTGATGTTGCTTTAATGAATGGAGCTCTCATAATGATGAAAATTACTCCTGTTATCCTCCTTCAAATATGGAGTCTTAGGCCACAAATATGGTCGGGCTCCAGACTAATATGGATTTCTGAATAAAAAGTAAATATTTATTTTCAGATTTACAGCAGTAAATTGAAATCTTAAGCTCATAAAGGTGATAATGAGTAGTTAAACTCACTGTGTGAAGCCTTTGGAGGTTGAGATAAAATGTAAATAGGAATGATTAGCTAAAAATAATATTTTAAAATTATGTTTAAATTTTTCAAAGAATTATTGAGTGCAGCAAAGGAGGGAGTAAACGAAGCGCGGGAGGAACTCGCACAGGAAGCGAAATTGGATAAAGCCAAAAGCCCGCAAATTAATAGTAAGGATATGTTGAACAATATTCCTTATGAAGAGCAATTTGGTACAGCATTGGGAGCGGCATTCCGCGTTATAGTATTTGGCGATTGGTTTACCGTATTTGGTAGTGCTGGTGACGATGGAACTTATCCTGTTCATCTATATCAGTTCGGGAATTATCCCAAACAGGCGGAGTACCGCGACGAACTGGTGAAACTATTGAAAAGAGACTTCGCCATTACAGATATCGAAAGCTGCCTCCAAATATTAGCGGCATATTTTAACTTGCTCGGAATTAAGACAGGGGGGACCGTCCTGGAAGGTCGGGAAGATCAAATCGACAGCAGAAGCTGGGACGTCAGCAAACCTGGTGTGGATGCACTTGTTATTACTGTTAGCAGTCATATCACGACTGCTGCAGCTGATATAGGGTATCTGCCAAAATCAGCCGCTTTGGACATACTGAAAAACCTTTCTTCCTATGCAAGATCGCACTTTAAGGATTGGCACACGTTCTCCGAAAAATTTTTGGAGGGAGAACATTATGTTGGGCTGAACAATAAGATAGGGAAATCTTATTTGAAAAGATATATTGGCTATTTAAGGGAAAAGATAGGCAGCCCTTGGAATAATATTGATTGGAACAAGGAACCAGTCCAAGATGCTGTGCTGTCAGCTATTGCCTGGACATTTCAGGCCAAGTCGTATCATAGCTCCCAGGAGTTTGATGCCGATGTTGCGGAGTATCAGCGTGATATTTTAGCTGATCGGGCACAGTGGGATGCCAATGAAATTGTGGTCGATGCTCCTGAAATTGAACTGTGTTATATGTGCTGGATCAAGGGAATGGAAGATTTGAATCCCAATGAGATACTATTGGATGATGAAGAAGAGGCTTTTGATGAGGATAATGGAGATGATGGATATTTTCAAGTGGAAATATGCGCCCGAATCCAAGCTTCCAATGGGAAGAATTTTACCGCACTGGACCTATTGTATCAAATGGAGAAACAATTGATAGGCAAGGAACTGGGGGATCACATATTCTTTGAAGGGCTTGATCGTGTCGAGAATAACTCCGGCGATACACCCCTGTATTATATCAGCTTAGGAAGCTAGTCTTTCTATCTCGATAAACGGAAATACGTATCATACCATCAATCACTCAATGCTTGTCATTGAGTGATTTTTTATGTTCCCATCTCGATATCATCCCAATCTGCATCTTTGTCGATAAGCCATTCCAATGCTTTTCGGCGCTCATAGACGAGTCCCTCATTGATCAGCGCTTGTTTTCCCTTTAGCCTCTCATCGACACAATACCAATGTAAGCGATAATAAAAATCTAGCATGGTGTAAATTTTATTATCGCTTCTTAATGACGACAGACGATCAATTTTTTCATTATTTTCATTGCGTTCGAGGTTTGGTAACAACGAAGCCATATGGTCGCCGCACCATGTTGTTTCATCCAAATTATTGACTAATTCAGTTGCCCACATCAATGCCCAGAGACCTTCAAGGTACCATCTTAATGAACTAAGTTCACGGTCTGAAAGTGCGTTGTTATCCTTTTGTAGAATTTCCTGTTCCCATTTCGATAAATGTTTGGTCAGCCCATGATGGTCGATCCAGTTCCTGATAATTTCTACCGGAGCTTCAAAGGATATATTGATCAACGCATTCATGACAGATATTCTCCCTCTTACTACATCGATGCTTCTGGTATTCGGATCCTCTAAAATTGGTAGCCAAGCTGTAAAGCGGTAATTTTTGGCCTCTATTTGTTTGATATTTGCCTCTTTTATGGCATTCTTTTCTTCTATAGTCATACTTTTTAACAATGATTTTCATTTAAATAGCCGGATTTCTTCGCTGAAAATTTATACATAGTTGCATTAATCTTCATCTTCAAATGTATCCTGTTCTAAAGCAAATAACTTCCTTATCTTATTTAAATAATCCATCGATTTTGATTTTAACAGTACCTAAAATAGCTAATTCAGCAGTAAAATGAAACCTTCGGCCCATCTTATTTCCCCGTCTGCCATGAAAATCTTCATATTGAATTAAATTTGATATTTTTGTGCTGCTAATTAATTACCGAATTACATATTTAGACGTTTTTTTTGATGTCGGGAGTGAAAGGTAAGTTTCGTTTAAAAGAGAAGAATGTATTTGTACCTTATATTTTTGATAGGCTTAACGCTATTCATTGTACTATTTAGCCTAATTTTCAGGAAGTGTACTGCTGGATTTAAACCTAAAAATAATCAGATCAGTTATGAAGCTTCAGCTGATTTTGTAGGAGAAAAGATCCGAAAGATTTCTTCCCGCCCTTTCCTGTTTGGCTTGGAAGATAATTTTGTCAGTGATGAAGATTTCTATTTTGATGATATAAACTTTTATGCTATCGATAATAAACAGCAGAGAAAGGCGGTTTTCCCGCTAACGGATATAATAGAACTGAGCAAGACTTCGATAACAATCGGTAATCATAAGGTTTGGCAAGTCACTATCCATGGGGTTGACAATCACAAAATAATATTTAAGTTTACGCACAACTATACCCTATGGAATAAAGACTTCTTTAAATTTTATAAGAAAATAGAGCAAGCAAATCCCACTGCGATAAAATCGAAATGGAGTCTTTGGACAATGTAGAGGAAATGAAGCTTATCCCAATTTGAGAATAACCTTTTCATTTTGATATTATTTTTCTTATTAAAAACTTTGTGAAATAAATTTATATAACTGTATTTCAGTTGTTTATTTAATTTTTTTTGTTTTGGAATGTTGTTTGGCTTATGCCAGTAACAATGGATAACAAGTATTCATAAAAACAATACAATGGAAGCAAGAAAAAAAATGGATGAAGGACAGACAGTGGATTTTGTTTCCGCTGTCATCCCGGAGTTGAATCTTAGACTAAGGAAAACCGAACTTAAAAAGGACTACAAAAATATTGTCAATGTCATATCTCAGTTTGCTGAGGATGTCATTTATGCCAAAGATTGGCGCCGTTTCGAATGGGCAATGCAGGTCATGGCTTATGTACTTGAGCGCGGAACTTCAGAACTCCAGATTGTAATAAAGGGATTACTTCCAAAGACCTTCTCCAGATTTAAAAAAGCATGTAACACGATTGAATGGAGTTACCTCGAGGCCCGTTTGCCGCTTTCGATACAACAACTTATTCTTCCAGAGGGTACTAATGACAAAGAGAAAAACAAACCAGGCGAATACTATTCCTATGAAAATAACTAATGTAAATATGCGTGGGGTCCGTATCGTCGATTGCAAGCCAAAATTCGTATTACAGCTGGCGAAATTTAATATCGGATTTATAAAAAGCTATTGAATAACAATGATGTTTAAACCGCTTATAGTAATATATGATGAATATAAAGCAAGCTCAGGAAATAATTGTTTCGGTGATACCATCGGCGCAAACAGAAATTTCGAAGCCAGAAAATGCTGGGAATCCAATCTCAACAATCCGCATCCTTACATCTTATATCGAAAAGATGATCGAGCAGGGACGCGAGGAAGAGTTGGGTAAAGCACTACATCTGATGGAATATATCCACGAAAAAGGGGAGCGGAGACTCCAAAATGCAGTGGAGAATATATTTGTTTTCTCATTGGACAGTATTTTGACAGCCTGCCCCGAACTTCAGCGTGGAACGGTGACAGGCAAGATTCCTATCGGAATTTATACCGCTTATATCAATCAGATGTATAGATCAGGCTACTAAACCTGATCTATATTAAAACAATTCTCCCATTTATTGATTTCCAATAACCCTGTTCTAGTAGCTTATCAATTGAAGTATTGATAATGCTATCAATTTGAGCGCCGGTCTTAGAAAAGGCAAAGGCTCTGGCTGTGGCGCGTACAAGATCCTCTCTTAAAAGACTGAGACTGTTGTCCATGACCTCGATAAGTGCAATCTCTATTTCCTCAGGTGCAATATCTTCGATCGCTCGTTTTTCGAGGTTATTGTCGCGGTAGTATGTCAGCACTGTGGCCGATTGTTCCTGATCCCAATAAAAACTTTGATGGGAAAGCTCCTCCTTTACTCCAGGCAATTTTCTCGTCAGTTCAGTTAGATACTGGACAAGTTTTGATGTAGCTCTTGTGGTGTTCCATAAACGTAGTACTTTGCGAAAGAGATGGTTTTGACTGATTGGAGATTCCGTACGGATAATCTTCTGGATCTGATCATTCAATACCGTTCGATAGGCCACATCATAAATTAATTCAGGACTTGCTGTTGTCATTGGATTGATTTTGGCGCTTACATAAGGTTTCATTTTAGATGAAACAATTGCATCATCGGATATCACTGAAAGAGTGGTTTTCGATTGCGCTTGGGAAGCATCGATGACGATAGGCTCTTTTGCCGTTGTATCATTTACGATGCGTTGAATTTCGGCTTTAACGTCATTCAGTATTTTATCTCTGTTTTTTATCCAATCTAAGGTCCAGATGCGGTAAATATTCCAACCCAGTGATTGCAGCACATTCGGAATCAGCAATTCCCTGTCATTTGTTGTCTGTGTATTGAAATAGTTTTTCCCGTCAACCAATATCCCCAAAATATACTGATGAGCATGTATCGGATCCACAATACCAATATCAACGCGATAGCCCGAAGTACCTATATTTGTTTTCACTTTTATACCGTGTCGGTCTAAATATTTCGCGATCGATTGGATGAGCGTATATTTTTCCTGGTCATGGGCTACTGCTTCAGCTGTTTGCAATAGGCCTCTTTCAGCGAAGTTCAAAAAAGCTTTTAGTCCCTCCACACCAGCCGAACTAGTGCGGTTTAAATCAATCTGATCTCCCTTTAGTGAGGAGAAAACACGCATTTCGTATCGGGCCCGAGTCACAGCGACATTGAGCCTGCGCCAGCCGCCATCACGATTTAAAGGTCCAAAATTCATCGAAACCTTGCCATCTTCGTCTGGGCCGTAGCCGATGGAAAATAGAATAAAATCACGTTCGTCGCCCTGGACATTTTCTAAATTTTTAATAAAAATAGGTTCATCACCCTGTAGTGCCGTTTCTTCTAAGTTGGGATGCGCTGAGAATAATGACTGTAATAAATCTTCAATTAAATTCTGCTGCGTTTGACTAAAAGTCACCACGCCCAATGAACGATGGGGACGATGTTCCAAATGCTGTTTTATATATTGGATAACTGCCTCAGCTTCCTTTAGGTTTGTTCGGGTTTTACCTTTGTCATAATGACCATCGATAAATTGAAAACTTACTTTCTTATCCTGATCGTCATGGGAAGGAAATGTTAGCAATTTGTTCTCATAAAAATTGGAGTTACTGAAAGAAATAAGACTTTCATGTTTACTACGGTAATGACGCAATAGGTATTTCGATGGAATGGACAAGGCGAGGGTATCATCCAGGATGCTTTCCAGATCTTCTAATTCCAGATGATCTTCATCAATTTTGTTGTTAGCAAAGAAGCTCGTTGGTGGCATTTGTTTTGGATCACCCACAATAATGGCCTGTTTAGCCCTGGCAAGGGCGCTGATTGCTTCTGATGTCGGTAGCTGCGATGCTTCATCAAAAATAACCAGATCGAAATGATCAGTGTTTACATCAAAATATTGGGCGACCGAAATTGGACTCATCAGCATGCAGGGTTTGAGCCGCGGAAGTAATGTCGAAATCTGATCAAATAAACGACGGATACTGACTCCACGACCTCGATTTCGGATCGCACGTTGTAAGATTCCAATTTCCGAACTATGAACTGCTTCTTGAGAGAGGTTGGGGATTTTGTTGCTGAGCTCTAAAACCAATTGCTCCCGTACCAATCGGGTAAACTCTTGATGAAGTGTCTTGTATTGTAAAATCTGTGCCTCATATACAGCTGCATCAAAACCATTTAAAATGCTGGACTGATCCAAAGAATTTACAAAGTAATTAAGATGCAATACACTTTCCATATCCATGTTCAGTGCATCTTTATTGATTTTGTTCGATTCAAGTAGATCAATCAACCAGGATAGTCCCAGCTTTATGCCCTGATCCTTATAATAATTGTATCGGATCCAGTCTTCAAGTTGATCTAAATCTTGTTTTATTTGGTTTAAAGCATCAACTTCTGGAATATGAACTAAAAATGCCGAAATGGCCTGATGCCTATCTGCGTAATTTTGGAGCGTTAAAATAATGGCCGGTATTCTCAACTTTAGATCTATATGTGCGAGTATATAGTTTAACCAAGATTGAAAGTTTTCAAATTTGAGCTGTTGCGCCAGTTCATTGAATGCATGTAGTTCTTGCTGATGCTGTTGCAGTGTAGCTAAATTATAGGTATTGCCTATGCGATAATAACTCGTCGCATCGGTTATCGGATAAAATTGCGGTTCCGCTAAATTCTTTGAGACCAGATCGAAGGAATTTTTCTGATAAAAGAACTGATCAACCTGCTGTTCGAAAGTGATTTTGTTTGTGGCAAAACCATTTAAGAATTTTTTTACTTTACGTTGTTTCAACCATTTGGGCAAAAACCATGAATGTTTTGACTGATTCCAGGTGGATTCAATCAGATTCCAGTCTGTCGTAAATATTCGGTTGCCAAAATCTGTAACAAGCGCATTTTCTAATGTCTGTTTTTGGCTTTGCAATTCAACCCAATGATCAAGTAAATTCTTTTGGCGAACATCAAAGTAGACATTTACTATAGTCTGATGCGCCGAAAAGTGAGTGATCTTTTCGAGAAGTGAACATAGCGAAGCCTTGTTTTCTATCCAATTCTTTGTAAGATTTAATTGCAGGTCCGAGAGGGCTTTTGTTGCCTCAGAGTCTGCCTGTATATAATCTTCGATAGATTTCTCGATATTATTTTTGTGAGCAAAGTTCTGATCTTTCAAATGGATCAAGTGCAATGGGTGCTTGTCAATCGCTGGTAATTTATGCGTTAATTCTCCGAAAGGGATTGCCCAGTCCTGCCAATTATTCCAGGTCTTTTTGTCAATATGTTCCAGTTGCAAGGATAGCAACCAGTCCGTGTTGATTTCGATATGATGACTGTCCAAATAAGAAACGGAATCATACAGGCTCCAACCCACTGCAAAGGGCTGATGTAATGAGTCAACATATTGACTTAATGTTGCTTTACGTTGATCGATACGTTGCGCTTCTTCCTGAAAATCGATATGACTTTGATACTTGGGTGTTTCCAGACTCTGTTCCAATTGCTGTAGGACATCTGATTTTTTGGATTTATTTGAATGTAATTCTAAACAGAAGGAGCCTAAACCAATTTTTTCCAAACGGCGATGTACCACATCCAAAGCAGCCTTTTTAGCAGCGACAAAAAGAACTTTCTTGTCATTCGCTAGTGCATTTGCGATAATATTGGTTATGGTCTGGGATTTACCAGTACCTGGAGGACCATGTAATACAAAGCTTTTATTCGCATTGGAGTGACGTACAGCTTCAAGTTGTGAATTGTCGGTCGGAATGGGTAATGTTAACAAGGAAGAGGGGAGCTGCTCCAGATTTTCCGAATCACAGGTGATATCCAACATGTCTGAAAGCCGCCCGTCAATCAAGCTTTTTACAATGGTGCTTTTTTTAATTTCTTCTGCATATTTGGTTAGATCTTGCCATAGAATAAGCTTGTTAAAAGAGAAGTTCCCAAGAACAACCTGTTCCTGAATATCCCATCCTTCCAGATTTAAAATAGACTTTCTTAAAATGGCGAATACTTTTTGTACGTCAACTCCCGACTCATCCATTGGTAGCACTTCCAGTGCATTGAGGTTAAGCTTAAATTCCTGTTTGAGATACTCCAACAGTGTAATATTGATCATGGCCTCCTCTTCACGGCTGCGGAGTGTAAACTTGGTGTTAACAGATCTGCGTGATAATTCAACAGGAATCAATAAGATGGGGGCAAGTCTAGGCTGTTGATTGGTTTTGGGTTCAAACCACTTCAATAAACCGACTCCTAGATACAAGGTGCTCTTTCCATTCTCCTCTTCTGCCAATTTCGCATTGCGGTACAGGTGCGTTAAGATAATATCCAGATCATCCTGATGATAAAGTGTCAACAGGCGATTGTATCTGAATTCATCGTCAGCAAGCTTGAATAATGGCTCGGAAGAATGCAAGGGCTCTAAATAAAGATTGTAACGACGTAAAACCTCTTGACTGTTGTTGGGATGTATTGTAAGTGATTTTCCATTTGATAGATGATCTTCCAAGAGATCTGTTTTCAGATCTACTATTTGCAACATACTTTTAGTGAACCGGAGGTTCAATAGGTTATTTCTGAGGGAAAGATCGAGTAGCTTTCGTTCCCAGATTTTTTGTTTTGTTAGATCTTTGACTTCACTGAGAACGAGATCCAGTTTGTTGTCATCGATATTAAAATAATCGATAGCCTGTTTTTTTGCTAATCCAGCAGTATTCTTTATTGCTGCGTTGTTCAGCTCGTCCTTTCCTGTAAAAGGTAAGGGAAGGATCTCATGTGAACGGGCATGTTTGATATCGAGGGATAAAATAAAGTTGTTTGCATGTAATAGCTGCGTTTCGGCGATGTTCATTGCTTCCCGCATGGTATAGGCATTTCCTCTACATAAATGAGTAGACTCGATCAAAGCGATATCATCAATGCCATGCGCGATCCGTTTTGAAATAGCGGCTTGATCATAATTGACAACAGCTTCTAGCCGTTGATCGCTGAGCCAAACGCCAATAAATGCATGCCCTCGAGTGACAATAAGAATTGGATTCAGATCGATAGCTTCCAGACAGGCTGCAAATAGTAGCGAGATATCGATACAGTTTCCAAACTTAGTTTCCCAGATCTGATCGACCAGACGAATACGCTGACCTTCAGTTTCAAAACTTGCAGGCATGGCACTGTAGGTAATGTTGATATTTAGAATAGCCTGATATAGGGCCATTACTTCCTGCAGGACACGATCCTTGCTATTGGCTTGATAGCCCAAAAACGCTGGCGTTAACCTATTTTTCTCAAGAATTTTGACCGCCTCTGCTTTAATCGTATAGATGATATCGTGATTAGGCAAAACGTAAGAAGCCAATAACTCGGGATATTTACTTAATCCGCTAAAATAATCCATCGGTAATACATTTACGGTGAATTTTTGCTGATATAAGATTTCATTTTTAGAATAAATCGTACAGGTAAGCGTATCCAAATCTTTCTCTACCAGATTCCGGATAAATGGAATATTATAGTCGAAATCTAAATTTTCCAGTGTTACTGGTGTTCCTTCCAAAAACCTGTCTATATAAAATGTGTAGGGGCTGAACAATCCGATTTCAGAAGTAATCTCAATTTTTATCTGTTCAATATCCTTTGTAACTGCGGTGATCTTTATTTTTTCCACCAGCGACAGATTATGAAAACAGAAGCTATAATTAAAGCGAGAGGCTTTCTCTATTGCAACCTGAAAACAAGCATTAGTTTCGATCATTTTAAAAAAAAATATATTAGTTTAAAGATATAGAAAATTTATATACTCCCAATTGCTTTATACGCTATTTCTAGATGTCGTTTTGAGTGTAATTTTTGGCAAAATATATAAAGGAAGCATCTTTAATTTTGTGTCAGATTTAATAAGTGATTTAAGATGAAAAAATTATATACCTCCCTTATTGGCGTAATGTTAGCTGTATTGACCAATGTTGGCATGGCACAGGCTCATAAAACACAGGTCTTGGTTCTTATTCATTCCGATAAAGGCGGAACGTATGAATTAGCCAAGGAAGTTGCAAAAGGTGTTGAGCGTACTGGCAAGGTACAGGCTGTTGTTAAACTTGTGAAACCATCATCTGATCCAAAGCTAAGTAGTCTTGCAGTGGCGACAGTAGAAGAACTGCCTAATTACGACGGGATAGCATTTGGATCACCTGTTTATTTTGGTAATGTAAGTACAGCAATGAGCGAGTTCCTGTCCAAAACAGTAGACCTGTGGTCTCAGCACGCTTTGGAGGGCATCCCCGCTACAGTGTTTATGTCTGCAGGGAGTGGTGCAGGAAAGGAATTGGCATTGCAGTCATTCTGGAATAGCCTAGCTGTACATGGGATGATTCTGGTTCCTACCGGTATCATGGGGAATGACAAAATAGATAAATCCATTCCACAGGGA
The DNA here is from genome assembly GCF_059420745.1 of Sphingobacterium sp. GW821-FHT03E03. Taxonomy (NCBI): domain Bacteria; kingdom Pseudomonadati; phylum Bacteroidota; class Sphingobacteriia; order Sphingobacteriales; family Sphingobacteriaceae; genus Sphingobacterium; species Sphingobacterium sp. GW821-FHT03E03. The sequence goes on from NZ_JBWKUH010000032.1 coordinate 45,880, forward strand.
AATACAGTCTTGGGGACAACAAGTCTCGCTTCATTGACAGCTACCGAAAGACCAAGCAAAAGTGAGCGTTATCTGGCCGAGCTGCAGGGAATGAACTTTGCGAAGGTTGCCTTAGGTCTAGCGGGTACAAGGGACAATAAGGCTCTTGATAAAAAAAGTAGCCCAGCTAATCCGGATGTGGTATCAATCCATAATCGGTTACGGGAAAAGAATATTGTACTTCCAAAAGTACCCCAACCGGCAGGGAATTATCAACCTTATGTCCGTTCGGGAAATTTGGTCTTTATTAATCAGGTCGCACTCAAGGATGGTAAAATATTTAAACCCGGAAAATTAGGGGTAGGAGTAAGTGAGCAGGAGGTGAAGGAAGCGACCGAAATAACAATGCTTAATGTACTTTCTGTTCTTAATGAGGCGGTCGGTGGAGATCTAAACCGAGTCAAACGATGTGTACAGTTAACAGGAATTTTCAATACGAAAGACGATTATAATAAACATGCCGACCTGATGAACGTGGCATCCAATTTGGCTGTTACGGCCTTTGGCGAAAAAGGGAAACATGCCCGGGCGACTTTTGGAGCGTCATCTTTACCTGTAAATTCATCTGTAGAGATACAAGCAGTCTTCGAAATTGAATAGTTAGATAGCTGTTCGTTAGAGATAGCTGTGAAAATCGATTGAGGGATCTTTCTGACCAATAAACCGAGTGTAGCTAGCTTATGGATACCTTAATAAAAAAATGGCTCAATAAAAAATAGACAATTAAAAAAATGCCAATGTGATAAACATTGGCATTACCTTATACGTCCTATAAAGTTTCAGGGATGTTATTTTTTAACTTCACCTTTATATTTTACTGCACCATTTACATATAAATCTGATTTATCAGCATCATATTTATAGGTATCCTTTTGGTATGTATTGTTTTCAGTTTTGTCCAAAATAATCGTTGTTTTATTGTCGTCTGGTAAAAATAACTCCATTTTGGATTTATCATCATTAGCGACAATAAATGCACTGATGACAGCATCACCTTCCTTAACATCAACAGGATTCAGACGTGTTCCTACGTTAAAGACCTGAATACATCCCTGTTTAACTTCACTCCAGGTTTGGCCTGCGCCAACAAGACATCCATGTTCATCCTTATCTCCGCCGATAGATGGTGTTTCTTCTTTGGCCAGACTGTCTGTTTTCTCAGCAGACTTTGGTTGCTGTGCATTATTACATCCTGCAAATAGGATAACACATAGTGCTAAAAATGCAATTTTTTTCATTTTAATCGGTTTTTTATATGTTTTGTCGTGCAGTGCAATAAATATACCATACTTGTCAAATTGATCCCTTTGTTTGAAAAAATTAAGTGAACCATAAATATTGCCATAGGGCAAGTTAATTTAATACGCCGTTTATTAATATTGCATTGTAGCTAATATTGCCTGTCAACCATAGCTTTATGCTGGCCGAAGGCAAATGCCGAAATATATATTCAATAGGCGGTAGAAATTAATAAACGGATCGCATTTAATCTAAAAATATAACATATGGAAGACGCAAACCCAAGAAAAAATCCCCTTGTTTCAGTTGTTTTGGTGGAAAAACCGCTCGAAGATGTCTGGGAACACTGGATCGGATCAGCGTCCATAAGACAATGGAATATTCCATTCGATGATTGGCATTGTCCGGATGTAGAGAACGATTTTAGGGAAGGTGGTCAGTTTAATTTTCGAATGGAACGGCGAGATGATCATGAAGGCTTTGATTATCGTGGGGTGTATGATCGTATTATTCCATTAGAATATATTGAAAGTACCAGTGGCGGAAGAAACTGTATTGTCGAATTTCAGGCTATAGATAATAATACGATTATAAGGGAGACGTTTGAACCAGATGCGGTGACAGCGCTGGATCTTCAGCAAAATTTCACCGACGCCGTTCTGACCAACTTTAAAAAATTTGTAGAAAGCAGATAAATCTAGATCTTAAATAGACGAAACTAATTAAATTGAACAATGAGCATGTTGAACAATCACTCAGGCTATGCAGCCGCTAACGGGATAAAGCTATACTATGAAATATATGGGGCCGGAAAGCCACTTGTGCTTATCCATGGCGGTGGTTCCTCAGGTTTTTTTGATTTTGAGGAGACCGTGACACGATTGAAGGATCGCTATCAATTGATTTTGCTGGATATGCAAAATCATGGTCGATCAGAGCATAGGACTGTTCCGGAAACATTTGAACAGGATGCAATGGATATTATCGCGGTGTTGGATTGCCTCGCGATCGATAAAGCCTCATTTTTAGGCTTCAGTAATGGCGCAACGACCATTTTGAAACTCGCTTCTCTTTTCCCGGATAGGGTAGACAAATTGATTGCTGCTTCGGGTAACACCAAAAGAGAGGGCTTGTTAGATGGCTTTTTTGATAGCATGTCGGCTTCTACGATTGAGGTTATGCCATCTTATTTGAAAGAAAATTTTTTGAAATTGAATCCGGATCCCGAAAAGTTTAAAAATATGTATGAAAAGGATAGCCAACGTATGATAAATTTCCAGGATTTTGAACCCGGTACCTTAGAAAACTTACCTTGTCCGGTATTTCTGATCGGAGGAGATCAGGACGTGGTCAAAGGGGAGCATTTGGCACAAATGCAACAGCAGATACCTGATGCACGGCTCATGGTTCTGCCCGCTAATCATGGTAATTATATGATGAAAGATTTTGATGGACAAATAGATAAAGGATTAATTGATTTTACTATCCTTCAGATTCAAAAATTCCTTGAGGCCGAATAACATCATCCTATTTAAGCTAAGTTCATTGGATTGAAGCGGTTTTAGTACAGCTGATGAGACACTTAACGGCGCATACTACGTTCCAAACTTCGTATGCGCTGTTGATTTTTACCATCAACACGTGAAGCAACGGCCCATATTGCTGCGGGCAACCAGCCCAAAATAGTAAGTTGGAGGATTAAACAAATAATTCCACTGAATATCTTACCTCTTAAAAAGAAGGATAACCAAGGAAGTAGTACAGCAATCAATATCATATCAAACGATTTATAAAAGAACTGTATAATAACCGAAAACAAGATCCTTTCATCTAGTTATACAGATAGCTTAAATGTACACAACAAAAATCGACAATAATATGTAAGAAAGCAAATAACGGTGTTGAAAATTGCTGCTATTTGCTTCAATATGAATTCTGTTGTCAAAAACACGATTGCCAGTTTTCTGAATCATTATTTACCTCATAGCGGAAGATGTTAAGAAATCTTAAAATTTTCTGTTTCCAATCCCCTTTTGAAAATTCGGGGCAGGAGTGGCACCAATGTTGATGTTCCCCTGTCGAATATTTTTAGATGCAGTTTACAATAAGATAAATGACGGAACACATGAAAGAGAGCAAAAACATTATTGAGATCTTGGACAATAAATATAAAGCTTATTTGGAAGAAGACGGAAAATGGCTCAATGAAGGATTTAGGAACATTTTTATAGAAGGAGAAGCTAGTAGAAAGAATCTAAAAACATCGGTTTACCTGATGTTACCCGAAGAAATTAGGGAAGATGTAGATCTGCTATTATCGGACAACTTCAGCTAAAAGGAGACTAATCTACAGCAGATTTTTTAATGTAATCAATTTTTCCCCTGCTCCTCCTGGGGTTTGACCACATTCGCTATACCAAATCTTTTGATAGTCTGATAGATCTGCTGTTTCTCTTTTTTACTCAACACGTTTAACATCGTGAGTATCTCTTTTCCCTGTGTAGTTTCTAATTCGAGTCTTGTCCCTTCCCAGATACTTGCGGTTATCCGGATGTTGACAATTTGTACGAATGGAACAAACACTAATAAATCAAGGTCAGCAATGGCTTTTTTGAACGCATGTCTTGCGGGCATTCTTTTGAAATAAAATCCTCTTGTATCTGTTTTCGCCCGAACGGCTTTTTTGCTGTTCTTTAGCATCCAAAACCCGATCAGAATACATGTCAGCTTTAATGGTAGCCATGATATGGATCCCAAAAAAGGGGCAAAGTCTACCCATAATGTCCCTGTTCCAATGAGCACTAAAATAACAGCGATCGTGATTCTTTTCCAGTTCGGATGATAATAAATCTTTTCAGACTGCACCTCATTAACCATAAGCTCCTTATAAATGAAGATCTATTTTTTACTTTACGTAATCAACCTATTAATTGATCAATAGTAATGTAAAACGACAGATTATTTCGTAAATATAATAGTGTGTAACAGTCGATACCTCTTACATTTACAATTCGTCTGAAAAGATTTTATATTCGATCACACACCGAATTGTCTCAAGTGATGATCCATGTGTTTATACACAAAAATGCCAATTTGTTCCGTTTCCATTTTTCCGAAAAAATCATGGACGAAATCTGGATTTGAATAATGACCATAGGATTCAATTTGCTCCATCCAAGTTTTTTTTTGGGCGGTATCAATCTGACCCATATTATCCTTAACGGCAAAAATTCCAGCAGGCACATTTTTTTTCAGTGGCTTATCGTCTTTTATCATCCCCTTTAGGGCCATTTTTCCAAATATCTTCCCAAGAAATTCTTGCTTGTAATGATGTTTATTCCGACCAAGCACCCAATCATTCCAGATTGTACAATGTTTGATCATTTGATATACATTCATTTTTCCCCATTGTGCTGTGTTATTGGGGGTAAGGAGCTCGATTCTTTCGATCAGTTCTGCTCTTTCTGTGTTGTTGAATATTGTTTTCATCTTGTTTTTTTTGTAAAGTTAAGGCAGATATTGCCGATCATTACCACGTAAAAATGACATTTGAGGGTGGTTTTCGTGCCAAAAATATGTGTACATTTAAGAGAGAAAATAGAGGTGTACATAATTATTTGCAAATGAAACATATATCAGTCATTATCTATAACAATGTATTATCTACGGCAGTATCAACTACAGTCGCTTTACTCATGAGTGCAAATGAAGCTGCTTTAAAAAGAGGGATGCAGATACCATTTGAGATTGAATTAATTGGGGTTGATACAAAAACGGTGCAATCCATTCTCCCGATCCAGTTTTATTGTACGAGAATACTGGCGGAGGTCGCCCGAACGGATGTGGTTATTATTCCACCTATGAATATAGCCGCAAAGCAGATTGAATCATTTTTAGAAGACAACTGGGAGTTGATCGGTTGGATCAGAGATAAATATGAGCACAAAGCGGAAGTGATTAGTCTGTGCACCGGAGCCTATTTTTTGGCAGAAAGTGGATTGTTGGATGGAATGCCAGCAACCTCACATTGGGACGCTATTACGGATCTGGCAAGTCGATATCCCAAGATCCTGTTTAAACCAGATCATGTGGTCACGCATTCCAAAGCAATTATTACAGGCGGAGGTGGTTTTTCGGCATTAAATGCAATGCTCTATTTTATAGAAAAAAATTGTAGCAAAGAAATCGCCATCGAACTCAGTAAATTCTATGCATTGGATTATGGTCGTACCTCACAGAATATATTTTCAGTTTTCTCAGGGCAACGTCTTCACGATGATCAAGATATCCATAGAGCGCAAAGCTATATCGAAGAGAAAATTAAAGCAGACATTTCGGTAGAACAGATTGCTGACCACGTCAATATGAGCAAACGAAATTTTATTCGAAGATTTAAGAATGCAACCCGATTGAACCCGATAGAATATATACAGCGGACAAAGATAGAGGTTGCAAAAAAAGCATTGGAAATGGGGAACGCAAATATAGCTGATGTTACCTATAGTATCGGTTATAATGACTTAAAAACATTCCGCAGTTTATTCAAGAAAATAACGGGGTTAACACCCATAGATTATAGAAACAGATACAGGGGCCAATTTGAGGAAGCCTAAGGACTGGACTACCCGATATCTCAAATCTGGATGATAATGTGGATTCTTTTTACAAATATTTTTGCCTGTATAAATCAAAATATTTACTAAAATGAATTACCAAATTAAAAGAGCCAGTCTTGAAGACTTGAACGAGACCGCAGAATTGTTTAACCTTTATCGAATCTTTTACCGTCAGGAATCCGATCTGGAAAAAGGGAGACTATTTTTAAAAGAGCGGTTTCTGAATGACGAATCAATTGTTTTTCTAGCCGTTGCTGACGGTAAAGCCGTGGGATTTGTACAATTGTATAAACTGTTTCATTACACTAAGTTAGAAATGCAATGGTTGCTGAGCGATCTGTTTGTTCACCAAGATTATCGTGGTAAGGGACTTTCAGTTGCACTGATCGATCGGAGCAAAGAATGGTGTACCGAAACCGGTGCCTGTGGGTTAATGCTCGAAACAGAAAAAACAAATGACATTGGCAATACGCTATATCCACGTTGCGGTTTTGAATACGATGGACTTCACAACTATTATCATTGGTGGAGTAAAAAGTAAACTGTATTTTGTCTAGTCTGAAAAATAATCTAATTATTTGGACTAGACATTTTAACTATTTTATGATTAAGAAAGTATCTGTTGACGATGATGATTGAGGTGGGCTAAATAATCTTCCATCAAAAAGGCAAGTGTTAGATCATTACATTTTCGCATTGTCAGGCTTTTAGTAATCAAAGTCTTGAATAGAAATAGAAGTTGTTTGTTGAGTGCTAACCAATAGATCAAGCAGCTGTTTAGTTTCTGACTGCTGATAATTTGCATTTTCACAAAAGTCATCCTGTGTGTAAAAGATCTGTGGGTTTTCTTCAGATTGTGCTCTGATAAACCGGAGGTAGTTTGTCATGGCGCTATCGATCAGGTGCCCTAAAATTTCCTTCTTACTCCATTTTTCTGGAACTGGCTTCGCACTAAATGCTATGGTATCAATGGCAGATAGTTCGGTCGGGAAAGTAGCTATGTACACTTCAAAGTCTTGTATAAAATCGTTCATTTTTATTGAATGTTAATATGATAATAGCTTATTGTTAAGCGATTGCAAGGATTGTTAATTTTTCAAAAAATAAATACTTTGTTTGAAATTTGACAAAACAATTTTACCGCAAGTCGTATTTAGAGATAAACTGTTATTGCAAATTAATAAATAGAAATTTATGAACAGAAATCAATTTGTTTTTAAATCCATCTCTTGTTTTGGATTAATGGCATCCCTATGGTTGACGGGGTGTCACAAGCAGGTATTATCGACGAATGAAGATGAAGCGGTGAATCGTTTGAATCAGTTAAATGCGCAGGCTGCCTCAGTAACGACAAATGCCGTTGTGGAATGGAACCAGGAACGTCAAAAAATAGACGGTTTTGGTGCCTTCGGGGGGCGTATTGTTCCTTTCTTTGAATCTCCGAAGAGAGATAGTATTTTGGACTATCTGTGGGGTAACTCGGGTTTGAAGTTGAATATATTGCGCGGTAAAGTATTACATACCTACCCATTCAATCAACAGAATAGGCTGGTGACCATTAAGCCTGCAGGGGTTGATATCGATGTCGCAGTGAGTAGCCCGGCTTATCAGGCACTTTCGGCAGATACGCGGGAGCATCTGGGACAGCTGTGGATTCTAAAAAAAGCTAAGGAAAGATTTCAAGTCCCCGTTATTATCGCGAGTACCTGGACACCGCCGCTTTATATGAAGACGAATCCCAATAGTATCAGTGGTAAATGGTTTAATGGGCTTAATCTGAATACCTCATCGACGCTATTTGCCCGTTATCTGGCTGGTTTCGCTAAAGCCTATCAAAATGAAGGGATAACAATTAACGCTATATCGCCAACGAATGAACCTGAAAATGTGTTTTCGGATTGGGATGCATCTTATTGGGCTTCAAATAAACTTGGTGAGTTTGTCACTAACAACCTCAGACCAGCTTTAAATGAAGAAGGTTTGCAAAGTACCAAAATCATCGCTTCTGAAAATGCGGCTTGGGGTACTGCCAATACCTTCCTATCTGGAATGGACAGGAGTAATGTCGATATTCTGGCAGGACATGGTTACGTTGAAATTACAGAGTTGATCGGCGGAAAAAGAGGTTTCAACCAAAGCCCATCAAAGTGGACATTTTCCACAGGCGGCAAACCAATGTGGGTAACCGAAGCATCGGACGATGGCGGAAACTATGATGCTGGAATTGAAGGTGGATTGAAGCTTGCCGTTAATATGCACAAATTGCTGGCAGATTGTGATGCCAGTGCTTATGTCTTCTGGCTCGGGATGCTCGCATTCCAAAATAACGAGGCTTTGATCTGTACACGAAGTGATGGTTCGTTGGAATTTACCAAGGCTTATGATGTGATGGGGCATTATTCCAGATTTATTAAAGCGAATTACAAGCGTATCAACGTTGCGGTACAAAATGCCAATGGATTACTTATATCCGCGTATAAAGACCCGCAAACAGGTAAATTTGCGATGGTCGTGACAAATACAGGTAGTAGTAGTGTCCCGTTGGATATCAATCTGTCAGGTTTTGTGGGGGGACAATTATCCAATTATCAGACAACAGCGACCAGTGTAGGGCATTGGGGGCTCGCCGGTATGGTTGCGCCAACTGCAAGTGGTGTATATAGCTTAACTATTCCAGCAAAGAGCGTGTCGACACTCGAAGGAACCAAACAATAAGGATATAAACGGAAAAGAAGCAATCCGAAGAGTAAAAACACCCCCATGAGTAATGAATGTGTGAAAGAGGGGGGATACGAATAAAATAAAAGAAAATGGGTTGTCCGAAATCTTTTTTGGACAGCCCATTTTTCTTTCAAATTAATGCGCTGCGATTAATCCCATTTATTATTTGTCGAAATGGCATATTTACCTGCCCCCATAAATAGAAAACTCAATCCAATCAGCATGTAGATAACCAAAAGCTCCACTGCCCAGCCACCAAATTCATTTAATTTTAAGATATTACCGGTTTGAGCGAGACAAATAGCCGTAAGACAGTTAATAGCGAATACTACTCCGGCCAAACGTATGCGTAGACCAAGTATAATCATAATGGGGGCAATGATTTCGCCGACAAATACACCATTTGCAAAAAATGAGGGCAGTCCGATGCTGACGATGATGTCCCTAATGAACCCGATGCCATGGATTAATTTATTGATCCCGTAAACCAACATGGGACCGCCAATAGCTACTCTACTGATTAGAATGCCTAAATCAAGATTTTTTTTCATCTGTATAAATTTGTTTTTAAATTGTGATGAAGCTATCAGATTTATTCATCGAGTGTATGTTTTAAGTGGTATTCATGAACTCGCTTTGCTCGGTTATTCATTCCCCAATGTGATTGAATAAATCATGATGGTTTCATTATGTTATTTTTAAAAGTTGTGTTTTACAAAAGCGCCGATATTTTCCAGTGTTTTTTTACTGTTATTAAATTGGTCAAAATTGGATGCTAGTCCATACATAAGCTTGTTCTGTTTTAAGCCCAAACGTATAAATTGAAGTCCCCGCTGGTACATTTTGGTATTTACATTGCCGATAGCAAGTAAACTGAAATAAGCCTGTTTCTGTGCGGTTAAATAGGGTTTATACTCAAACGATAAGGACTGTTCGAGCGTAAATCCTTTTTGATAAGTGCTGCCTATAGTGTAAGAAAAAGACTGGGTAGGTTTGCTCACGCGATATTGTACAAAGGCGCTAAAGAAAGCTCCGGGATTTTTCATTCCAAAAGCTGCATTCAATGTGAATCGTTTATTAATCGTATAGGAAGCCGTATTTCTTATAAAAAAGATATTTTCTTTATCGTTTGTATATTCTGTATCAAAAAGCGATAGATTGTTGATTTTTAATTTGTCACTGATCTTGTAACTGACCTGATGCATATAGAAGTATGAACGATGTCCCAGGACGACCTCAGGTGTATAGGATAGTTGCTGAGCATGTGTCGCCACAGCAACCAAGGTAGAAAGTGCAAGTGTAATAGCTGTTGTCTTCATGTTCTCTCGTTTGAATTACGAGCAAAACTAGACAAGGCGGAGGGGATAAAAATTAAGAAATCTTAAGAAAGACGTGACAGGTGTTTTTTTCTCAAATAACTTAGGTATTCGACCGTAATCCCAAGATAAGAGGCAATCATATATTGCGGAAACCGTTGTTCAATTGTAGGATAGTCCGAGATAAATTTGCGGTATTTGGTATACGCATCAGATCGTACATTTTCGAAAGTACGTTCCTGTAAATTCATATAAGCATGCTGAATTTTCAATCGCCAAAACTCGGAGAGGGCAGGGACTTCTTTATACAATATTTCCAGATTGCGTTTGCTGATCTGTATGAGTGTGGTATCCTCATTTGCACGGATATATAGACGAGATCGTAATTCACTCAGGTAGCTATATAGATCATTGATCCACCAATGTTCTATCCCGAGTTGCGCAATATGTTCTTTGCCATTCTCCTCCATATAATAGGCATATAGACTTCCTTTTACAATGAATCGCATGTGTTTGGAAATCTGCCCCTCCTGAAGAACAAACTCTTTCCGTTTTACAACTTTTACTTCCAATTTTGGGAGAATGGACAGTATATTCGCTTCAGTGAGTGGCACAATTTCTTTGAAATGGTCGATCAATAGCGAACTGAAAGCGTCTAAATTCATATATCTTGATTAAAAACACCGATGGGCTTTATCGTAAAAATATCGCTTTTGTGGGTGTCTAAATAAGACGCAAATTTAAGCAAATTTAGTATTGATCACGACTGTTCTAGGACTTTGAGTTCCATAATTTATCCAGAGCATATCTGCCACCACCTTGTAGCATGAGTGCGAGACATATACCCAAGACCAATAAATGGTATTCAAAACCCTCAGCACCAGCCGGCATTTTTCCAAACCAGTTCATAAAAAAACCATGTGCGGCGTGATCGACCACAATCATACCAATAAATAGGAAAAAAATAGCAATGCTGGTGAGTTTGGTCAAAAAGCCCAATAGGATAAAAAACGTTCCTAGGCATTCAACCGCAATTGCACTAACGGCTAAGAACATTGGGAGATTGACATGACTGGTCATGTACGCAATTTCTCCTTGCAATCCGGGGCCGTCAAACCAACCAAATAGTTTTTGGGCTGCATGTGGAAATAGCACTAACCCCAATGTTAGCCGCAAAATAAAGGCTGTCCAGCTATTATCTGTTGACAGCATCCATTGTTTAACTTTTTTGTTCATCTTGCTTTGATTTATGATGAACAAATTTAATTTGAAATTAGCCTCTTAACCTGTGCTATTTGATAAATAAAACCGGTGCGATTTATCACAGATTTATATATTTTTATACTGTTGTCCTTTGAGTCTACTCAGCGATTCCCTTGTAATGCCAAGAAAAGAGGCGATATGTTGCTGGGAGATACGTTGTTCAAACCATTGATAACATTTCATAAACTCAAGATACCTTTCCTCAGCTGTTTTCTGCTGGAATAGTATTCTTTTCTGGAGGGAAACGAATGCTTTTAGAAATATTTTCCGAAAATAGCTTTCCAAAGCTGGGATTTCAATAAACAGTTCTTCCAGCTTGCATTTTTCTATTAAGAATACTTCCGTATCTTCCAATGCATCGATATTGTAAACCGAAGGCTGTGCTTGCAAGGTACTATACCAATCCGAAATCCACCAGTTCTCAAAAGCAAATTGCACGGTATTCTCACGGCCGGTCGGGCTAACCTCATATTGCCGCAGGGCACCTTTGATAACAAAACATTCGCGTGTGCAGATCGTTCCCTCTTGTAGTAAATATTGCCGGCGGCGTATTTTTTTGTAGGTCAATGCTGCGCACAAGCGTTCTTTCTCTTCCTCTGATAAGATACTGTGTTGACTGATATGATTTAGTATACTGTCGTAAACGATTGACATAAAGGGGTGTGGTTCATGTTTTTTCAAATATAATTAATAGCCGCTGCATCCTAAATAGACTAAGGACTATTTTTTACTTTCTAATAAATGAGCTCCCTCCTTGGAATAATAAATGACGTTTTTAAAATGAGTTTATACGGATTGTAAATATTCGTGTTAATATCGCTTCATACGCTGTATATTTGGATATCTTTTACCGCTGGTTTAAGATAGAAGATGAAAAGATAATTTTGAGCAATTTTCCATGAAGCTATTTAATTCTACACATACAAACATTCTTTCTTTACTGCTTTTATCCTCACTGTTATATTCTTGTCAATCTCAGGATCCAGCGGTTGTATTCTTGGACAAATTAGATCCCAGCTTTGATGTTTCGGAGTTTTATGCGCCGAAAATAAAAAAAACGGAGTCTATATTAGCTTCTGATGTGAATAACATGGACAAGAAAGCATTAAAAGAGGTTTTTGAAACCGCCATGTTCAAAAAAGATACCATGGCAATTTTTGATAGCGAAGGAAGTTTGCCGGCGCCATTTTATGTGGAGTCTACCTCGGGCTGGGGTACGAAGAAATTAAAACCGAAGAAATATTATGGCTATCGCTATACAACGGTGTCCTACAACGAAGAGAAGGATACCTTGGCCATGCTGAATGGTGTCGCTTTTCCCTCACTGGCTATGGGGGAAAATAACGATGGTAAATTCGCTTATTTATCGGCGAGCAAAACCTCAAAAAATATGGCCGATTTCCAAAATCTTCAGAATTTTCTACAAAAAGAATACACGCCTCTCAACCTATCAAAAGAAGCCGGGTTTGGGGTAAAAGGCTGGGAAAGTCCGGATTTCTATTATTTTTTAACTAAAAAAGATAGAACGGAAGAACAGATTTTCTCTTTTGGTGAATCCGAAGATGAAGGTCCGACTACAACAGCCATTTCTGATATACTTTTGGAAATTTTTAGTAAGGAATATATTCAGGATATGCGGAAAGAACAGGTTTATTTGAAGGATTATATTCCTGTTGTTAAATGATAAACGATTCGTTTGAACGGCAGCGATAAAACGTTTTTTCAAATTTGTTTATATTTACGTCCTTGCTTTAGGAAATCAATCAAACTATTCTTATTATTTCTATGCCTAATACAGCAGTTTCTACTTCCGCGTATGCCGATACCAAACCACATTATACTGTGCTCGATGGCCTGCGTGGTGTTGCAGCTATCACAGTCGTATGCTTCCATATTTTTGAAGCCTTTGCAACCAGCCACCTGGATCAACGTATTAACCACGGTTATTTAGCAGTCGATTTTTTCTTTATGCTCTCTGGATTTGTTGTCGGTTATGCTTATGATGACCGTTGGAGAACGATGACGACAATGGATTTTATCAAACGCCGGATTATAAGGCTTCATCCCATGGTTGTTATGGGGGCGATCATTGGCGCTTTGATGTTTTATTCTCAGGGCTGTTCGGTGTGGGATGTATCCAAGGTGACTGTTTCGGCTTTATTGCTGGCTACGGTATTGAACGCACTGTTGATCCCTGCTCTGCCTGGACATGAAGTAAGAGGCCTAGGGGAGATGTTTCCACTTAACGGCCCGAGCTGGTCTTTATTTTTTGAATATATCGGTAATGTTCTTTATGTTTTGGTCATCCGTAAATTTTCAACAAAAGCACTTGGCGTGCTCGTCGTCGCTGCAGCATGTGGATTGGCTGTTTTTGCTATCTGGGGCCCATTGGGTGATATCTGTGCAGGGTTTTCGCTGACAGGAATGGAGTTCACAGCCGGATCATTACGTCTTTTATTTTCTTTTACCGCAGGTTTATTTCTATCTCGAGTATTTAAACCTGTTCGGATAAAAGGGGCATTTTGGATCTGTAGTATTATCCTTGTTTCACTTTTGACGATTCCTCGTATCGGGGGAGCTGAAAATCTCTGGATGAATGGACTCTATGATACGTTGTGCTGTGTGCTGGTTTTTCCACTGCTGGTTGTTCTGGGGGCTTCCGGAAAGGGAGGTATTTTTACGAACAAACTGTCTAAATTCTTGGGAGACATCTCTTACCCTTTGTATATGGTGCACTATCCCTTTATCTATTTGTATTACGCTTGGGTAAAAAATGAAAACCTCAGCTTTGAAGAATCATTGCCCGGTGCAGCAGCGGTTGTAATCGGTAGTATTGTGCTCGCTTATATTTGTTTAAAATTATACGATATCCCTGTGCGAAAATATCTGACCCATCGATTTTTAAAATCAAAGGGAAATAAAATATAAAAACCAAATTTTAATATTTTCCTGAAAGAAATTTTATTTTTTATTTATGGCGAACCAAGGTTTTCTGGATAGTGTATTAGCTATCTCTTCATCATTAACCTAATGAAGAGATAGCTAATGATAGGTCAAATTAGCTAAACAATGTATTCCTTCTTAATAAATATTTCTATTTTAGTTTGAAAGTATATTTATTTTTGAAAATTTA
>NZ_JBWKUH010000033.1:0-57128 GCF_059420745.1 Sphingobacterium sp. GW821-FHT03E03
TTCCAATATCATTAAATGACTTTTAATTAGTCACGATTTTTTCCAAATCCCAAAATACCGAAAACAGTTTTAAATGCGATAAGCGTACCTATAATCAATGAGATATTTGCTATCGCGGAGAACAAGAATGTTTGTTGTCCCAATGCAGTGCATACATCCGGTACAAAACGGATAAATGTGCCTATTAAACCTAAAGCGATAGCTACTACCAATGTTTTGTAGTAATGAGTTTGATTCGCATTATTATCAGTTGTCTTTGGAGCTCTTGGTTGTACAGTTTCTGCCATTTCTATTTCGATTTTATTCGATACAAATGTACAAAATATTCTATGTTTGAAAAATAAAATTGAAAAAACCAGCGAGGATCGAAATCTTACAGGAAAAACACAAAAAATACAGTCAAAATTTCAATCAATATTTAGCCGAACGTCTAGCAATTCGGCATATTTTTCCTGGTTACTTCTCTTTTCTTCGGTTGCAAATAATAGCGCTTATTACTTTCAGAAATATGGAAGCCCTAACGACAATTGAAAACGCGATTAAATTACCCCGCATGACAAAATAAATAAAAATATTGCCTCCATCGTCGGGATGTCATAGTGGAAAAACGTCAAAGGCCACCTTTTGAAGATGCCGTAAGATCGTATAAAATCTCATTGATTTACTCAACTCCACTTTTGCTTACGAAGCTATCCAGTTCTTTATTAACTTCATCCAACAACTGCCGTTCGGTGGGCAGATAAAGCTCGTATTGACTGGCAACGATCTGTTTTTGTTCCTCGGAAAGTGTAAATTTCACGACTGCATCATTTTTACTCGCACAAAGTAAAATACCAATTGTAGGGCGCTCATGTGGGAGCTTTTCAATACGGTCCTAGTAATTGACATACATTTGCAATTGACCTATGTCCTGATGCGTTAATTTATGTGTCTTGATTTCAATGATCACAAAGCTTTGCAATAGACGGTTGTAAAAAACTAAATCAACAAAGAACTCATCGCCTTCAATATGTATACGTTTTTGGCGGGCAATAAAGGAAAAACCATTCCCTAATTCCAACAAAAACTCTTGCAGATGGGTGATAATAGCACCTTCAAAATCTTTTTCATGATAGGCGCTCTCTCGCTTCAGACCTAAAAACTCCAGTACCATCGGATCTTTGATAATCTCTTTGGCATCGGAAGGCATCTTTTCTTGCAAAAGCTAATACACTTTCTTTATCGTTACTAAGTAATAGGCGTTCATATACATTACTAAAGACCTGTCGTTCCAGCTGTATCGATGTCCAGTTATTTTAATGGTTTCGGCGATATAAAACTCTCTTTGCTCTTCGGAGTCAAGCCGCATCAATAAGCGGTATTGTGTCCAGTTCAATTGCGAACGCAGTACGTTCGCAATTGGAAAAATGCGATAGAACTGTCTAAACAACTCAACTTGTCTTCTTGAGAAACCACTACCATATTCAGGCTCCAATTCTTTGGAGATATATCTAGTTAGATATTTTCCATAGTCAGCCCTTACCTTCCTGCTCCTGTTCGAAAATACGTTTGCCGATATGCCAATACATCAATGTACGCTGATGATCGACAGCACGAATAGCATTGTCTTTGGACTGAGCAATAATTGTTTTTATGTCCGATATTAAGTTTGATCTGATAACATAATTGTTTATTTAATTGGCACCAGCCCCATAAATTAATAATACAAAGATAGTTAAACAAAGACTTAAAACACTAATTTATTTAGCATTTTACATTTAAAAAAAACAACATTTTCTTCTATTTCTCCCTTTGATGTAATGACTTAAGCACTCAATAGTTTAAGTCTTCGTTTTTTTGATATTAATATCATTTTAATTGGTGTTATAAATATTAAACTTTAAATCATAGCTTTAGTAGGATTTTCCTCTATTTTCAAATGGCAGATTTCAAATTAAAATACCCCATCATTCTTATTCATGGCACAGCTGCTAGCGATAACAGTTTATTTTGGGGAAGAATTCCAAAGACTTTTAGAGAGAACAACATCTCGTTTTATTATGGGAAGACGGATGGTTGGGGCACTGTGGAAAATAATGCGCGGATGCTAAAGAGAAATCTGACTGATCTTGCAGAAAAAACAGGCACCGATAAATTTAATCTGATAGCTCATTCGAAAGGCGGGATAGATGCTCGTTATTTTATTTCAACACTAGCTGGTGATAAGATGGTTGCTTCTTTAACCACCTTATCTACTCCCCATTTAGGAACACCAATAGCAGATTATTTAATGGAGAAACACCTTTCGGACGATTCTGTCACCAAAAAGCTGATCCAGCATATTTCATTCTTATTCGGTGGCCAATCCCCTTCTCCAGTTGAATTGATCCGTGATCTCAGCGAAAAGAAAATGCTTGCTTTCAACAGACTCAACCCAGACATGGACAACGTATTTTACCAAAGTTTTGCTTCAACAATGAAAAAGCCGCAGGACGATTTATTATATGCGTTAAGTTTTAAATATCTAACACGACGGGCTGGTGAAAACGATGGAATGATCCCTTTACAAAATGCGATCTGGGGTGCTAATTTTGAACACATACACAATTCGCAAGGTATTTCGCATGCTGGGATCACTGATATCACGCGTAAAAATATTGGGAATGTACATATACCACAAACCTATCTAAACATTGCTAGCGGATTAAGTAAGTTGGGACTATAATTTAAGGTGGCCATATCTAAAAAAGATTGTATTGACATTCAAAAAAACATAAATTAGCGTATTAGAATCCTATTTAAAATCCGGCCAAACATAATGATTATGAAAATAAGTTATTTCCTGTTATTTCTGTTCTTATTCGCTCAAAAAGTAATGGGGCAAACGAAGACTGATAGTATTCCCTTTATCGCCTATTGGGCTGCCGGAGATTCCCATAATTTTACCATTACAAAGATAAAGCAACAATGGCAGGAGGACAATCTAATAAAAAATGATTCCACTTCTTTCCAGGCCAGCTTTACAGTGTTGGATTCATCCGACATTGGTTACAGAATTAAATGGGCCTATGACATAGATTTGTCGCAGTTCGCAAATTCTGCTGATTCTACTTCCAATTTGATAAAAAGTATCGCAAAGGATATGATTATGGAAGCCACTTATAGAACAAACGAAATTGGGCAGTTTGTGGAACTCGAAAACCTCGAGGAAATTAAAAATAGAACACTCAGCATTTACAGGACTATTTCTGAATATATGGAAAAATCGGGAAAAATGTCAGCAGAACAATCTGAAAAAATGCAGCTGACTCTTAATAAAATATTTAGTTCGAAAGAATTGGTTGAACAAATGGTTGCAAAAGATATTATATTATTTCACAGTCCATTCGGGTTTCAGTACCCCGTCACAGATACACTTCGTTACGAAGATAAAATAGCCAACCTTTTTGGAGGCCCAGCATTACAGGCAGATGTACGGGTTCATGTTAATGCTTTGGATCCGGACAATAGGTATTGTATTATTTCTCAGACAGCATCTATTAACCCGAAGGATGCAAAAAAATACCTGATGTCTTTACTCCCACAATTAGGTATAACCGACAAAGAAATGGGTGAAATAGCCCAAACGTCAACATTCAATATTGTTGACAAAAAACACCTTGAATATTGGTATGATCCGGGTATACCTAATTTCATTGAAAGTAATAGGCAGTCCATATTACAGACAGGAGATAAAAAAGTCAAGCGTGTTGATATCACGAAAATTCAGTACAACGATTAATAAATGTATATGCTGTACTTCATTATTTTTCTGATCTGGTTTTGCATCCCAGCCCTATTCATCTATTTTATATACTGGATCCTGAAAAAATCCAAACGTAAAAGACTAGGCATCATCACTTCGATCGCGTTCGCTTTTTCCTTCCTTTTACTCACACTATATCTTCTGTTTGGTGACCTGTTATTCTCCAAATCTGATGCGAGAAAATTACTGCGTGAACATCATATCATTCTGAACGATGATTTTAAAATTATCTCCAACCAAAGTGGCGGCTTTAGAGACTATACACATAATTTTAGACTCACTATTTCAGAAAAAGATAAACAGTCTTTTATCCGTCAGAGAACTTGGAGCGATAAAGAAGATGAAAGAATACAGGTACATTCAACAGCTGTAGACAGGTATGAAGGGGATACACTACGCGCCAATTATCATCATGATGACTATTTTTTACCTATTCGATGTACCGCCCCAACGGCAAAGGCATAACTCCTACATTTATAACAATTACTGTATCGGAAAGTAAGAATACCCTGACATACGAAGAAATTTTAGACTAAATCATTGTTAACATCCAACAAGGCTTTATGACAAAGCAATTCTTTTCATCCGTTCCCTTTCTAATTCAAAATAGAACATCGCAAACAAAAGCTCTTCCTCAGCATTTTTGGAATACCAATCAGCTCTGCTATATTTTTTACCTCTTTTTTGAAATATTTGATGACTACAGTCTGTTACTTCATACTTCACAGGAAGCACAGTACAAAGTAACAAAACTAGCTATCCATTCAACATCTTGACCGCAAGTATATGTTTACACAATCCTCTTTTACCCTGATGATTAGTAAACCAATTGCAGGTACATTGATACCTATCGCCCTGTATGACCACTGTATGTTGTACACCTGACCCATCGACTCGAGCTTCAATATAATCTGCTGTATTCTTGACAAATTGCACCCCGGCTGTCGCAACAAGTTTTTTGGCATTTTTTAATCGTGGATTTAATGCCAGGATACGCTCCATTTTAAAAGGCAGCCTGCGGTAATAATGCTGATGACTATGCAGATCATAGCCTAGCAAACCAATGGATGACAATGAAGCAGATAAAGTGTCCATCGTGTCAAAATCCACATCATGCTCAATGGAAAGCATCGTCGGGTCAAATAATTCGTTTGATTTGAGCAACCCATTGACAGCATGTATCCATTCATCGGGAACCGCTTTAATCATATTTTCCAATACATTCCCCTCACCCGAAAACCCTCTATAACTATCTGGTGACAATGCAAGAGTCAATCTCATTTTACCAAAATCTGTTACAAATGCCACACTCTCCCCACCCTTTTCTTGGTAAATAAGTAATTTATCTGCATAACCGAGCAATCCCTCCAATAAACGTAATCGTTGTATCCCACCGATACGTACTGCATCTCCCGTACTTATGGGAGAAAACACAAATCGGTTAGCTCTTTTCGTCAAATAGAATTCCCCTTTCACATTCCCTTTCGGTATGCCCTGAAATAACTGGATAAGCTGAATTTTATTTAATTCAAACTGTAGCTCCATACCCGCCAAATATAATTGGACCGAAGTCAGCCCTTTGATCCAGCGCGGTGGCAAAGTTACTTTCTTTTCAGTCACTTTGGCCTTATCAGTACTAATGGCAACCTCATTGCTTCCTACTCCCAACACCATCTTTTCGCTTTTCTTGACAGCATTTAACGCATTGAGCATCGGTTCATTAAAATCCACATTGGTTGTACCACTCGTAATAAACTCGCCATCAATGGCATCCTCCAATAAATCCAGACGCGCATAGACACCATTGCAGGAAGAAAAGCCCTCAAAACGAATCTGATTGGTCCCAGCTGAAACGATAGGATCCCGTAAACTCGGAGGCACGGGCCCGAAACTCGACCGTACTACTTTCGACAAGGTCAACAAACATTTGGATGTCAATAAAGGATCCGTCAAACTCCCCCAAAAGAAACAAGGTACATTGGCGACTTCTGCCAATTCCGACTGATGTGCCAATACCAATTGCTGTATGCCCGATTGTTGGGTCAGTTGTGAATTTCTTGCATAGCTGATCGCTAAATCTTGCTCCGCCATATTGTTATTTTCTTATTTTTTTCAAAATAGGTTGTAAACTCTTATAAATTTCCAGTTTCTCAAAAACCTGTTGAAGATCATCTGGAAAATGATGTTGCTCCTTGTTCATCAAATCGTAATAATATTCGATGATTTTCTTAAAATTGGTCGGCATTTTTTCAGCAATGTTGTAATGCGCAAAAGCCGCATCCAATAGCTGCAATAAAGCATTGTTATGCTTCGAAGATATATCGCGGCATTGTTCCAGTACTTCAACACAACGACCGATCGGGCCGTAACCATTGCTCAGCAGCATTCCCAATTGTTCACCTAATACAGTGGTGTCCAACCTATTTTCATTAACTGCAGCCAGAATGACTTCAACAGCCATCGCACGCACCTCCTTCTCTTTATTAAAGAGTGAAGTTGCCAGGTATAGATTGGACTGCTGATCAAAACGGAAAAAGTCGTACAGCATCTCCTGTAGGTAAGCTGCTGAAGATTTTCCGCCAATATCACTCCTACTATTCAGCCCCATCGTTAAAAATTGGGAAAGACTTTCCGTATTCTGTGGCATCAAACTATGCATGTAGGGGACATCAGCCCTATACAAATAATAAGACAGTAGAGTATCATTCCCACGGTTGAAAATATCTTTGTGATACAAAAAGGCCTCAGCCCCCTGTTTGTAAGACGGGAAATGATAGGTCAGCTTATCACCGTTATATACCTGTTCCGATTTTCTAGTTGTGTAGTTATAACCGTTATAATAGGTTGGTTCTATTTTCAATACCGGACGGAATGGCTGTCCAGCAAAAGGAATGTCCGCTAAAGGCTCTTTGGTAAATTCTTCAAAATGGCTATCCCGATGATGCGTGCGAGCCACGGTAGCCCATACACCAATCCAATTGACCTGATCGGAATCTTTGGAAGACAATAAATTTTTAAGCCAGGATTGCTGCTGAACCCTCATCGGATCCAGACCCAGGGCATAGCTGATCACATCCTGTACCTGCTGTTCCTTTATTTGTTTTATCAGGGCTTCAATTCCTTCCAGATCTTCACGGACAGTACGGCTCAGGGCTATGGACAAATCCAATAAATTGATCTTCACTCCTACCTCCTCATAAGCCAAAATACGCTTAACGAGAACGCTCGGTGCGATCCAAAATGGCTTATGTGTCGGTAAACTCAAAAGCGGCAGGCGGATACCATCAATCCGATAACGTTGCAATAGTTCCAATTGGCTACCCATCAGACTGACCCATTTGGAGTAATTGTGATACCGATCCTTATCTTTATATACGACAGTGGGTTTATAATACATATTAATGAAGGTCCCTGAGAAATGATTGTACCAGGAAGATTCACGATAGGCTCCTGTCAGTTGTTTAATGTAAGGTTCCAGCTGTATCTGATAGTCTGCTGGAAACACAGCCGTTTGTTGCACCCATGCATTCATTAGGATCTCCACCTGAATCGGGTCAGAGCCTCCGATTACCTCCCCCACCTTGAAAAATAACTCGTTCCAGGTCTGTGGGTATTCATAAGCTTCGTTCAGGCAACGAGCTTCTGTCGGCTGATAAATATATTGCTCTGAAGATTGACCATTCAGCTCTGCTAGGATTTCATCTTCAGAATATCCATCTTCTTGCAAAAGACGCTTCAGGTCAACAGCCACTGTACCCATCATTTGGGTTTTATATAACTGAAGCTTACCAGAAAGTTCTTCTGAAAGCTCTATCTGATTTTTTAAGATAAACTTCGCCGCCCTTTCCTGTAACTGCAAATCCGAGATCATAAAGATATCCGACGTTAGCGAAACAAATCGTTCCCGCCATTCCGGTTTTTGCTTCAATAGCTTATCAAATTGAATCAAAAGAGTTTTAAGACTCGACTTAATATCAGTCCGCATAAAGATAGGTTCGGCCCAATCTAAAAATTCCTGTAACTGGAAATCACTATGCGAGAAGAATGGTTTTAGATAATCGACCACAAAATTGATCACAGCGCTATGTTCAGCATGCAATAAGGGAAAGAACAGTTGCTGATGTTCAATCACTGTATTCTCGGAAAGCTTCATCCGTTCAATAAGCTTTCTGAAATAGCTTTTTAGATTATTATTCCAATTTTTGGTTTGAGCTTCGAGCGCTCCAGTAATGATGAGTTCCGGATCAATTTTTCCGTTTTCCAACAACGTATCAAATACCTTATCCCATAACAGTTCATTGACCGTGTTCTGATAATTATAATTCCAATACGTGCTGTGAATGCCCGTTTCATAAGCAAATACCAACGGGATATCCCGTTGGACCGTCAATTCATCTGTTGTCAGAAGCTCAAAAAACCTTTTTGATTCATAATTATTAAAACCAGAAATTGAACTTGCATAAAGCTCCGGTTCAAAATCAACATGTCCCATTTGCTCCAAAAAACGGAGATTGTCGTAATTAATCTGCTGCCACTCATTTTTACGAACTAACTGTAATAAATATTCGCCCAGCCAATTGGGCTTGGCATAGGTAAGGATCTGTATCACCTCCTTACTCCGGGCCTGGTTCAAAAGTTCATGAAAAATATCCCAATTACCGGCATCCGAGCCAGAAAATGTGGCGAGAGCTAGTAATTTTACCGTACGCTGCTGCTCCTTCGTACCCCGTGTCCCCCAATTGTACTGTGCCTTATTTTTAAATTCAGGATCTTTGGAGAGATCACTGTAATCGACCCAATATCGCTTGGCTGCACGAATTTCTTTTTTTAAAATTTCGAGGTTGCCACTGGAATATTCCTCCAGAAAAGGGATGATATCTTCCATCCTTGCCTCTTTGATAAGCAACTTCAGTGCTGCTACCGCCTCTTCTTTTCGCTGGCTGGCAGCCGTTGGCTGTCGAACAGCTGATCCCTTGTCCTTACTATCTGAATCAACAGTACCATCTTCAGAATAACCTTTTTTTGTCTTCTCAGCAATTAGTTTTTCAGCATCCTTTAGACAGGCTTCCTCCGAATCGAAGGTTTTACTTTTACTTTGTCCCGCCGTTCCATTTCGACCATAGGTAACCGTATGTATTGCACCAGCTGTTTGTATTTCCCAAAATTTATCTGATGTACCGTCTATGTATTTTAAATGCTTAAACATTTTTTCTTAACGTATTATAAATTCTTTTCTCTGATGCTTAAATATAGGAAATTTAAACACAACAATAACCTTTCATTTGTACTTAAGGGACAATAAGAACGAAGAAAATACATCCTTTAAAAAGGCTTCACGTTTATCTACTGAACTTAAGCGGTGCAAATCTCCCTTTTATTTTTTAATCAAAAAATCGTATATTAAACTTAAATCACAGCCATATGATACGCATATATCCCCTATTTAGTTTTGTATTGTTCTTCTCTGCAACAATGACAGTAAAAGCTGGTCTTTCACCCGATAAAAATTATT
Organism: Sphingobacterium sp. GW821-FHT03E03; assembly: GCF_059420745.1. Taxonomy (NCBI): domain Bacteria; kingdom Pseudomonadati; phylum Bacteroidota; class Sphingobacteriia; order Sphingobacteriales; family Sphingobacteriaceae; genus Sphingobacterium; species Sphingobacterium sp. GW821-FHT03E03. The sequence continues at coordinate 9,297 of NZ_JBWKUH010000033.1, forward strand.
CTAAGCAATTAACGGATACGCTTCCCGAAAATATAAGAAAGTACATCACACAATTGGCCATTTCAGATGGCTTAGATAAAAACTCCATTAAAATAAAAACGGACAGCTGGGGCGAATTAACAGTTTCGGATAAGTGGAGTAATAGCGTCAAATACAGCAAAAGTCATTGGGACGGATATACAAAAACAGATAAAAGCGGACTTAAAACAGCTATAAAACAGGATTTTTCCGGCAATATTGTCGTAAAATATAACAATGGAAAGGAAACAACAGTCAGAAAAAATGGAAGTGATTTATCCTTTTGCATATTCAGAGAAGGTTACCCTAGCTTACAAAGTATTATATATCCACCATATTTTTTTCTAATGGCATATTGAACCCACAAAACAAGTAATTATCTAAAGTTGTTATATCAATTACCGCTACCCCACAAGATAACTACGCAATAAATCTGCGTACTAATTTATCCAAAGCCATTTTATTTTCGAAATAAAAAAAATAAAAATCTAATAATCAGATAAATAAATATTAATCACACATTAACCTCTTATTGCGCACATATAACGCGTAGGTCAGCTTGCAATTTTGTAATGTCAGTTCAGAATAGTCTGGCACAAATGTTTAACGATAATGCAATGATTATGAAATTCAACTTCCTTAACACTAAAAAACAGCTGGTTACGAATCATGAAAAAGCAAAGGCTTACCTCATGACACCAGAACTGGAATTGTATACTACGGTAGTCACAACTGGATTGAATGATTCATTTTATGAAAGCGGCAACAATAGATTAAATCGAATCAAGGAACTGGTCATAACATGCGAATCGACATTTGTTGCCAAACTGGCTATCTACGCACGTACAGTGATGAACTTAAGGTCCATCCCGATAGTACTAGCTGTCGAATTAGCGAAGAAAGCCTCTGGCGAGTCGATCGTTAGTAAAGCAGTGAGCCGGGTAGTATTGCGTGCTGACGAGATAACTGAACTTCTGGCCTATTACCAGATTGCAAATAACAGAAATGGAGCGAAAAAGTTAAGTAGACTTTCCAAGCAAATCCAAAGAGGTCTTGTAGCCTCTTTTAACAGATTTGATGAATACCAGTTTGCAAAATATAACAGGGAAGCCGAAATTAAGTTAAAAGATGCGCTTTTTCTTGTACACCCTAGTCCTAAGAACGATCAACAGCAGGCTATTTTTGACCGAATCGCAGCGGATAATCTTTCGACCGCATATACTTGGGAAACGGAACTTTCTAAATTGGGTCAGGAAAATTTTAATAACGCCCTGGCCAGATCTGATGCTTTCGCCAGAAAATGGGAAGAGTTGATCGAAAGTAAAAAAATGGGTTATATGGCTTTGCTCAGAAATCTCCGTAATATACTGGAGGCTAACCTATCAGCGCAACATGTCTTGATGGTCTGCAATTATCTCTCGAATGAGCAAGCAGTACTAAACTCTAGGCAATTTCCGTTCAGGTTTCTTTCAGCTTATAGAGAGTTGAAAGTGCTAAAATCGGGTTTAACGTCAACTGTATTGACAGCATTGGAAGACGCTACATTATGCAGTGCCAGAAATATAAAAGGCTTCGGTTTTGAGACTTCGGTTGTGATTGCCTGTGATGTTTCAGGATCTATGCAAAAGCCTATTTCGGCAAAAAGCACGGTTTTACTGTATGATGTAGGCCTAATGTTAGCGATGCTATTGCAGTCACAGTGTAAAGATGTAACAACAGGGATATTCGGTGATACATACAAGATAATCAATATGCCTAAACATCGGGTGCTGACGAATGTAATGGAATATTACAAACGAGAAGGTGAAGTGGGCTATTCGACAAATGGATACCTGGTCGTGGACGATCTAATCCGTAGAAAAAAGATCGTGGATAAAGTCATGATATTTACTGACTGTCAATTATGGGATAGTAATTATAATGGTAATTCTTTGGAGAAATCATGGAATAATTACAAAAGGTTAGCTCCAAAGGCGAAACTCTATCTATTCGATCTGGCGGGATACGGAAAACAGCCTATAGATGTTAAACAAAATGATGTTTACTTATTAGCAGGCTGGTCGGATAAAGTGTTTGATATACTTTCTGGCTTGGACAATGCCCTATCCGCTGTCGAACAGATCCATCAAGTTGAAATATAAGATCATCCCGCAGTAATTTGGCTGCGGGATTAATAAAAGGAATAAAATAAGCAAGTGTCGTAGAAGAGAGTTACTTCGCATTTGAGTTACCCGTGTCACAGGTTCGAGTCCTGTCTCTATAGGTATATAGAGTAGCTCAGTTGGTAGAGCAGGAAAAACAGTCTCTTTTCGTTAGTTACCTTGCTTCATGATAAAATTGGATAAGTGCCGTAGAAAAGAGTTACTTCGGTCCAATGGCAGGTTCAAATCCTGCTTCCGATCAGTTCTAGATAGATCATATCGAAAACGTCGGAAAAAACTCTTTTCATCAGTTGCCTTTCTGATTCTAAACAGAATGCCGTAAACGATAGTTACTTCGTCACCATGAAGGGGAGGAATAATGAAGTTGTAAAATCAACAAGATTATCCGGTTCGAATCCGGCAATGACTAGCCCCCACTATTGTTGCTTTTTGCTTCTGTTTTTTTAAACTAGAAATTTGTCAAGTACAATGTATTCTCTTACATTGTACTTTTGATGGCAAGTCCTCCCAAAAGACTGGGATATATGAGATTCAATACAAATGAAGTTAACGGACAAAATAGATTTTATACCACTGATTGAACTTCCTACCATAAAGGGAGCCCAAAGCAATAGAGTGCCTGGGGGAACTTCCTTTACGAATACGAAAGAATGGGATCTATATCAAGAAAATGAATTAAGGAAAAACTATATTGATATCCCCCGTCCAATCACAACAGGAATTTATCAATATAGACTTTTTGACATTAAGATCGAAGATTTAAGAACAATAATCAAACTACATATTGGAGACATGCCCATAAAAGACTCTTGCTCACTATTTGGCGGGTACGCAATTTCCATTAATGGACAGATTGAATTGTATCCACAATGCTGTGGTCTAATGGAAGAAATCCAACAATGGAAAAAAATATTAAATGAAAATTTCGAAGATTTTTCGTTATTGGAGTGCCACCCTTCACCCCTAATCACCAAAAATCAAGAAAGGATTACCATTTTCTGCGACGATAAATACGAACCTTTCTTTCCATATTTTTCAAAAAATAAAATCGAACTTGATTATCAAAACACAAAAAATGCTTTCATCACACTGCTAAGTCAACTGCATTCTTTCTCCGAAAAATTAGACAACCTAGCGGCAGAATTTAAGGTAAATAATATTGCAAATATCTTGATTTGGGGACAGAATGAAGAGGAGCAATCTCTCGAAGAAACTTAAAAGATAAGCTGGAGAATCCGAGCTTCGCTGAACGGAAAAAATTAGCCATAAGATTTGAGAACAAAAAAGAAAGTTTTCGATTAGAATCAGCCCCAAATAATTTAAAATTTCCAAAAGAAGATTAAAATTCCTAAAATTGCATTCTCATTTTGACAAGATCAGTTTCGATAAGTCTAACATTAACTTATCTCTTCTGTAGATCTGAGCATAAGGAAATCAGTCAAAACTGTTGCTACAGTGGGGTTAAAATTAAAATGTAAATAATAAGATGAAGAAGGTTATATTTTTTCTATTACTGATACCTTTCTGGGCAAGTGCTCAGCAGCAAAATATCCAAGATTTTGTCATAAAAGAGAATCTTTCCAAAAACGGAAAACTTGCGGTTATCGCTTTGGATTCAATAGGCAATACCAATGAGACTATCAATGGAAACTACATGTTTACCATTAACGGTTTCTCTCAGGCGCTCCAATTTCACGATGGTGTAGCTGTTCCAAATCAAAAAATCGAATCGTCTACCTTTGTATTTTTTAATCACAAAAACCAAGAGAAATCTAAAGGTCGCCTGTTTTACATTTATAAGACTGATAATGGGCTTTCTCCCTTTGCCATCAGTGGATTGATGTTTTTGATCATCCCTGCTATTGTATTAGGTATCGCCTACATGTTTAAAAAAGTAATCATGACAGCCATTGCACTGGCAATCGTTTTCTTTATATTCAATCACTCACAAGGATTAGATTTAAGCAAGATCTTTGAGTCAATTTTCTCCAGTCTAAAGAATCTCTTAGGCTAGGGCTAGCATTCAATATCAGTACATCAAAGTCGTAATCTAAGCCACTTACTGAGCTGCTTATAAAAATTATTGTTTACTAGAACGGCATACCGATCCCAAAATTGTACTGTATAAAATTATAACGGTCCGGTTTATGGGTCTGATAATATTGCTCCTTAAATTCTTTTGAATCAAAGAAATTCTTGATGACCCATTGATTGCTTCCTGAAAACTGTGGGTCTTTTACCTTTAAGCCTGCATCCAAACGGATCACAAAGTAATCTGAATCAAAGCGTAGCCCAAAACCGGTACCAATGGCTACCTGTCCCAAAAACTTGTTGAATTTAAATTCGCCGCCAGGATTTAAATCGTCATCTTTTTTTAGCCGCCAGACATTCCCCATATCAACGAACGTTGCTCCGTTCATCTTGGCCCCCAAAAAATTATTTAAGATGCGAAATCTATACTCAGCATTAGCCTCCAATTTAATCTCTCCCAACTGATCTAAATTCCTTAGATTCAGACGAAGATCTTCGCTCAAATTTTGCCTATTGTATGCGCCAGGCCCTAGGGTTCGTGCTTGCCAAGCCCGTATGCCATTCATCCCACCACTATAAAAACTCTTTTCAAATATCAGCAACTTCGAATTGTTACCATACGGAATTGCGATCCCCGGATTAAAGCGGAAGACAAATTGTCTATTTCCGCCAAGGTTACGGTACAAACGATAATCAAATTCGGTTTTCGCATACTGCAAGAACGGTACTCCAAAGATTTTTTTCTCACCATCGGCATTTGCCGGTAGTTTAGCAATACTACTGATCAAATCCAACACATTACCGCTGACATCTACTGTTCCACGGAAATATTGAAAATCTTCCTTGCTCGTCAGCTTTTTTCCGTTCAGAATAAAGGTGTATTGCGTTCCCAATCCGAAATATTGACGGTCATTACTACGTACATACAATTGATACCCCTCCTGTTCGAGATTTTTTCGAAAATTTGAATCTAACCTCCCATCCCGATATTCCAATACTATCGGGGTAAAACTATGATATTTATTCTCTGTTTCATACCAGGAGTAATTCAGCGAAGTAATAAAATAACGGTTGGAATAAGTACGGTCCTGATCAAACAACTGAAGAGTCATCGAATATGTTGTTTTTGGTAAACCAAATTTACCGCCCGGATTAATATGGAAAGGCACCATGAGTCTTGGGATCACTAAATTGACACCTGCCTGAAAATCATTGTTGAATATCTTACTGGAAAGCCCTCCTGCCAAACGAGGATCAAATAGCACACCATACCGCAGCTTTACCTCCAATTGCTCAGAACCACCAAAAATATTACGCTGTGAAAATGTATTTCCAATATTAAAACCACTCATCCCCGAACTAAAAGTATACTCTCCTTCGATCTGGTTACCCATTCGTGGTCGCGGGACGAAATCATAGTGAACATCGAGTTTATTGGAATCTTTTTTTACAAACTGTACTTTCACAGACCGAAAGCCGTTCATCTCGTAAAGCCGATCATAAGACTTATTTTCTTCGGACAACGAATAATAATTCCCCGATCGTAGGTACATATACCTTTCCAAAGGTTTCCAACGAAAGCTATTTGTTTCATCTATAAAAAGAAGTCGTTTTGCAGAATCAGTTATACGGCGAGGTGGTTTCTTTGACATTGCCCCATAATTCCTAATAGTCATATATACACTATCAATTTGATACTTTTTATGTATCGTTGAATCACTGGGATTTTCTACATTTATTTTTAAATCGATCAAGTTTCCACTCAATGTCGAGTCAATACCGACACGCATATATTGCCTCAAGTAGTCATAATACCCATTGTTGCGCATAACAACATATAACTTTTCCCGTTCTTCCAGCAATTTGGCGGCATCATATTGCGTACTGGGTTTAACTTTAGTTTTTGGCAGGATATCCCGATCAAATAACCATTTAACATCCCCATCTTCAAATTTACGTTCGATGTTCCTAATTTGATATGCATTTCCTTCATCAACGTTAAAATTGATATGCGCTCTTTTTTTGTTAACCGTAATCTCGGGACTGACTTTGGCGTTAAAATATCCCTTGGTAAACAAAAAACGTCTGATCTGGTTGGCGGAAAGGTCGACCATTGCTGAGTCAAGCAAATGGGGTGGTTCGCCAACATTTCGAATTTTCTTGGTCTTATAGCGTCCTTTTTTTGTATTGAAGGTATTGTAAATAAATAGATTGACCCTCGAATTAGGTTTTATCTGATTGGAGATATAGGTTTCGGAAGACTCTTTCAATGCTGGTGAAATGCCGGAAATCTGTATTTTTGTAACCAAGGCTTGGTCGTCATCTATATATTTTGAAGATCGGCAAGATGCAAAAAATAGCGTCAAAAGCATTATACTTGCAAATCCGATAAAACGAGGGTACTTAATCATCAATAAAAATGTTGTCAAAAGCGCAAATCAGTCTAATAACGTCTCTACAAAACAAAAAGTATAGAAAACAACATGGCTTATTTATCGTTGAGGGCATAAAATCCGTCAAGGAATTTATCTCATCGAGCTACCAGGTTGAGTCTATTTTCTATACAGACGACGCAAACACAAAAGTGGGTAAAATCTCGCATAATATAAAATCCCATGAACTGACGGAGACTGAATTCCAAAAGATTAGTACCCTAAAATCTCCTCAGGGTGTCCTTGCCCTGGTCAAGCTTCCGAAACAACAACAGATCGAAGTAAGTGATCTAAGAAATTGCTACAATATCGTATTGGATGATGTACAAGATCCGGGTAATTTGGGAACCATCATTCGCACAGCGGAATGGTTTGGGATCAAACATATCATTTGCTCTATTGGCACAGTAGACGCTTATAATCCAAAAGTTGTGCAGGCGACAATGGGCTCATTGGCAAGAATACAGGTTCATTATGTAGACCTGCATGAATTTATCTCTTCAACAGACCTACCGGTCTATGGCGCACTGCTCAATGGGCAATCCATTTACCAGACCAAATGGAGTTCAGAAGGGTTGATTGTCATGGGAAATGAAGGCAATGGCATCAGTGCAGAAGTAATAGTCTTAATAGATCAAGCGGTGACCATCCCCCGCATCGGCCAAGCGGAATCGCTGAATGTTGCCGTGGCAACAACGATATTTTGCAGTGAGGTTGCCCGACAACAACTGGTTTAACGAATTTATTTTCAAAGGAGCCCTATAACCTTTGATGAAGTCCGATCCGGTTTCCTTCGGAGTCTTCAATCTCAGCGACTGCAAAGCCTAGATCTTTATGAAAGGTCGCAGGGTATAATACCTTTGCACCCGTGTTTTCTGCTTTTCTTAAAGTCTCTTCCAGATCTTCGGTATGCAAATAAAGCAGTATCCCCTGATGCATAGGCTGATAAATTTCTCCTTTGGCCAGCGCACCAGTAATCCCCGATAGCTTTTCCTCAAAAGGGAAATAAGCCATCTGAATTCCATCAAACTCTTCCTGATCAAAGGAGAAGGAAAATAGCGCGCTGTAAAAACGAGCAGCGCGGTCCATATTCAGTACGGGAATCTCAAAATAGACCCCTGGATTTCTTGTTTCTTTTGACATACGATTAATTGGAGTTTTCTTAAAGTTCGGCCAATAAAAGAGGTTTCCATCACTAGCGAAGACCAAATATACAAATTTGCCTCAACTGGATTTCTGGAGGATTATTTTTATGTTATCATTGAAGGTTTTTAAAAATTTCGAACAAAAGAAAAAGTTTAATCGTTTCAAAAGCTGTACATTTGAACTACTCTTCAAAAAGTACAGGTATCTTCCACGGTACCGCATACTTGAGGAATTATTCATGCACGACAATTGTTTTAAAATGCCATCTGAACAGAAATCCATCTATACGCTTCAATTTATTTTACTCTGCCTGAGCTCACTCCTATTTTCATCTAGTTTCAATATGATTATTCCAGAGCTCCCTAATTACTTGAGTAGTTTGGGTGGAGCGGAATACAAGGGGCTGATCATCGCACTATTTACATTGACTGCCGGAATTTCAAGACCTTTCAGTGGTAAGCTGACCGACCGTTGGGGCCGTGTACCCGTCATGGCTATCGGATCCATCGTCTGTTTTATTTGTGGTTTTCTTTATCCGATCTTAACTTCCGTCGCTGGTTTTCTGTTTCTGCGGTTGATCCACGGTTTCTCTACCGGTTTTAAACCTACCTCCACCTCAGCTTATGTTGCTGACCTTGTTCCCCAAAAAAGATGGGGCGAAGCCTTGGGAATGCATGGTCTTGCATTCAGTATTGGCACGGCAGTAGGCCCAGCAATAGGGAGCGCAATTTTTGACGCGTTTGGGATTAATGTTATGTTCTACTCCTCTTCCTTCATGGCATTATTATCAATCCTAATTGTCATCAATATGAAAGAAACTTTGGTTAAAAAGGAAAAATTTAATCTTTCCATGCTCAAAATAGACCGAAAGGATATCATCGAATGGCGTGCACTTCCTGCTGGAATAGTTACATTTCTATCCTATACGGCATACGGTGTAATCCTGACCCTTATACCAGATTGGAGTGAACACCTAGGACTTAAAAATAAAGGCCTTTTTTTCCTGGCATTTACGATCGCATCCGTCATGATACGCTTTGTTTCAGGAAAGGTTTCCGATCGCTATGGAAGGCCAAAAGTTATTATTACAGGCATAGTGATTATTGCCGTTGCTTTGGTGGTGATTGGTTTTGGGGATAGCTTTATCGGTATGATGATTGGAGCGAGCATCTACGGTATTGGCACGGGTATATTATCCCCCGCAGTTAATGCCTGGACTATTGACCTGAGTATCCCTGAACATCGCGGCAAAGCGGTCGCAACCATGTATATTTCGCTCGAAGCGGGAATTGGTCTTGGGGCGCTCCTCGCTGGATTATATTATGCTGATGTCATCCTCCGCATTCCGCAAATTATGTATGCAAATGCCGTGGTACTAGTGATCGCTTTACTCTATATGCTAAATTGGCAAAGAAAATCTTAGTTTTTGATATAGGTATGACTATTTATAAACAGATAGCAAATGATAAACAATTATTTAAAGCTTCAATATAAATTGTTGACACGCCATTTTAAGGCGACCGGCCTTCCCATAGCGATTGCGCCACTTTTGTTACTGGGGGTCTGTTATCTTGCCTATTACCTTTTGCTCCAGTATCCTGTTTTTGGGAGCTATGCCTTACTGCTGAGCAACTTCCAGCTACTCTTTCTCCTGACCGAAAAAAATAGGAACGATTTTCTAAAAAATACCTTTAGTAAAAAGGATTTTTACACGATCAGACTACTGGAAAATGGCATTGTGATTTTACCAACCATTGCTATTTTTATATTTCGAGGACTATGGCTATATAACGTCGCGCTAATTGTGCTGGCTGTTATATTTGCTTTTCTGGTTTTTAAAACTTTTGGTAAATCCGTCCCAACTCCATTCGCAAAGAAACCTTTTGAATTTATTATCGGGTTCCGTAAGAGCTACCTGCTGATTCTCGTTTTATATTTTCTGGCAGCAATCGGTTTCTATGTAACGAACCCTAACCTCGTTCTATTTTGTATAGCTGCTATAGCACTGACCTCTATGTTTTATTATCAGTTACCAGAACCTATATTTTATCTTTGGAACAGCCGAGAAACGCCCTCCAGATTTCTCCTGGGGAAATTTAGACGTGGAGTATTGCAATGCCTTTTATTTACCCTCCCACTCCTCTTGACATACGCCTTTATCTTTTCATCTGGATGGTTTAACGCATTAATTGTTTTGGGTGGTATACTATTCCTGCTCCCTTTTGCTATTACATTAAAATATGTCGCTTATCCGCGAGAGATCAATTTTCCGGAGGGCTTTGCACTGGCATTATGTTTCAGCTTCTATCCGCTGATATTAGCACTATTACCATTCTATTACTTTAAAGCCATCAAAAATTTAAAGAACTATTTATGATCGAACTTATTCATATCAGTAAATCCTTTGGCCAGCATCAGGTCTTGCATGAGGTCACCTTTACTTTTGAGGATGGAAAGGTCTACGGTATCGTAGGCGAAAACGGTGCTGGAAAAACAACATTATTTCGTTGTATAGCAGGTTTGGAAACAGCCTCAGGAAAAATCAGTGCAAACCTACGACCACTTAAGAACCATCTGGGCTACCTGACATCAGATCCCTATTTCTTGTCAAAACTGACGGGCGAAGAGTATATCTACCTCCTTACTGACGCCCGTGGGAAAAGTATTAAAAACCTCGATGACAGAAATATCTTCGAACTACCATTAAAAGAGTATGCAAGTTCCTATTCTACGGGGATGAAAAAGAAACTGGCACTAACTGCAACCCTGCTCCAGGACAACAGTTTTTACATTCTGGATGAACCTTTTAACGGAATAGATCTACAAAGCAGTATTATCCTAACCGAAATTATACTGCGCCTAAAAGCCATGAACAAAACCATCTTGATCTCATCGCATATATTTTCCACATTAAAAGATACCTGTGATGAGATCTTGGTACTCGAAGAAGGTCGGATCAGTAAATCTGTCAAAAAAGAACATTTTGGTGATTTTGAAGAAGAAATGAAGGAAAAAATATTAAAAAAAGATATCGATAAACTGTGGCTTTAAGCCCCAGTAAAACCTTAAACGTGTAAGATGGAAAAATACCTGCCGACATTAGAAACCGAACGTCTAATCATCCGTCCGATAAACATGGACGATAAGGACTATTTTTTTGCAATGGATTCGCAGACTGATGTACATACCTTTCTCAATAAAGAGCCAGTTCAATCCATTGAAGAAATGGAAAAAGTGATTGCTCTCATTCAGCAACAATATGAAAAATATGGTATTGGCCGGCTGGGAGTCATTGAAAAATCTAGCAATCAATGGATCGGTTGGACAGGATTTAAATATATTGATGAATTGGAGAATGGACGTATCGGATTTCTGGATCTCGGCTATCGTTTCAGGCTAGAATCCTGGGGCAAAGGATATGCTACTGAAGCGGCATTAGCCTGTATGCAGTATTATCATGAGCATCTGACTCATTTCGAACTTCATGCCATCACCCATACCGAAAACAAAGGATCACGACATGTATTGGAAAAAGTGGGTTTTCAGGTCACCGAAGAGTTTCATTTTGACCATTGGGATATCCGTTGTTTTTGGTATGACCTGATTGAACAGAACAGATCAAACTAATTATGTTAGCTTTAAAAACTAATTTTTTTAACTTTTCATAGTTTCACTGGGATAAAACAAAATGGTTTTGTATTTTTACACGTTCGAATAAAATAAAATTTTGAACATTTCTGTATTGTACAATTTAATCTATTGCTGAGTAAATGAGTGACGAAACAAACTTCCCAACGGAAGATAATCAAGAAGAATTAGGATCAGGAAAAACAGAGGGCGGAAGTCAGACAATACCTTTATCTGGACTGTACGAAAACTGGTTTTTGGATTATGCGTCCTATGTGATCTTGGATAGAGCTGTACCCCATATAAATGACGGCTTGAAACCCGTGCAACGTCGTATTCTCCATTCCCTAAAGGAAATGGATGATGGACGATATAATAAGGCTGCCAATGTCATTGGTAATACCATGAAGTACCACCCCCATGGAGATGCTTCCATTGGAGATGCCATGGTACAACTGGGACAAAAAGATCTATTGATTGACTGCCAAGGTAACTGGGGTTTCCCCATTACTGGTGATTCGGCGGCAGCACCACGTTATATTGAGGGACGACTTTCTAAATTTGCGAATGAAGTTGTCTTCAATCCCGAAACGACGGAATGGCAGCAGAGTTACGATGGACGTAACCGTGAGCCGGTCACTTTACCGGTTAAATTCCCGTTGCTTTTGGCACAGGGAGCAGAGGGTATTGCTGTAGGTTTAGCGACCAAGATTATGCCACACAACTTTATTGAACTCATTGATGGCTCAATTCAGGTACTGAACGGCGAACGCCCAAATATTCTTCCCGATTTTCCCACAGGTGGTATGGCTGATGTGTCCAACTATAACGAAGGTCAACGTGGCGGAAAGATCCGTGTGCGCGCTAAAATCGAGGAGCGAGATAAAAAGACTTTGGCAATTACTGAGATTCCTTTCGGTACCACCACTGGTGGGCTTATCGAAAGTGTTGTCACCGCGAATGAAAAAGGTAAAATCAAAATCAAGAAAATCGAAGACAACACCGCTGGAAATGTTGAAATCATCGTGCATTTAGCACCGGGAATATCCCCTGATGTTACGATCGATGCACTGTATGCATTCACAGCCTGTGAGGTTTCCATTTCACCCAACACCTGTGTCATCAAGGATGAGAAACCTCATTTTATGAGTGTCAATGATATCTTGATTGAGAACACCAAAAACACTAAAAATCTATTGAAGTTAGAACTAGAGATTCGTTTAAACGACCTCCAGGAAAAAATATTCTTCAATAGTTTATTAAAGATATTCATCCAAGAAGGGATGTACAAGCATGCCGATTATGAAAATGCCGGTGACTTTGATACAGTAGTACAGGTTTTAAATCGCTTGTTTGAGCCATTCTTTGATCAGTTTTATCGTGAAATTCTTCCTGAGGACTATAAGAAATTGATCGATAAACCGATGAGCAGCATTACACGTTTCGATGTAAAAAAATCAGACGAAACGATGAAGACGCTTGAAAATGAAATTAAAGAAGTTAAGCGTCATTTGCGTCAGTTGACCGAATATGCTATTGCCTGGCATGAAAAACTGCGTGAAAAATACAGCAAAGATCGTGAGCGCAAAACAGAATTACGCATCTTTGATAAGGTTGAGGCAACGCAAGTTGCATTAGCTAACGCCAAACTATATGTCAATCGTGAAGAAGGTTTCATCGGTTCAGGAATGAAGAAAGATGAGTTCGTATGCGATTGCTCGGATATAGACGATATCATTGTATTCCGCGAAGATGGCAAATATGTCGTCAGCAAAATCCAAGACAAAGTATTTGTTGGAAAAGGGATTATTCATGTGGCGGTCTTCAAAAAAGGTGACGAACGTACCATATATAATGCCATCTATAAAGAAGGCGAAACTGGTACAAGTTATATCAAACGTTTTTCTGTTGTTGGCGTTACGCGCGACAAGGAATACGACGTATCCAAAGGATCTAAAGGATCTAAAGTTTTATATTTCACTGCTAATCCAAACGGCGAAGCAGAAGTTGTCAATATACAGCTCAAACCGCACACGAAATTACGAAAATTGAATTTCGATATGGATTTCGCTGAAATTGCCATTAAAGGTCGTGCATCCCAAGGAAATATTGTCTCCAAATACCCGGTCAAGAAAATCGCTTTCAAAAGCTCAGGTATTTCAACACTCGCAGGACGAAAAATTTGGTACGACGCCATTATGAAACGCTTAAATGCGGATGAACGTGGCCAATATTTAGGCGAATTTGATGGTGATGATAAAATATTGGTTGTACTTTCTGATGGCAGCTACGAGTTATCGAACTTCGACCTGAGCAACCACTTTGATGAGAAAATGATCCGTATTGAGAAATTCTATCCGGAACATGTTTATACCGTAGTACATCAAGATGGTAAGAGCGGCACCTATTTCGTCAAACGTTTTAAATTTGATGACCAACCTATTGGTAAACGCATTTCGTTTATCAATGAAGAACCCGGTTCAAAACTAGTTCTAATGAGCAATGCGGCTGAACCTACAGTCAAATTAGATATTCTAAAAGGCAAATCTCAAACGGAGGAAACGCTGGAACAACCATTGACTGAAATCATTGATGTCAAAGGCATAAAGGCGCAAGGTAATCGTCTTTCCTTCCATACCGTAAAATCTGTAGCCTTAATTACAGTAGATGAGGATCTCAGTGAGAAAGGAAAGAAAAAAACAGAAGTAGCTTCTGTAGATGAAGAAACAAAATCCGATGAGACAAAGGCGGAGGTTTCAACAGCTGAAACAGCAACAGATGCATCCAATGACAAAAAAGAAGATGACATCAAATTAGAGATCACTAATCCTGACGACATCCAAATTGATGACAAAGGACAAATGGAAATGTTTTAACAGCATTTTTCAATAAGTAATCCGCATAAAGAAAAGGCTCGAATATGATATTCGAGCCTTTTTATATTATTATTGATCGCAGGTAGTTCTCAAAGAAAGGTCACCAAGGCCTTGTTTCAATCCTCCTCTCCCACTAATAAACAGTCCACCATCAATTCGCTGTGCTTGACACAAAGCTCCTATATAAAGCTCTTAGGCTTTAAATTCTTTTAGGAATTTTTGAAGTTTCGGCGCAATGACCACTGAACAAAATGGGTTCTCAGGATGATCATTAAAATAATTATGATGATAATTTTCAGCAAGCCAAAATGTAGATGCCGGTTCTACCGCTGTTACAATTGGATCTTCATAGATATCCTCGTTTTCCAATTCATCAATAAAGTTTTTCGCTAGGATCTCCTGTTCTTCATTATGATAGAAGACCACAGAACGATACTGCGTACCCACATCATTACCCTGACGGTTCAATGTTGTCGGATTATGTGTCTTAAAGAAAATTTTCAACAGATCCTCATAATTGACCAACTCATCATCATACTCCAACTCCACCACTTCTACGTGATCGGTTGTACCTGTACAGACCTGCTCATAAGTAGGATGGTCTATATGACCTCCCATATACCCAGGCAATACGGATGTCACTCCCTCGGTATTCTGGAAAATCACTTCCGTACACCAAAAACATCCACCTCCAAATGTTGCTTTCATATTTTTATAGTATTTAGTAATGAGTATTGAGTATTTAGCCTTTGATTTTTAAGCCCTTGGCATACTTGTTATCTCATTTTTCTCACGCTAACGTCGCTTATACAAAGATAATCAATAATAAATTTAATACTTCTATCTAAACCTGTATTCTATAATTAATAGTGCGTAGTGAGTAGTGAGTAGTAAGTATTTAGACTTTGCTTTTATAAGCCCTTGGCATACTTGCTGTCATATTTTTTCCAGTCCCTGATCCTTTGTCTCAAATCTCCTATCTCATCTAAATACTAATAATAGTGTTTTCCTTTGATCAATAGATCCTGCTGTTTGCTGTCGCAAACGGCGTAAGAGAATCCCTCTTGCAATGCATAAGCTCCATACTCCCCTTTTTTATTGATCGCCAGAAATCCAACTTGTATCTCTTTGGCAATTGCGGGCTTTTTCTTCACAATACGCATCACGGCTTCCTTGCAGGCATCTTCAGGCGAATAACCCTGGCGCATTAATTCGACTACCAAAAAGCTACCAACATTTCGAATAACCTCTTCACCGACACCGGTCGAAGTAGCCCCACCAACTTCATTATCCACATAGAGTCCAGCTCCGATAATCGGACTATCTCCTACCCGGCCATGCATCTTAAATGCCATTCCGCTGGTCGTACAGGCCCCAGAGATATTTCCGTTGGCATCCAAGGCTAACATACCAATTGTATCGTGATTGTATTGATTGCCGGGTAAGCGCTCCGCAGCAAAAGTTTTATTTTCAATATTAACGACAGGTTTGTATTTCTTCTCCTTTAACCATTCTTTCCAAGCTTTCTCCCCTTCTGGCGTCAATAAATTCTCTTCTTGAAAACCATTTTCCAATGCAAATTGCAATGCACCTTCACCAACAAGCATGACATGCGGTGTTTTCTCCATCACCAGACGGGCCACGGAGATCGGATGACCAATTTTTTCCATACCAGCCACAGCGCCACAATTACCATCAGCATCCATAATACAGGCATCTAGGGTCACATGTCCATCACGATCCGGATACCCCCCTTTACCTACAGTCATATTCTTCAAATCCGCTTCGGGTACACGTACACCCTGCTCGACAGCGTCAAGAGCTTTCCCACCTTTCGATAAGATCTCCCATGCTGCTTTATTTGCCGCTATCCCAAAATCCCATGTCGATATCACGATAGGATATTTCTTCACCTTGACACTAGATGCAATCGTCAACCCTTTTGTATCGAATGCACTCAAGGTACCTATAGCCGTAGCAGCCATAAAACCTTGCTTAATAAAATTACGTCTAGAACTCATATGTAAATTATTTATCTTTTAACACCCCATTTTATTTGAGTAGCGTCCTACCGTCCAAACATGGATATACTATTTTCTGATTCTCATAAGCAGAATAATGCATCCATAACGATTGATTCTAAGATGCTCCTACCTCCTATTGGATCATCGTAACAATTGCATGATAAAACCGCACAATTACGCTTGCAATCCAACGAAATCGGGAACAAGAATATCTTCTTTTTTTACCCTATTATCAACCGAACCCGAAATTATCAAAAACTTGACAATATTCTTTTTTTAGTACGCGTATTGGATCCAAAAAGCACTTCCATCGCTCACCTACTTATCTTCAGACAGAGAGTCATCAAAAAAGAAACTGATTTCGCTATCAATAAGCAATAATACAAAATGGTTTTAGCAAATAGACAAATTAATTAAAATTAAGCCTAAAGATTCGTTTTTTAGCAACACAACATTCAAATCACTTAAAAATCGACAATAAACATTGATTTATATTGTGAATTAATCCTATCTTTAGGAACAAACTAATCAGCATGAAAAACACACTAAAATTCGCCATTTTAGCATGTGCAAGTCTTATTGGCACAAGTCATGGCCATGCACAGCAGGTAGATTCCACAACATATTTCAAAATCAAAGAATTGCAAGAAAACGTAAAACGTGAATTTGCACCAGATCGCAGAACGAAAATTGTGGCTATTCAAAAAGCGGATATCCCACAAAATCAATATATCCTCGAGACAACCGAAAAAGATGCGAAGTTCGTACTTGAACAAAAAGCGAAAGAGATATCCGCTAATATCCAAATCCAACTATTACCTGACGCAAGTGTCGAAGGTAAAACTATCGGCGTCATCAGACTTTCGGTTGCCAACATGCGTACCGATCCGAATAATGCTGCAGAATTGACAAGTCAGGTCTTACTGGGTACACAAGTAGATTTATTGCAGAAAAAAAGTGGTGAATACCGTGTACGGACACCCGACGGGTATATCGCATGGGTGCCTAGCTCCTCGATAGCTGTAATGGATAAAACTGAAATTGACAGCTGGAGGCAAGCGGACAAGCTGATCTACACAAATGAATTTGGCAAATCCTATTCCGAAGCCGATGAGAAGAGCCAGCGAATATCGGATTTAGTTTATGGCGACATCTTAAGATTAACAGGGCAGAAAGGCAACTTTTATACGATTGCTTACCCCGATGGCCGAAAAGGATATATCAAGAAATCTGAAAGTCTAACCTTAAAAAACTGGTTGGATACACGTACCCCTACCGCCGACAATATTATCGCTAGCGCAAAAACGATGTTGGGACTACCTTACTTATGGGGTGGAACATCCGTTAAAGGAGTCGATTGCAGTGGTTTTACCAAAACAAGTTTCTTTATGAATGGTTTTGTTATACCCAGAGATGCATCGCAACAGGTACTGGCCGGCGAGAAGATAGACATTCTAGACAATGAGGGGCATTTCGATGCGAGCAAAGCGCTCAAAAACCTTAAACCTGCAGATTTACTGTTCTTTGCTGCAGGTAAAAATAGTAATCCCAACGCTCGGGTAACCCATGTAGCCCTTTATATTGGTAATGGTACCTTTATTCACGCTGCAGGATTGGTCCGTATAAACAGTATGCTAAAAGATTCGCCAGATTACGACGACTTCCAAACACGTACTGTGGTAGCAGCCCGCCGTTACCTTGGAGCCAAGGATAGTGCAATTCAAAAAATCGCTGAAAACAATTATTATATCAATAAATAAATCAAGATGAGCAACCAATCTGAATGGATCAGCAAAGACTTTGGCTTTTTTAAATTACGGTTCCGTCCATATACGTTAACATTGCGGCATGTTTTCACCGTTGCTTCCTACAGCCGAAGTACAACACCCGTTGTATTGACCGAACTGGAGTACGATGGTATTGTAGGTTATGGTGAGGCCAGCATGCCACCATACCTTGGTGAATCACAGGAAAGTGTTATCGCTTTTTTAAATCAAATTGATCTATCAGCATTCAACTCCCCTTTCCAAACCGAAGAGATCTTACACTATATAGATCAAGTAGCAACAAAAAATACCGCAGCAAAAGCAGCCATTGACATCGCATTGCACGATGTACTTGGTAAGATTATGGGCCAGCCGTTTTATAAAATCTGGGGATTAAACCCCGATCTTATCCCACCGACGTCCTACACCATCGGCATCGATACGGAGGATATGATCCGTAAAAAGGTTGCTGAAGCGGATCAATTTAAGATCCTAAAAGTAAAATTGGGACTGGATACCGATAAGATGATCATTGAGACCATTCGTCAGGTCACTGACCGTCCCTTATGTGCAGATGTCAATCAGGGTTGGAAAACGCAGGAAGAAGCATTGGAAATGGCACATTGGCTCGCTGAGCGAAATGTTTCTTTCCTTGAACAACCCATGCCCAAAGAACAGGTCGATGATAATGCCTGGCTGACTGAACATAGTCCAATCCCAACAATTGCGGATGAAGGTTGTCAACGGTTAGTTGATGTGCCTGCACTAAAAGGAGTTTACAGTGGTATCAACATCAAACTGATGAAATGTACAGGCATGCGTGAAGCCAAACGAATGGCCGAACTTGCACGTTCTCTCGAAATGAAAGTAATGATTGGTTGCATGACTGAAACCTCATGCGCTATCAGCGCTGCGGCACAATTAGCACCATTGACCGACTGGGCAGATCTAGATGGGGCACTACTGATCGATAATGATATCTACGACGGAATGACAGTGATCAACGGAAACTGCTTCTTGCCGAACCGTCCTGGAATTGGAATTTTAAGAAAATAACATTATATTCAATGCAATGTTTTTTGTCTTAAAGAAAAACATTGCATTGAATCGCTATCGGAGTTATAACCAATAGCCAATTTTACCAAGATATTAACAAACTAAATTAATCAATTCACACTTTATGAAACAACATGTGCTCACAACGTTGTGTCTCATAGCCTGTAGTTCGATGCAGTCACTATACGCGCAACAGATTCAGATTGCTGGAAAAATCACCGACAGCAATGGAAATCCCATCAGTGGAGTTACCATAAATGTCAAAGGATCCAGCCAAGGAACATCTACCAACGAACAAGGCTTATTCACACTCAATGCAAATTCGAATGCCACACTACTCCTATCTGCTGTTGGCTATAATGCGCAGGAGGTTCAGGTCAATGGCCGGAAAACGATCAGCGTTACACTCGTCGGCAACGAACAGGCTTTAGATGAAGTGGTTGTAACAGCATTAGGGATCAAACGGTCCCAAAAATCCATTGGTTATTCTGCACAACAAGTCAAAGGAGATGATTTAACATTTACAAAAGAAACAAATGTACTAGGTTCCTTAGCAGGAAAAGTTGCTGGTGCACAAGTAACGGGATCTTCTGGCGCAAATTTGGGTGGAACACAAAAAATCAAGATCCGCGGTGTTAACTCAGTTACAGGTGGAGGCCAACCGCTTATGGTCATCGATGGCACACCGATCTCAAATTCGAATTTCAGTAGTTCAACAGGTAATGGTGTAGACCTTGGAAACGTTGGACAGGATATCAATCCTGAAGATATCGAAACAATCAATGTCCTGAAAGGCCCTACTGCTTCTGCGCTATATGGTATGCGGGGACAATATGGTGTAATCATGATTACAACAAAAAAAGGAAAAAAGGGGCCTAAAAAAATTGACATAGGATTTAACTCTGCTACTTCCTGGGAGAAAACAGGCAACTTTATGCCGCTACAAAACACTTATGGTGTCGGTAATAATCAAACCTTCCTGAAATTAGCTTCTGGAGAGTACTATGTCAATGGTAACGACGAATCTTGGGGGCCAAAAATGGACGGAACTCCCGTTCGCATGTTTTATAGCTTTTATCCCCAAGATGCCGACTTTGGCAAAACCACTCCTTTTTCACCCCAACCTAATAACATACAGGATTTCTATAATACGGGATTTACAACAAACAATGGGCTGACCATTGCCGGCGGTAATGAAAATGCCGCAATCCGCTTTAGCTATAATAATACTTATATCAAAGGTGTTATCCCCAATACTTCTTTAAAGAGAAATAATTTTGGCTTAAATGGAACATTGGACATCACATCTAAACTGGTTGTTGGTGCTAATATCAATTACGCAAACAATAATGGACAAAGACCTGTACAAGGCTATCAGGGATCATTCACAGGTGCTACACAATGGTTTCAACGCAACATTGATATTAATAGACTCCGTAACTATAAATATGCGGATGGGACGATATTAAACTGGAACGTAAATCCGAATACATCTACAGGAATAATTACAAATAACAAACCCTCTGACTGGAACAATCCATTTTTTGACGCTTACGAAAATCTAAATAATGACTCGCGCGATCGGGTATTTGGAGATGTTAACGTATCCTATAAAATTTTTGACAATCTAAAGGTTTCAGGTTTTGTAAGAAAAGATTTCTTTACGCAAAACCTCAGCAGTAGAACCGCATTTGGGGGTCGTTTAGATGAAGCATTTTCTGTAGGAAAATATCAAAATGATGAGAGCAATTATGAGTTTTTAGCAGAGTACAACAACAAGTGGAATGATTTTTCGCTAAATGCTAATTTAGGTACCAATATTTATACCCGCGACTATTCTTATGTTTCGCAAGCTACTGTTGGCGGCTTGGCAACGAGGGGATTTTATAATATTGCGGCATCTATTGACCGTCCGGAAACAACTTCCTATAAATTGAAAAAACAAATCCGGTCACTGTATGCAATGGCCTCTGTCGGTTATAAGGATATCTACTTTATTGATGCATCAATTCGTCAGGACGTATCATCAGCATTGCCTAAAAACAACAATTCTTATGTTTATCCATCGGTTTCTGGATCTTTCCTATTTAGCGAACTATTCGATTCCAAAGTACTATCTTTTGGTAAATTGAGAGCTTCCTATGCGATTGCGGGCTCTGATGTTGATCCTTATTCTGCACTTTTAAACTATCAAATGGGGACGGCCTACAAAACCAGTACAGGTACAATTACAACCGTATCTGTCCCGGATAAACTAAAAAATGCGAATCTGGAACCATCTTTTGCCCATACTTTTGAGATCGGTACAGACCTCAAATTTTTCAATGATCGCTTAGGACTTGATTTCACTTATTACCAACAACGTAATAAAAAACAAGTTATTGATCTATCACAGTCATCAGCTACCGGATATGAATCTGAATTTGTGAATGCCGGAGATATTGAGAACAACGGTATCGAAATATCGCTTTCTGGAACACCTGTGAAATCAGCTAACTTCACCTGGAATACGACCTTGAATTTTGCAAGAAACAACAGTAAAATCCACGAATTGATCGACAATATTAATTCTTACCAGTTGGATTTAAACACTTATTCTAGTCAAACAGTTTATTTAAGAGCAGACAGGGGAAAAGCATTTGGTACTTTAATAGGGCCGGGCTATTTGCGCGATCAAGCAACAGGAAAAATTTTATTGGATGCCAATAACATGCCGATACAGGAACTGAACAAAGATTTCGGTTCTGTTCTCCCCAATTTTACGGGTGGATTCTTAAACTCAATCCGATATAAAAACATCGATTTTAATGCCATGATAGACTTCCAATCTGGGGGCAAATTTTTTAGCTGGTCTAAAATGCTCGCTGTAAAATCCGGACAGGCAGAAGAGACTGCTGCAATGAATAGCAATGGCAAAAATGTACGCGATCCATTAGCTGACGGTGGTGGGTACGAAATTTCGGGTATTTCGCAAGCTACGGGGGAAGCTGTCAATGCATTTGTCGATGCAAGAAGCTATTTTAGAAACCAGATCGGAACTAAATTTTACGAAGAATGGTTATTCAATGCCTCCTATATAAAATTGAGAGAAGTAAGTCTAGGGTATACATTTTCTGAAAATACATTAAAGAAAACACCATTTAAATCTATCCGTATTGCTGCTATTGCGAGAAACCCATGGATGATCTGGCAAAAAGCACCGAAAGGAATTGATCCTTCCGAACTTTCTATGGGAAGTGCATCCATCAGTTGGATCGAGAAAGGGGAATTGCAAACAGTACGTTCTTACGGGGTAAACCTAAGCTTTAAATTCTAAAATCATGAAACAGTTATCATTATTAAAATATACCCTCGTTTTTGCTATTATAACGACGACGGTGTCGTGCAGTAAAAAATTTGACGATTCATATGATATAGACCCGAATAATCCTTCCACTGCAACAGGCATGCAATTATTAGCCAATGCAGAGTTCTTTCTATCAGGGACGAGTGCCAATACGGCTAATCAGATGGGGGTACATTACCCTCAATATTTATCGTTAACGACATATACAGACAACTCTAGGTATATATCAACCAATTTAAATTTTGAAAGTTGGTATAAGGGCCCGTTAAAAAATATTCAGGAAGTAAAGGATAAAGCTAAAAATGGAACATTAAGTGAATCAGAGGGTAGTGTGGCTAACCAAATTGCGCTAGCTAATATTCTGGAGTCTTATTTTATGTTGCATATGACCGATCGTTGGGGAGATTTACCTTATAGCGATGCGCTGAAGGGAAGTCAGAGTCGCCTTCCTAAATATGATACGCAGAAAGAAATCTACACAAGCCTGTTCAAACAGCTAAAGGAGGCAAGTTCCACCCTAGATCCCAATGCTACATTAAAAAATGAGATCATCTTCAATGGCAACATGAGCAAATGGAAGAAAGTCGGTAATACGATTCGCCTTCTTATGGCACTCCGTTTGTCCAAAGTGGATGCCACTTGGGGTAAACAGGAATTTGCCAGTGCTTTAGCAGACGGTGTCATGACCTCTAATGCGGACAATTTTGCCTATCCACATTTAGCGGAAAAGGATCATGAAAATTTCTGGTATAATTCGTTCACGCGTCTCGAACGTCAGTGGTTCGCACTGAGTAAGCCTCTAGTAGATTATATGAAACCTAAAAATGATCCGCGTTTACCGATCTATGGTGACAAGAATCAAGCAGGGGAATATGTTGGTTTAGAATATGGAAAAGCGGCAGGAAATTCTGGTGATATTCCGGGAATATCATTGTTGGGGGCCAAGCTTAGACAACAAAATTCTCCGGTCAACTTAGTGACTTACCCCCAAGTATTGTTTGCAATGGCTGAGGCCGCGAAATTAGGATGGATAAATGGTGGTGATGCTGTTGCAGAAACCAACTACAAAAATGCGATCAGAGAGTCTATTAATTCATGGACAGCTAATGCGACTTCTGCTTCCACCATAGATGCATATATTACCCAACCCTCGGTAGCATATACGGCTGCTACGGCTATACAGCAGATTGCCGAGCAACGTTGGATCCATCTTTTCTTAAATGGTTATGAGGCTTGGTCAGAATGGAGAAGAACGGGTTTCCCTGTTTTAATGGCACCTGCAGGAGCCAATGGAAATCTGATTCCACGTAGAGAAGGCTACCCTACCCAGGAAGCATCAAATAATACAGTGAACTATAATACTGCTGTTGCAGCTTTCCCATACGGTGGTGCCGACGGACTTAATGCAAGAGTATGGTGGGATAAGCCATAGCATGATTTATTCCACGTAACGGAAAATATATTCTAATACAAATGCCTCAAAAATTAAATACTTTTTGGGGCATTTGTATTTAATCAACGCTATTATATTACAATCTCCCCTATCAGTCAGCTTGGTTGATAAAACTCAAATTACCTTAATAAAAGCAAAAAGAGCACTTAAGAAATGGAACTGAAAATATTGTTTTTACATTTTTGCACAGGTAGATTAGTCATCAGATTCAATAAGTAGCCGTTGATCACAGCATACTTAATATCCTGGTTAGTGCCAATAAAAAAGTTGGCTCGCGAACCCAGTAAAAGCATATCCTCCAATAAAAGCTGTTTATCAACGCTGATATTTATTGGATAACTATGTAATTTTCCCATTGATTCATCACTGTCAATATGAATAGCTCCTATTCCCTGTTTCAACAAATCACCTATCATTGCTAAAGTTAATTCCGCTAGTGAAAATATCCGATCTGTATACAATTTTGCGGGAATAAATTGGAGCCCTTCAACATCAAGATCGGTATATCCATAAAAGTCCCGCAGATCGCCTATATCTTCGATCACTCCTTCTACAAAGTAGTCATTTACTACGGTTTTTTCATTTTGCCGAATGGCTACATCCACGAGCATCTTCTTACCATTTTTTTCGATAGATAGGTTCCGGATCAAAACATCATGAAGCTTTTCATCATTAAAAGGAATCACGTTGTAATCAGCAATATCATGTTCCGAATAAGATCCCGAAGCGATTTCCTGAAAGGCCTGTAATAGCGCAATGAAATTATATTTTCGAACCTCTAGCTTCTCAGGATCACCGGCACAGGCTCCTGATTCAACCAGAATGGTACTTGCGCCCCATTTTTGAAAATTATCGCCGAAACCACGTGGAGTATGCTCGTCGTCATATTTCGCGACAGCATTCGGGATAAATTCCTGTAATATCTTATTGATTCCGACAATTACCCGCATGGCATCTGCCCTAACCGTATTAACACTTCTGGCATAGTCGTATGCCGGAGCCAGCAAGGAAATTGTTACCGGGGTCGCGGTGCCTGGAATATTATAGTAATTATTCTGATTATGGAGATTAAAAGCAAAATCGGGTTTTAATAACATCGCCTGCGCTTTCAACAGAGCGCCTTCCACAGTTGCAACAGCACGCGCATCGCGATTCATGTCCACATCCATCGCCGTTCTCCGCTGATAACGCTCTGCGCCATCAGGATTCAACATCGGAATAAAATATAAAGTCAGTTTATCCGCTATTTCCTTTCGAAAAGTATCAAAGCCATCCGCCTCCCCGTTAAAAAAATTAAACAGATCAAATAGCGCCATTGTAGCTGTAGGCTCGTCACCATGCATCTGCGACCACAACAGTACCTTTATCGGCCCTTGCCCATATTTCAACCTAAAAATTGAACGATCTTCTACTGATCTTCCAATCTCCTCTACCGTAAGTTGCTGATGGATTTTATTCTTCTCCAATAAGGGCAAAATATCTGGATGTTTAAATCGTCTATGTTGCAAAGCCTTTTCTTCATATAAAGAAAAGGCTTTGATAAAATCGTTTTTCACTAAATTCATGTTAATCTTTTAAGGCTGCCTCAAGTAAGTTAATCGTTCCTTGTGATGCATCCATTCTCACCCTTGCACCTACGGGAAGGATAAATTGCTCCGCAATATGCCCAATGACAGCACCGCTATAAGCAGGCACGTTTAAGGGCTTAATATAATCATTGAATAGCTGATCCAATGTCACAGAGCCATAGCCTCCCGATGGTTTACAATTGGTACATTTCCCAAAAACAAAACCTTTAATCCCTGCCAATATCCCTGCATTTTTCAACTGACAAAACATCCGATCGACGCGTTCCATATCTTCATCGACCTCCTCAATAAAAAGTATCTTATCTTTAAAGTCTGGTAGATAAGGAGTCCCACATAAGCCCGTTAATACGGTCATATTCCCGCCCAGCAGCACCCCTTCAGCAACACCTGGGAAGATTGTAGCTATCCGGTCCTTCGTCTGTACAATATGATCCCCCTTCAATTTGGGATTTTCAAATACCGCAGGCTTATTGGCAACAAATTGTGCATTAAAGGCCTCGGCCAGCTTCTTTGTCCATGTGCTTATACCAACCGCGCCATGGAAAGTAACAAGTCCAGTTTTCGCGTACAGAGCAAGAATTAAAGCCGTTATATCTGAATAACCCAACAAAATTTTAGGATTTTGAGCAATCATCTTATAATCAAGTTGGTCTAAGAGCCGGGAAGTTCCCGAACCTCCCCTGACACAAACCATTGCTTTGACAGCCTTATCAGCAAACATATCATGTATATCAGCAATACGTTCCTGATCTGTCCCTGCCAAATTACCGTAACGGCTACGGATATGTTTTCCCTCCTTCACTTTAAAACCCAATGTTTCAAAGATCTCGCGTGCGATAATGATCGATTCCTCATCGTCCAAAACACCTGCTGGAGTTATCAACCCTATAGTATCCCCTGGGTATAGCTTCTTTGCCAACAAAGTAGCCGCTCCTGCAAGCTCCGCTGCGACTTCTGTAGCGCGCCCAGCTCCTAATACCGGAATGGCCAGTGCGCCCAAAGCAATTGATTTTATAAAAGCCCTTTTTTCCATATTATGACAACTTATCTGTTGAACAACAAACGCTCACCAGCACCTTTCTCGATAATTTGTCCCTGAGAAAATGCGACTTTACCAGATACAATGGTATGTTCAATGGTTGAACTAAATGTGTGTCCTTCAAATGGTGACCAACCACATTTAGAAAGGATATTTTCTTTTGAAACGGTATATTGTTTATTCAGATCCACGAGTACCAGATCCGCCCAATAGCCTTCACGAATATAGCCACGATCTTCAATCTGAAATAGTGTAGCTGTATTATGTGCTGACTTTTGAACCAATTGTTCCAAGGTCATTTTACCTGCTTTGACCATATCCAATAATGCTTGTAAAGCATGTTGAACCAAAGGACCACCGCTAGGAGCCGATGCATATGGCTGTGTTTTTTCCTCGATAGTATGTGGGGCATGATCTGTCGCTATTACATCAATATGTCCATCCAATACAGCTTTAAGAATATGGTCACGGTCATTGGCCGTTTTAACCGCCGGATTCCACTTGATAAAATTCCCCTTTGTTAGGTAATCTTGATCAGAAAACCAAAGATGATGGATACAAGCTTCGGCAGTGATTTTCTTATCCTTTAATGGGATATCATTCCGGAATAGTTCAATCTCTCTTGCTGTTGATATATGTAAAATATGTAATCTTGTATCATGCTTTTTGGCCAATTCCACAGCCTTAGATGAAGATAAGTAACAAGCTTCAGCAGATCGGATCAATGGATGCATTTCAATCTTCAATCCCTCTTCACCATATTGCTCCTTGAATCTCGCCAGATTGGCTTTGATTGTTGCTTCGTCCTCACAGTGTGTAGCGATCAATGTAGGCGAATTAGCAAAGATGCCTTCCAAAGCTTTTTCATTATCCACCAACATATTCCCTGTGGATGATCCCATAAATACTTTTATACCACAGACATCACGTGGATTGGTTTTCAGTACTTCTTCTAAGTTATCGTTGGCCGCTCCCATAAAGAACGAGTAATTGGCTAATGCATTCTTTCCTGCAATATCATATTTATCCTGGAGCAATTCCTGCGTCAGGGTATTGGGAACTGTATTTGGCATCTCCATAAAGGAGGTTGTCCCACCTGCCACCGCAGCACGGCTTTCATGCCATATATCCGCTTTATAAGTTAACCCCGGTTCTCTAAAATGAACCTGGTCATCAATTAATCCCGGAAACAGATGTAGTCCCTCAGCATTGATTTCCTGATCCGCAGGATGATTTATCTCCTGTGCGATCATTTCGATTCGACCATTACTGATATATACATCAGCAGTCTCAACTTTACCTTCGTTAACAAGTTGCGCAGATTTTATAAGAATAGATGACATGTTGATCTTTTTACGTTGATATCTTTCAAAAGTAAAGATTTGTTACCGTGATATCAAGTTATCCGGTCAAAGAGTTACCCCATATAGAAGACAAAAAAATAGTTTGATCTTATCCTTATGCACGTTCGAATGATCGTGCACCAACTTTTATTCAACGAGGGAAAAATCCAGGCTGGAAATAAAACCTTTATGCTTTCAAAGCACCAACAGTTCTAAAAATCGAATGAAGGTTCGTTATGGCCGGTAAACCCGGCACAGCGAACTCATTGATACCTTAATAAAAAACACGAATCATTAAAAAACAGGTTTTTTATAAATAAAAAAGTCGGAAGATTTTTCTTCCGACCAAGACAGGCCTAAGCCTCTTTTTTTATTCTTTATCAAATTTGTAACCTACTCCTTTTACTGTAGTGACGTAATCGTCGCCTATTTTTTCACGGAGCTTACGGATATGCACATCGATTGTCCGATTGGTAACAACCACCGAGTCTTCCCAAATACTTTTTAAAATCTGCTCTCTTGTGAAAACTTTATTTGGTTTGGAAGCTAACAAGTAAAGCAATTCAAACTCTTTCTTGGCAAGCACAATCTTTTGCTCTCCTTTGTAAACTAAGAAAGAATCTCTATCAATAACCAGATCAGCTATCTCAATTTTATCCTGTGCGTTTGAATCAGACTCCTCCGATGCGTTTCTTCTTAAGATCGCATTAATACGACTCATCAGTGCTCGAGGCTTAATTGGCTTGGCGATATAATCATCCGCTCCAACATGAAATCCGGCAATTTCTGAATATTCTTCGCTTCTGGCTGTCAAAAACACCATAAAGGTACTTTTGAATTCAGGCATAGCGCGCATGATGCGACAAGCTTCAATACCGTCCATCCTAGGCATCATCACATCCAAGATGATCAGATCGGGGTTTACTTGCTTGGCAACTTGTATTGCCTCTTCCCCATTTTGCGCTGTAGAGACCTGATAACCTTCACGATTTAAGTTGAATGCAATTAAATCCAAGATATCTTTTTCGTCATCAACAATTAAAATCTTTTGTTTCGAAGAACTCATTTGTCTTATTTTTCTGCTAAAATATGAACAAAATGATAACAATCGATTAATCTAATGTTACCAAATTATTAAGTAATATTTCAATTAACAATAACACATTGATTACTTAATTGTTTTCTTCAAAAAACCAGCAAGCTCTTCACCACGCAGATTCTTTGCTATGATAATACCATTTGGATCGAGGATATAAGAGGTAGGCAATGCTTTGACACGGTAATCTATTACGACCGGTGAGCTCCAAGCCTTTAAATCAGACACATGTGTCCAAGTCAGTTTGTCATCTGCAATAGCACGCATCCATGAACCAGGGTTATCATCAAATGAAACAGACAGGATATCGAAACCTTTGGTGTGATAAACATTATATAACTTGACAAGATTTGGATTTTCCTGGCGACATGGCATACACCAAGAAGCCCAAAAGTCAACCAAAGTGTATTTTCCTTTAAAACTAGACAACTTCACCTCTTTATTGGAAGGCGTAAATGACGTCAACTCCGGAGCAGGCTGACCAATAGCCATTTTCTTCAGCTTTTGGGTTTCCTCCTTAAACTGAGTCACATATCTATTTTCCGTAAATTCATTTTTAATTCTATCTGCATAAGCAATAATTTCTGCCTCCGCTACCTCAGGATCCAACGTGGAGATGGCATAAAATCCAGCCAGATCATTATGCTTAGTGGAAAAATCGACAGCCTTGCTGGTATAGTCACGAAGTTCATTTGCAAATTTGGCTTTATATTCTGCACGAAGTTTTTCTATTTCGTCAGCAGTTGAATTTGCTGTTAATTTGGAAAAGACACCCTGTAGAGAATCTTGCATGTAATCGCGATGGTTCCGTTCCTTAGCAAACGGCTGGATCGTTTTCGACAATTCAGACCCTTCAACGAGATAATCATTAACATCCTTATGCAAATCTGCTTTAAATGAAATTGTCTCACCTGGGGAAGCAATCAGGTCATAGCGATTTTTACCGACACGCAGCGACAACAATCTCGATTGACTAGCCTGACGCACAAACTGAAATTTATTATTGTCACCAAAAAACATAGAATCTAGCTTGGTATCACCCTCATACAAGGAGACAACTTTTATATTACCAGGATTTTCTATATTTCCTTTGATGGTAAACTGCTCTTTATTCTGGCAACCCAACATCAATCCAACCACACCAACTACTAAAAAAATTGCCTTTTTCATCCGTATATTGTTTTGTGAGCGCCATAGGTCCATCTGTAAATAAATGTCATTGCACTCGGTTTCCTTTT
Organism: Sphingobacterium sp. GW821-FHT03E03; assembly: GCF_059420745.1. NCBI lineage: Bacteria > Pseudomonadati > Bacteroidota > Sphingobacteriia > Sphingobacteriales > Sphingobacteriaceae > Sphingobacterium > Sphingobacterium sp. GW821-FHT03E03. The sequence continues at coordinate 39,539 of NZ_JBWKUH010000033.1, forward strand.
AAATTGAAGAAACTATCCTATTTATTACTCCCCCTGTGATTATTCATGCATAATTTGCTCTTCAGCAGAATTAGTGAACTCGTTACACTCGGTTTGAATAAATAGGAAGTTTCATATAATTTAACTCAAAAATTCCTTCGCCCGTTCAATGGCTGTTTTTAATCCTGCAGAATTTTTACCTCCCGCTGTCGCAAAGAAAGGTTGTCCCCCGCCACCACCTTGGATATCTTTTGCCAGATCACGAACAATGTTACTGGCATTTAAACCTTTTTCTTTTGCTAAATCATCCGAAATTACAACGGTCAAACTTGGCTTTCCATCGAATTCCGCTCCAATAACCAAAAATAAATTATTGACAGCTCCCTTTACTGCATAAGCTAAGGTTTTAACCGCTTCTGCATTCGGCAGATCCACCAACGTCGACAAGAAGTTGATATCGCCGACCTGTTCGATCTTTGCTTCCAGCTCTGATTTCAATGCTAAAGATTTTTCAGTAATGCTTTTTTCAATTTCTTTTTTCAGCGCTCCATTTTCGTCAATGATCTTACCCAAAGCAGACACAAAGTCCTTTGGACTATTCATCAGTTCTTTTAGATGCTGTACCAATTCAAAATGCTCACGAATTACCGCCGCTGAGCGAGTTCCTGTAATCGCCTCAATACGACGCACCCCTGCCGCAACAGCTGACTCAGAAACAATCTTAAAGAATCCGATCTGACCCGTAGCTTTCACATGTGTACCACCGCATAGCTCTTTGGAGAATTGATCTTCAAAAGTAATCAAACGTACAAAGTCACCATATTTCTCACCAAACAGGGCGGTTACACCTGAATCCAAAGCCTGCTGATAAGGTACATTCCGTTCTTCTTTCAACGGGATATTTTTACGTATTTTGGCATTCACGATATCCTCTACCTGTTTGATCTCATCCTCACTCATCTTTGCAAAATGAGAAATATCAAAACGTAGTATATCAGCATTGACCAATGAACCTTTTTGATTTACGTGCGTACCTAATACCTGTTTTAGTGCAGCATGCAATAAGTGAGTTGCAGAGTGATTGTTTTCGGTATCCAGTCGTTTGGTAGCGTCAACCTGCGCAATAAAGGTACTGCTCAGATCCAAAGGCAATTTATTGGTAAAATGGACAAAAATTCCATTTTCCTTTTTCGTATCCGTAATGTATATCTTTTCACCTGTTTCTTCTGAGACAAGTTCACCAGAATCACCAACCTGCCCGCCCCCTTCGGCATAAAATGGGCTGACAGAAAGTACCAATTGATACTGCTCTTTATTTTTTGCGACAACTTTACGGTATTTTACGATTTCTGTTTTTGCGGTCAAGGTATCATAACCAACAAATTCAAAACCCTCATCATCATTGACTAGAATCCAGTCACCGGTGTCAATTGCTGTTGCCGCACGGGAACGATCTTTTTGAACCTGAAGCGCCTGTTTGAAGCCCTCCATGTCAACAGACAATCCTTTCTCTCGTGCTAACAATTCTGTTAAATCGATTGGAAAGCCGTATGTATCGTATAGTTCAAATGCAAAATCACCATTAATAACGCTATGATCTTCCACGTAATTTTCAAAACGCTGTACACCAGTGGACAAAGTTCTTAAAAACGAAACTTCTTCCTCTAAGATTACTTTTTGAACAAAATCCTGTTGTTGGATCAATTCATCGAATACGCCACTGAATTGTTCCGCCAAAACTGGAACAAGCTCATGAATAAATGGTGTTTTGAATCCTAAAAATGTATAAGCATAACGCACCGCACGACGTAAAATGCGGCGGATTACGTATCCAGCTTTATTATTAGAGGGTAATTGTCCATCTGCTATCGCAAAACTTACCGCACGGATATGATCAGATACTACACGCATTGCAATGTCAGTTTTCTCATCTAAACCATATTTTATCCCCGATTTCTCTGCAATAAAATCAATAGTTGGCGTAAAGACATCCGTATCATAATTTGAGGTTTTACCTTGAATACATCTGACAAGACGCTCAAAGCCCATACCTGTATCCACATGTTTAGCTGGTAAAGATTGGAGAGATCCGTCTTTCAAGCGATTGAATTGCATGAAGACCAAGTTCCAAATTTCAATCACCTGTGGATGATCAGCATTAACTAAGCTTTGTCCTGCTACCTGCGTACGTTCTTCTGCACTACGCATATCAAAATGGATTTCAGAACAAGGTCCACAAGGACCAGTCTCTCCCATTTCCCAGAAATTATCCTTTTTATTACCAAGCAAGATACGATCTTCAGCTATCCATTGTTTCCAAAAATCAAACGCTTCCATATCCCGGTCCAAACCTTCACTCGCGTCGCCCTCAAAAATAGTTACGTATAAACGATCTTTGTCAAGTTTATAAACTTCGGTCAATAGTTCCCAAGCCCAAGCAATAGCTTCCTTTTTAAAGTAATCCCCAAAGCTCCAGTTTCCCAACATTTCAAATAAGGTGTGGTGGTAAGTATCAATACCAACTTCCTCTAAATCGTTATGCTTACCCGAAACACGCAGGCACCGCTGCGTATCAGCCACACGTGGAAATTTAATCGACGCTTCCCCCAAGAATAAATCCTTGAACTGGTTCATCCCTGCATTGGTAAACATCAATGTAGGATCATTTTTTACAACTACTGGTGCTGAAGGTACTATCTGATGCCCCTTACTTTTAAAAAAGTCTAAAAAGGCTTGACGAATTTCTCTACTTGTCATTTAATTATCTAAAAATATGTGCAAACTTACTCAAAATTGGTCTGTTATGCAATGTAGAATACGAGATAATAACCCTGACACAATGATTTCAATAATGCTCAGTTTTCATAGTCAACTGACTTTTCAAACAAAAAAATCAGGACATAAGATTCAGATAGACAGGATTGTCCTATTTTCAGGATGACCGCAATTACAAATATGCATTAAATGCAACATTTTAAAAGTATTAAATGTTAGCCACCTTTGTACGATCAGGATCATATTTAATACGTTAAACAATAAAAACATTTTGACTGATAGCCATTCACAATTGCATTTGTTTTATTACATTTGATAGGGATAGAGGGCTCTAAAAAATTAATAAAAATTAAATCTGATGGCTTCATCACAACTAAACAAACAAACCGAGTGAAACGAGCTCATTTATACCGATGAGAACAACACATATAAATAATTTAAACAGATGAAAAAAAACATTCTACTACCGGTAGATTTTTCGGCTCATTCTAACAATGCGGTAAATTATGCTGTGAACCTAGCCATTCAAAAAGGCTACAGTATCCACCTTTATCACAATTATACCTCTGCTTCTGCTGTATTTGAGGAAGAAACTGATTCCATTGGAAAGCGAAGCCCCATATTTAAAGCTGATATCCTTATTAAGAATCTTTCAGATCAGATAAAATCGACACATGCTACCCTTGAAGTGACTACCCAGTGCGAACGTGGCATGATCACGGAAACTCTCCCTGAAATGGGCACACCTGATCGTTTTGACTTTGTCATCATGGGCACAAAAGGTATTACCAATGCTGATAGCCAACTTATTGGCAGCACCACTTACGTCATTAGCAAAAAAGCAAAAATACCTGTTCTGGCTATTCCGACAGAAGCATCATTCGAACAGGTTGATAAGGTTGGTTTATTGTCCAATTTCAAAGAAGAAGAAGTACAGACGGTCCAAGATTTCGTCAATATAATGGGTAAGGATTTTGAATTAAAGTTGATGCATGTTCATTATGATCATTCTTCGGAAAACCGGATAGAAGATAAATTGGAAGTATGGAAGTATAAAATCAAAAAATATATTGGCGTGACCAACATAGCCATTGAAGTCGACTCGATACAAGGCGACATTGAGGATCTAGACACTGTCCCCGAAGTGATCAATGAAATGATCCATACTGAAAAAATCAAGATATTACTCGTAACACGTTCAAGAAAATCCTTTTTTGAACGTACTTTCACCAGATCAGTGGCAAAAGCATTATTTAGCCACCCTTTAGTTCCAATATTTTTTACCAAAGCATAATTAAGTATATCGCTATGTCTAAATTATTAATACCTGTAGATTTTTCCGAAAATGCGGAAGTCGCAGCAAACTATGCAGCCCAGATTGCTCAGGAAACACATGATGAAATCACACTTTTCCACTCCTTCACTTCACATATCAACAAATTCGCAAATGCGAAGCATTTAGTAGACCCTACCGAAGAGGACGCCCGTCGTAAGATGGAGAAACTTGTCGCTGAACTTCTACAAAAATATCCTTCGTTAAAAATTTCAACCTTATTTACGAATGGAATTTTAGCCGAATCATTGGAAAAACAGGAGATAAAAGAGAACTACCAAACGGTGATTATGGGTACAAAGGGGGTAACAGGACTTGAATCTGTACTGATCGGAAGCAATACTTATGACGTCATTAAAGAGTCAAAAATCCCTGTATTAGCGATCCCAAAAAATGCTATAAAATTAAAAAAAGATAATATCGCGCTGCTGACAAATTTTAAACCAGGTGAACTGGAAGTCCTCAAACAAGCGATCCCATTATATGGAAAGGATTTTCATTTACAGCTTATCCACATCAACAAAAACGAACTAGAAATCAATATCTTAGGATCAAAACTTGAAAAATGGATTGAACAGATTATAGCAGAGACTGGTATTGAAGACATCTCCTACATCGTCAAAGCACCGAGCTATTTTGCAGGCTCACGGGAGAACATTGCCAATGGTATACATACGATTATTAGAGATGAAGATATTGATGTGATTTTGATTACAAAAAGTAGGAAAACTTTTTTTCAAAACATTTTTACTGAGAATATTGTTAAGCACATGGCTTTTGAAATTGAGGTGCCAAATTTTTTCGGTCGAGTAAGCTGACCAAATAATTTTTGGCAAATTTATTGCAAGAGTAGTCAATGAGTTAATTTAACAAGAATTTTATAGTAAAAAATTTCACAAAAACACATTATGAAAATTAGCCTTAAAAAATCAGGATTACTAGTAGCGGCAGGAATCATCTCAACCGCATCCTTTGCCCAAAACGCAAAGCAGTCATCAATTGAAGGCACTACCCCATTTGGTCCGGCAACACAATACAGGACTTGGTCTATCGGTGTAGGCGCCGGTGTTACAAGCTTGCAGAACATTGCTAAATTCAATAATGGAGGTTATGATAAATTGGACTGGAACTTAGGTTACAGTGCCTATATCAAAAAACAAATTTCACCTTCGTTCGGAATCAAGGCAACTTACTTTGGCGGAAAGACCTCTGGTTATGAGAACAGTGATAAACAAATAGGGTTTGAAACAAAAACACCTTGGTCAGTTGCATTATCTGGAGAGTTTATCGCAGCCAATACAAACTGGAGATTTTTCAATAGTTTTATTAAGCCATACGCGTCGATCGGTGTCGGGGTAATGAATGCGGAGACAGCAGCAATTGCGGGTGGAAACAAAGGTGAATATGGTGATTCATATTCTAAAATCTTTGTACCAGCAGACTTCGGTTTAAAATTTGCGGTTGCCAAAGGCATTAACTTCGAATTGGGCTATCAATTGAACTGGGCGAATCAACGTTTCAACAATCGTTACAATACAACTCCGCCGCAACAATATAAAAATGATTTGTTCACCTATGCTCACGCAGGTCTAGAGTTCGCTTTGGGTAGTGGTAGCAAACCAGCGTTGAGCAACTCAAATCCGGTAGCGACATTGGTAAATGATTACACTATAAAATACGATGATTTAAAAGCGCAGAATGATGCTCTTAATGCAAAAAATCAGGCTTTACAAAGTCAATTGGATGGTTTGAACAGTGATTTAAAAGATGATGATGGTGACGGTGTAGCAAACAAATATGATAAATGTCCGGAAACACCTTCTGGTGTACAGGTAGATGGATCAGGTTGTCCTATTCTTGTCAAAAACGAAACTAAAATCGTAGAAAAAGTTGTTGTTACAGAAGCAGACAAAAAAGTTGTTGCTGATGCGATCAAAAACCTAGAATTCGATTTGAGCAAAGCAACTATCCGTCCTACTTCATATGCAACATTAAATAAAGTTGCGGCATTGTTGATCGAGAAGAACTTTAGCTTGAAATTAGCTGGTCACACAGATAACACAGGTTCACGTGAATTGAACATGCGTTTATCAAAAGAACGTGCTGAGTCAGTGAAAGCTTATTTAGTATCTCAAGGCGCTAACGCTTCACGTATCGAAGCTACAGGTTACGGTCCTGACCAACCAATTGCATCTAATAAGAACGCTGCTGGTCGCCAACAAAACCGTCGTGTAGAGTTCACTCTTTATTAATCGATAATATTCGATCTATACAAAAAAAGGCATCACTCTTAAGTGATGCTTTTTTTGTATAGTTACATTACATAAGCTTACTTAATCGCTTCAGCCCGATGCTTAGCCAAAATAATCGTCAACACGGCTGCCGAGAAGGGAGTCAAAGTTATCCTTTATACGATTTACACAAACGTAGCAGCAACGTTGTTCCATATTCGGATTCCGACAATAGTGAGAGCATATTGAGTACATATCAAGTCAACCTTTTAATACGACATTACCCTGAAAACAAGCTAGCCACACAGCGCTTGACAACAGGAAAATAGTGTCTATTTGTACCCTAAAGGTATCAAAAAGGCGCTTAATACAACTCAACCCCTCCCCACTGATGCGAGAAAAATCCGCCATATTACAAATTTGACAAAAAGAAGGCGCTCTGCTATGATCAAAAAATAATAAAACGGGTTTATTTTTAAAATTTCAACAACGAATAGATGTATACTTCATAAAATTTCTTTTTGGCACCCGCATTTGATGAAAGCATAGTTCCCCCTTTGAAGTATAATACGAATAAATTTATTGCCCTATCAATGGCACATATTCCGATTCGGCTAAAAATCAATTATTTAAATTCTTTGATTATTCAAATATTATTCTTACCTTTGCAACGCCTTAGGCAATAGTGCCTATTGTATAAAATATTTCATGAACCCATTTTTAGAACTGGGAATCCGTGAGGAAGTTGTTAATGCCATCTCAGAATTAGGTTTCGAAAAACCTTCTGAAATTCAGGAAAAAGCCATTCCTGTTTTATTGACTGGTAACGACGATTTTGTCGGATTAGCCCAAACTGGCACAGGAAAGACCGCGGCATTTGGTCTTCCATTATTAGAGCAATTAGACTTTTCTCAAAAACACCCACAGGCATTAATCCTTTGCCCTACCCGGGAATTATGTTTACAAATCTCAAAAGATTTAGAAAAATTTGCTAAATACGTTGACAACGTACATGTTGTTGCTGTATATGGAGGTGCAAATATCTCAGACCAGCTACGTCAAATCAGACGTGGAGTGCAAATTGTAGTAGCGACCCCAGGTCGTATGTTGGATATCATTGGCAGAAATGCAATTGATTTTTCAAATGTTAAGTATGTTGTATTAGATGAAGCAGATGAGATGCTCAATATGGGCTTCAAAGAAGACATCAACAACATTTTGTCAGAAACTCCTGACGAGAAAAAAACTTGGTTATTTTCGGCGACAATGCCTTCCGAGGTACGTCGTATCGCAAAGAATTATATGACCGATCCTGTTGAGCTTACTGTAGGTACAAAAAATACCGGTAACGCCAACATTGAACACCATTATTATTTGATCAAAGCAAAAGATAAATATGCTGCGTTCAAACGTATTGTGGATTCAAACCCTGATATCTTTGGTATCGTATTTTGTCGTACAAAAATCGAAACACAGGATATCGCCGAAGCGTTGATCAAAGATGGTTACAATGCAGACTCGCTGCACGGTGACTTGTCCCAACAACAACGCGACAAAGTAATGAAACGTTACCGTGACCGTAGTTTACAATTATTGATCGCAACAGACGTAGCAGCTCGTGGTATTGATGTAAGTGATGTAACTCACGTGATCAACTTCTCTTTACCTGATGAAACAGAAAACTATACACACCGTTCTGGCCGTACAGCCCGTGCAGGTAAAACTGGTATCTCTCTTTCTTTGGTAAATGTAAAGGAGCTCAGCAAAATCCGTCATCTTGAAAAGATCATCGGTAAAGCTTTTGAGAAAAAACAAGTTCCTCAAGGTGCTGAAGTTTGCGAAAAACAATTGTTCTCTATCGTTAAGAAGATTGAAAACGTAGAAGTAAATGATGAGCAGATCAGTCCATTCTTGCCTGCAATTATGGAAAACTTGGAATCTCTTTCAAAAGAAGATATCATCAAAAGATTTGCTTCTCTTGAATTCAACCGTTTCTTGGACTATTATAAAAACGCTCCTGATTTAAATATCGAAGCCCGCGAAGGTTCTCGTGAAGATCGTGGCGATAGACGTGATGGTCGTTCTCGCGAAGGTTCAAAAGGTTATACGCGTTTGTTCATGAACTTAGGTTCAGTAGATGAGTTCTCTCGTGGAGACATGTTAGGCTTTATCTGTAACAATGCAAACATCTCAGGAAAATCTATCGGCAAAATTGACTTAAAAGGTGTCTTTACATTCTTTGAAGTTCAAGATGCTGAAGTAGAGAAAGTATTCCAAGGTTTCCAAGGTGTGGATTACAACGGTCGTCAAGTACGTATCGAAGTATCCGGAGAAGCAAAAAGCGAAGGCCGTGGTGGTGATCGTGGAAGAAGCCGTGGCGGAAGACGCGAAGGCGGATACCGTGGTGGTGACCGTGGCGGAAGACGTGAAGGCGGATATGGTGGCGGTGACCGTGGCGGAAGACGTGAAGGCGGATATGGTGGCGGTGACCGTGGCGGAAGACGTGAAGGCGGATTCAGCAGCGAAAAACGCGACCGTGGTAGCAATAGCGGAGGTTTCCGTGATTTCTCAGGTAAACGTAAAGAATCTAAAAGCAAATACTAGATTTAGTATTTAGATAAGCGTATAAAGACTCTGATTTGGAAAGCCCCGGCTTTGCAGATCAGAGTCTTTTTCATTTATAATTTCCCGACGGATTCACAACCAGTTATCCCTCTCCTCTTCCGCTTAATAAGCGATATTCCATTTCCCATCTGCTTTAATCTCCTCAAAAATCCGTAAATTAGCTCAATTATACGAACGGGATTTCCATCATGCTAACAGCAACACGATTATTTGATTTAGCCTACCTGCAACAAGAAACTGCGCCCGGCTTTCCTATGTTTTCCTACAAAAACGGAACAAATTGGGTAGCGGTAAGTAATACAGAATTTATCGAACAAGTCAATCAGGTATCCAAAGGTCTGATTACACTAGGTGTTCAAGCAGGAGAAAAAGTTGCTTTAATCAGTGAAAACCGTATCGAATGGAATATTCTTGATTTTGCAATCCAGCAGATCGGCGCTGTTGTTGTCGCGATTTATCCGAATATTTCTGAATCAGACTACAGGTATATATTCAACCATGCTGAGATCAGAAATTGTATCGTAAGTTCCATAAAATTATACACTAAGATCACTTCGATCAAAGACTCATGTCCGCTCTTAGAGCATATTTTCACCTTAGATAAAGAAGAGCATATACCACATTGGCAGCGTTTCGTAGCTGCTGGTGCTTCTGTCACTGATGAGCAGGTTCAGGGACTTCGAAATGCCGTCAATACCGATAGCCTGGCTTCAATCATTTATACATCGGGGACAACCGGAAATCCAAAGGGAGTTATGCTAGCCCACCGAAATCTATTGGCCGATACCATGAGCAGTGAATACTCCTTCCCTGTCGAACGCGGAGACCGTGCACTTTCCTTTCTACCCGTTTGCCATGCCTACGAACGTGTATTCCAATATGTCTATATGTATAAAGGCTTAACAATCTTTTTTGCCCAGTCGATGGATACCATTGGAGAAGATTTCAAATCAGTCCGACCACATATCTTTTCAGCCGTGCCCCGTGTACTTGAAAAAGTATATGAAAAAATTATTGCAACCGGTGAAAAGCTGACCGGATTCAAACGCAAGATATTCTTTTGGTCTCTTCGTGTTGGTGAACAATACACATTGGAAAACCGCTCTTGGTGGTATGATGTTAAATTAAGTATCGCACGAAAACTCGTCTTTTCTAAATGGCGGGAGGCCATGGGTAGCGACATCAAAGGGATTGCATCGGGCAGTGCAGCTTTACAAGAAAGATTAATCCGATTGTATATGGCTGCCGGAATACCTATTTATGAAGGTTACGGTCTGACCGAAGCAGGCCCTTGTATTGCCGTAAACTGCTTTAAAAGAGGGATGAAAATCGGTACAGTAGGTCTACCATTGATCAATATTGAAATCAAACTTGCCGATGATGGAGAGATTCTCACCAAAGGTGAAAACAATATGATTGGTTATTATAAAAATGACGAAGCCACTGCGGAGGTGCTCAAAGATGGTTGGTTATATACTGGAGATATTGGTCAATGGGTTGACGGCAAGTTTCTTAAAATAATAGACCGCAAGAAAGAGATGTTCAAGACTTCTGGTGGGAAATATATTGTCCCCCAACAGCTTGAGTCCAAGATCGTAGAATCTTCTTTTATTGAGCAGGTGATGGTAATTGGTGAGTCGCAAAAATTCCCTGCGGCTCTTATTGTTCCAAGCTATGTCAATCTGTTGGAATGGAGCAAGAACTCCTTCCCTTCGTTGGCAAAATTATCAAAAATAGAATTCCTGAACCACCCTGAAGTTAGGCTGCAGATTGAGTTCGAACTCAATCGCATCAATCAAAATTTTGGTAACTGGGAACAGATCAAGAAATTTGCAATTATTCCAAATGAAATGACAATAGAGACGGGTGAATTAACCCCCACCTTAAAGATGAAGCGGAAAATCATTCTTCAGAAGTATGAAAAAGAGGTTGAGGCGATTTACAATACTTAGTTAAATAAATAGACAAATCTATTTATCAGGGACAAACAATAAAGCATGTAAGATGTCGGGATCTGGATCAGGCTTTCGCCTGCAGGTTTAAATAAAGATCGGTATAAAACTAAACCAAGCCCTCCTACTTAAATATTAAAGTAAAAATCAAATAAGACCGATAAAAAAAAATAGCCTTTGTCAGAGACAAAAGCTATGTTATATCGTAGATTTTTTTACGCTTACGACTTCTTCGGCAGACGTTGACGAATTGCCTCATAGATCACTACCGCAGCCGATACAGACACGTTAAGTGAGCCTATTTCGCCATACATTGGTATCTTGGCAAGATTATCTGCAATACGAATTAAATCATTTGACACGCCGACATCTTCAGCGCCCATGATGACACAAGTAGGTACAGTATAATCCACGTCATAGATGCTTGATGTTGTTTTTTCCGTACTAACAACCAATTGCACACCTGAATCTATCAGAAATTTACCCACTTTTGATAGGCTGTCATGACGGCAGACCGGAATTTTATACAGTGCTCCAGCTGATGTCTTAATTGCATCCGGATTTATTTCAGCAGATCCTTTTTTAGGCACAATGATCGCATGCACACCTGAACATTCTGCCGTACGTGCAATAGCCCCCATATTACGGACGTCAGTCACCCCGTCTAACATCAAAAGTAAAGGAGTTTCACCCTTCTCATAGATCTGAGGTAAGAGATCTTCAATATTTTGATATGTAATTGGCGATATCACCGCGATAACACCCTGATGATTTTTCCGTGTAATACGGTTCAGTTTCTCAATAGGTACCTGCTGAAAAGCAATATCATGTTCTTTCAATAAGGACTTCAATTCCAGAATCAGACTACCGCTTAATCCGCGTTGTACAAATAACGATTCAATTTCTTTACCACTATCGATCGCTTCAATGACGGCACGGATACCGAATACCATCTGATTTACTTCACGTCTTTCGCCGTGATCGCGATCACGTCTCTGAAAATTTCCTTGCATCATAAAACTAAATATTACCTTCCAAATAGAAGAGATTGCAAAGGTACAAAAATTTGATAGGAATTAGAATGGAGATTTAGCTTAAACCTAAGTTAAACTCCTTACGCAAAGTATCTAAAAGCGGATTTTTGGTTACCATTGCCTGATACTTTTCCTGCGAAGTGTACGGTTTGCGGGAAACCGTGAATTCCATCATAACACCTTGCAGATCAAGCGCAAAATTTTGCAGCTTTACCCGAAGATAATTCAACACATCCACTTTCGCACTCTGCAATACATCCATCTGCACACCATTCTCGACATCAATCTCGATCAATGTACCCTTCAAGCGAGGTTGCGTCGTCGTCATCATCGTATAGAGATTGATTTTATTTTCTGTCTTCAACTGCTCAGCATAAGCGTTCCAGATGGTTATAAATTGATTAAAGCTTACCTCACGCTGTTCGGTACCTCTTATTAATTCAGGCTCATCACCTTCTTTGGCAACCGAGTTGTTGTCATAAATGGTGTTCAAATCCGGTAATGATGGAATAATCGCTGAAGCAGAGGATCCCCATCCCCCTTTTTTAACTTTTGGCGGCACATTTGAAACTGCTTCATTTTTTACCTCAGGCTTGACGGTCGAAGTCTGGGAATTGGAAACAGTTGCTGTCGGATTGGATATAGGCGCGTGAGTCAATACAGCTGGTGCTGATGTCGCATTTTGTCCCGTATTTCCAGAAGATGCTGCCGCAGAAGGGCTTTCCTTCGCTTGTGGGATTACTGGCTCAGGGAGTTTTTTTTTTACTCCTTCAGCATCTGAAGGAATCTGTACGGAACCAAGCTGGCTTAATTTAATGGCACTTGCGATGTGGCACATTTTTAACAAAGCAAGCTCTACCTGCAAGCGTTGGTTTTTGCTCGTCTTGTAATTTATTTCACACTGGTTTGAAATATTCAATGCCGACAATAAAAGCCCCGAAGAACCTTTTTGCGCTTGCTGTAAATATTTTTGTCGTATGCTATCGCTAACTTCCAATAGTTTTAACGTCGCGGGCTCTCGGGCCACCAACAGATTCCGGAAATGAGCCGACAAACCAGCAATGAAATGGCTTCCATCGAAGCCATGATTCAAAATCTCATTAAATGTCAAAAGCGTTTGCGCAGCATCTTCAGCCAAGATCGAATCCGTTAGCTTAAAATAATAATCGTAATCCAGAATATTTAGGTTGTCAATAACAGCCTGATAGGTTACATTTTTATTTGAGAAACTGACAATCTGATCAAACATAGACAAGGCATCCCGAAGACCACCATCTGCCTTTTGCGCAATGATATGTAAACCATCTTGGTCATAAGCGATCGCTTCACGGTCAGCTATTCGCGCCAGATGACCTGCCATGTCCTCCACCTTTATACGGTTGAAATCAAAAATCTGACAACGAGAAAGAATCGTCGGCAAAATCTTATGTTTCTCTGTTGTTGCCAGGATAAAAATCGCATAGGAAGGTGGTTCCTCCAATGTTTTCAAAAACGCATTGAAAGCGGCCTGTGAGAGCATATGCACCTCATCGATAATATAGATCTTGTACTTTCCTGCCTGTGGCGGTATACGGACCTGATCAATAAGGTTACGGATATCATCTACAGAGTTATTAGATGCGGCATCGAGTTCATGAATACTGAAAGAATTACCGTTTTGAAAGGATTTACAGCTGTCACATTCGCCACAAGGCTCAGTCCCGGGTAAGATCTGTTCACAATTTATTGTTTTGGCTAAAATACGAGCACAAGTAGTTTTACCAACACCACGTGGCCCACAGAATAAAAATGCCTGCGCCAACTGATTGTTGTGAATTGCATTCTTTAAGGTACCTGTAATGTGTTGCTGACCTACAACCGAATCAAAGGTAATCGGGCGGTATTTACGTGCAGAAACAATAAAATTATCCATTGCACGAAGATACGGATTTTATCGTTATTTTTCTACGTAACATTAATTTGTAGCGGTAGTAAATTGCGACACCGGCAAGGTATATTTTCATTTACTCCAATAAAAACAAGAGATTCCGGAGCAAAACATCCATAAACCGCTGGTAATTACGCCAAATCTCTATCCCATTAGTCATTACTTCACCGTTATTTAGCGCAAAGTGCTTCAGTCGTACGACATGCCCTTCTGATATCATCTTATCTTCAGACATTTTATTGATTTCCATTAATGATTTTATTGCTTCGAGGCAGGGGTTCAGCTATAATCCCTCCTTCTGAAAAAGAAACGGTACCAATCCCAAACACATGTTACATAAAGATATCAATAAGTTTGTGCAATTTACGATCGACTTATGGTGTTATAGATCCAACAACATACGGAAAGAGACATCCTAAAACCGAAATACCAACAGAATTCATGGCTTTATAGCATACCTATAATGCGCTTGTTTTTTGTGCAAGGGCGATAAAATAGACCAAACCCGAAATGCCAACAAAATATAGGGATCTGATTCACAGATATTGCAAATAAATACAACCTCAAGCATAACAACCCGTATCTTCACTGTAGTAAGGATGCACAGCATACAAAAAAGTATAGGCGTTATTTAAGAATATATTCAAAAATAAAGTTAAATTGGATTTTTAATCAAGTTATTGCCAGTGTAGATCTTTCTATTACATTGCTTGCATGTTAAATCAAAACGGAAATTATGAAATACATTCGTGCGAAAGCTAATTTTATTCGATATACTGATGAGAAACTGTTGGTTACGGCACACTATATTCTTATCAGATTAAAGGATTCGCCCGTATTTATAAACCCCACCCCTCCACTTTCAACCATTCAATCAGCCTATGAGGACTATTATCAAAAAGTAATAGCATCCAGAAATGGCAACCGACAAAAAAAAGCGTTTAAACGAGAGAGCAAGCAAAAACTATGTAGCTTATTTCAGCAGCTGGTGGTATATATCAACTTGATCAGCGACGGTCGGTTATCCTTGCTATACAGTTCAGGATTCCCCGTACTTGCCGAGAAGCGTAAAGGAAAAATTCCCGATCCACCTACCGCTCCCTTTCTTTGCGACGGAAGATCGAGTGGTGAAGTCACCTTTGGTTTCAAACCTGTTGGACGCGACATGTTCTATGATTACAGGTTTGCTTTACAGGTAGATTCTAAGGGGCTTCCCAACTGGGGTGAAATAGCGTACAAAACAAACTCATTCAAGACCTATCAAGCAGGATTTACGCCGGGACAATATATCTACTTCCAAGTGAGAGCTCGTAATAAATATGGAGCCAGTCACTGGACAGCCCCGATACTTTTTATGGTCAGATAATTGAAAAGTCTTTTATATCGCGATGGTTCGCAAGTATACTACCTTAAAGTATTTTAGACAAAGTCATTTTGAATTGTTAATTTTAGCGGGCTAAAGACTATTGGAAAACAACTTTATTAATTATTGATAAAAAGCAATATATCCCTGCATCAGGATACCTTTGGCTATAGCGGATAGTTAATAGCTTTCGTTAATCTTACAAAAACCAAATTTATGAAGCACTTAACGCACCTATTTTACGCTTTTTTATTGAGTACATTTTTATTTGTAGGCTGTAAAAAAGAAGACAGCTATGAAGAACTCACCAGTCTAGCAGATGATAAAATTCAGCAAGCCGTTAAACTAACTGAAAATCTTTCTTGCAATGATCTGAAGGAATGCCGTATTGACACACTTTATTATACCTACGTACCCGTACATCCGAGCTTCGAGCAGGCGTATAATAAATTACTTGCCGAGGCCGCAGATCTTAAAGAAAGAGCACAGAAAGTATATAAAGGACCGATTGTGTACGACAATAGTGTATCCCCTAATTATCTTCCACCCCATTTTGGGATACGTTGCATCGCTGGTAAACTGAAAGTCGCTTCGGCTAGAGATCTAGAATTATCTGAAATCAATCAACGATTGGTGGATCTGCTCCCCAAATTGCAGACATTTTTTGATGACGTTCTCTGCAACGACCCAAGTAAATGGCACATTGCTACCTTTCGCAAAGACTGTGAATTTATCCCCATACTATATACCTGCAAAGAAAATTTTGCTGTATTTGGCAATATGATGGAACAATATAAGCACTTGGATCATGCAAAAAGGGAATTAGACAAAAGCTTGAATTGTCCAGACAAAAATGACAAGCCAGCTAAAGGTGTTATTTGTGAAAATGGCAAGCCCAAAATTACTTATTAATGTCTTGATGCGGAGAAAAGCCCAGTCTTCCGAGGGAAGACTGGGCTTTCCGCTACAAAACTATTCAAACCGGTACCTCTTTCAAGGATTGACTTACGAATAAATGGCTATCCTTTTTTCATTTTATGTGATAAGACATATAAACTACCAACTATCTATTCTCCTTTAGGAGTCTCCTAATCTAACCCTAGGTTTCACCTACTATTTTCCTACTATTCACCTACTGTTGGCCTACTTCAGTAGGCCAACAGTAGGTGAATAGTAACCCAAAAGTGGGGTGGGGAGCGAATACGCTCATAAAAAGCAGCAAAGAACATAGGAAGTTAGTGCAATTGGCATTATCTAAAAATTGCTCATTCCGCATTCGGGACTCGTTCAGGACTACTTCGCCCCATATTCGCCTACCGTTTTACATTTCTCTACTCTTTCCCTACTGATTATGTAGGCAATAAGTGGAGAATGAGTAGAAAATCTATATGGGCATTCCGAAGATGGTACGGACAAGAGGCGAAGAAATACTGCACAAATAGCGAAGCAAACACCCAAAATTAGTACTTAAAAGCCAATTTTTTTGGTATCCCCCTTCCCTAACTTTGATTTGATAACATTCCAAAAATCAGGAAAATGAAAAAGCATACAGCGTCATACAGCCATTGTCCAGTTCGAGCATGCTCAATTTTTGTCCTTATTTCTCCAAAAGTGTCCGAATTTCTCACACGACGCAAGCATTTTCCTTAAAATCCAGTATTATGCATTTTGAATACTGGTGTAAAATGGCACAAATGGTCAATTCTTTTTACCCTTTTGGTCAAATTTAGATCTTGTATACACAATATATTTGGAATTAATTCAACAGTCACAGGAAGTTATGTCGATCAATTGAGAAGTAATGCAGTGGATTTAGGAATTAATTCCACATTATAAAACAATCACAAATTCTATGTTTGGAGTTATTTGATGAACAAGTGTGATATAGAACAATATATAGTTACAAACAAAGTGTTAAAAACAATAAAATGCCTAAAGTAAATAGTTAAACACACATATTAAATAATTAGCCATATTCCGGATGCTCAGTTTTCTTACTATTAGGCTTAGATAAAATTGTAAACAAACCAAAATAAGTATGAAGAAGACCTTCAAATTTATATTACCAAAAGTAGCGCTTTTCGAGGACGAAAAACATCCATTTCTGCCCCGATTACCTGATGCAAAACGTAATCTATATGAGGATACTTCGATACAGCTTGTGGAGGAATTTATAGATTACCGCCAAGTGATATTATATCGACTACAGGCGCATGTGTCCAATGATTGCATTGTTCAGCTGAAAACAAGCAAGCTGGACTTTCACCTCATTTACACCAAGAAAGCGACGGACGATATTATCATTCAAAAACATGGTACCAAAAACGAAATCGTACTCCCCCACGAACACAGCACATTTACCTACATCCCG